>JBBRQE010000036.1:0-26617 GCA_038226905.1 Chthoniobacterales bacterium | reverse complement strand
TCCGCTGCAGAACGAAATCGTCTTCCCGGCCGGGATCCTGCAGCCGCCCTTTTTCGACGTGGATTTGGACGACGCCATCAACTATGGGGCGATTGGCGTGGTCATTGGACACGAGATCACGCACGGATATGACGACCAGGGCCGGCAGTACGACGCGGTGGGTAATTTGCGCGACTGGTGGTCGGCCGATTCGAAAGCCAAGTTCGAAGCACGTTCCAAAGCGATCGTGCAGCAATTCAACGAGTACGAGCCGCTACCCGGCCTGCACGTGAACGGCGAGCTGACCCAGGGTGAAAACATAGCCGACCTCGGCGGACTCAAGATCGCCTACGCCGCCTTCAAAAAGGCCACGGCAGGCAAACCGCAGGATAAGATCGACGGTTTCACTCCGGACCAGCGCTTCTTCCTAGCCTTTGCCCAAATCTGGCGCCAAAAGTCGCGGGACGAGGACGCGAAGTTGCGGCTAAACACCGATCCTCATTCGCCTGCGCATTACCGGGTGATCGGACCGCTCTCGAACCTGGCCGAGTTCCAAAAGGCCTTCGATATTCCAGACGGCAGCCCGATGGTGCGTCCGCCCGATAAGCGCGTGAATATTTGGTGAGGTAGCGCGGCAAAAATTCCCTGGATGAAAGCGGAGCTCCGGCGACGCGCTCGCTCTGGAGGCTGCCGCAGCGGCGAGGCCTGATCGCGGGATTCTGATCTGTAGGGGAAGGCGTTGCCTTCCCAGGGAAGCTGACACCTTCCCCTACAAAAGATTCAGCACGGGCGTCAGGATTGAAAGATGCGCTCGAAGAACCAATAGCCGCCGGCCAGGGCGATGAGGGCCGAGCACGCCGGAACCGCGACGCGAAAAAAGCCGGCGTGACGGCGGGCTATCCAGATGAGAGGGAGGGCGATGAGGGCAATACTGAGCTGACCGATTTCTACCCCGGAGTTGAAAGCGATGAGAGGAAGCGCGGCTTTGAGGCCCGTATTAGCCACGCCCATTTCGCGCAGGACGCTGGCAAAGCCGAGGCCGTGCACGAGGCCAAAGAGAAAGGTGAGGATCCAGCGATAATCCAAGGTTTTTCCGTGGTAGAGGTTCTCGATTCCCACATAAACGATCGATGCGGCGATCGCACACTCCACAAAACGACTCTGCAGATTGACCAGATTAAAAGTGGAAAGGGCAAGCGTGAGAGAGTGCGCCACGGTGAAACAGGTAATGAGCAGGGCGGCCGACCGGGCATTGCGCGAGACGATTAGAAGCCCGAAAAGAAAGAGCAAGTGATCGTAGCCCGTGAGGATGTGGCGAACACCGAGCAGAAGAAAATCGAGAAAAGTACCGCGCACCGGCGCACTCTTTTCAGCGGGAGCGATCGCCGTCTTAAACTGATTATCACACGCGCTCAGAAGGGTGGTGCCTAACGTCTGGCCGGAAGCCGTCAGGACGGTCAGGAATTGGCGATGCCCGAACGGCAGTTGATCGATCAGCCCGGAAGCGAGGTCGAGCGCACCATCGCCCGAAAAGGTATAACGGATTTTGAAGATAACATTCTCGCTGGCGTCCCGCGTCACGCTCTCGAGGCGGGGCGGGAGAGATTGGCCATTCACCCGCACGCGCAGGATCTGCGGAACAATCGTGTCGTAAGCAGGCTCTTTGAGCTGCGGGAGCGTGGAAAAGTCCCGCGGATTAAAAATGACGACCGCGCTGATTTCCGCTGGCGCCACGGTGACAGTCGCCGAACTGAGACCGGGATCATGAGCGAAGGCGCCCGTGGTCAGCGCGAATGCGCCAGCCAGAACGGTCGAGAATACGCGTGCCCTCATGATACATCCCAACCACTTGCACCGTCAGACGCTAGGAGGCGCTGACGGTGCAAGAGTCGAGGGGAATTCTAGTGATGGTTATGCGCGCGGCCGTTCAACGGCGTTGCGGCATAGGGGAACACTTTGTTGTAGCCGATGTCGTTATGATCGACTTTGTCGACTCCGGGATCAGCCGGGGCCGGCGCCAGCGTGGGCGCCGCGGGGTTGCGCAGATCGCTTTCCAGAGCGAGGACGGCAATGTCGACGACATCGTCACCGAAACGTCGTCCGTTAGGCCAACCGCCCGGCAGCGTTCCATTGCCGAGAAAACCGGTCTGAACCGTGCTGGTCAGAACGTCCGGAGCCGGACCGCCGGCAGCATTGGGGCCACCGCCGAAAATGCCGAGTCGATTAAAACCGGCGTCGTTGGGAGCAGCACCAGCATTGGAACCACCGGCGAGGCGTGCTGGACCAGTCGAGAGATCAACCTTTATCAGGTCGGGAATAAAAATGCCCGCGAGATCCGTCCGGTTGGTCGTGTGATTTGCGTCCAGACCCAAAATGGCGGCCAGCTCAGGATTGAGGGCATACGTCTTAAAGGCCGTGGCGTCAGTGGACGGAGAGGACTGGCTGTAAAGATCCTTGTCTTTGATGGCGACGAGGGCCTCGTTGAAGAGCGGATTTCCCTGTCGGGCGACCTGTACAAAATTACCGCTGTTGATGGGCTTGGGCTTTTTTCCGTGTCCCGGATTTTGCAAAACCTGCACCTTGGCCCGGCTGGTCGTGGCGTAAACTCCGACGACCTGTTGGGCGCCGCCGATATCGGCCAGCGGAATGTTCAGGACGATGGTGTGCACATTAAATCCGCCCTGACTATCGAAAGGCTTGTTAGGCCCGGAGAAAGAGAAATCGAGATCGAAGATGCTCTGGATATCCGCATAGAAACCGTCATCGCGCTGGCCGGCGAAAACGCGGTAACCAGTGGAGTTAGTCGGAATGGTCGCGAGCGTATATCGATCCAGCTGATTCTCCACGGCTACGCCCTCGCGAGCGAGCTGATCGCCGTCATCGTTCTGATTATAGAAACGCGTGACGAGACCCTGGTTGTTAGGCGGGACCAAAACACTGGTGAAAAGCGTCGTAACCGACGGAGTGGCCTTGGGGTTGGCGGCCGGAAGTGTTTTGGTAACGGTATAACGTTGCGTCAGATTTTGGTTCGCGTCATCCACCGCAGCCACCTCGCCGAGATACGACTGGGCAATCGTATTCGTATTTTTGTATGAAGTGGTGAAACGGAAGCCATAAGAAACGGAGGACTGGCCGGCCGCGACGTTTGCGCCGGTAGCCAGGTGGATCTCATAAAGCACGTTGTCGTCAAAGTTATACTTGTTCGGACCGATGCCGGGTTCTTCAAAAGGATAAACCGCGAGAGCAACGGTCAGAAACTGACCGCCATTCGCGTCACTGCTGCGAAAGGCATAGACATCGGTCGTATTGGCGGAGGGATCGAGCACGATCAACGGCGCGTCCATGTGACTGGAGGCATTAGCCGGTTTGGCAAAAGCCAGTAACGACGTGACGGCGCAGGCCGCGGCGGTCGCCCGGAGGATTATTTTTTTGTTTTTCATAACTGCTTTGTGTGAATGGCCGTGTCGGCCAGTTTTGGTTTGGTTGGTTGAGAAATGCTGTCGTCCGCCAGCGAAACCCCGAGAGCGGCGGCTTGGCGGGTCAGATCGGCCCGCTCAGAAGGAAGGAGCATCTGCTGGAGACTTCCCGCTCGTTGGATCCAATTCCTGGCTGCTTTCTTTTGACCCTGCGTGGCGGCGATTTTGCCCGCATGGTAAAATAGCCGGGCGTCCTGTGTCCCTTCGGCCAAAGCACGCTTCATGTTCTCGCCCGCGTCGCCCAGCCGACCGGCCGCTAAATCGGTCCAGGCCACGGCATCGTAGGTCAGAACATCACGGCGGTTGGCCAGCTCTTCCCGGGCGAGCTTGGAAGCCATTTCGGGCGCAACGGTTCGCGTGCCCAGAAAGAGGGCAAAGCTGCGAGGATCTTCGGTCGCTCCCCGGCTCTTCAAGGCTTCCTCGGTTCGCGCGGCCAGTTCAGAATCGCCAGCCAGCCCGGCCGCATCCACCAGGCCCCACTGATATTCTGGGAGAGGAACCTGCGCGCAGGCGGTGCGAAGCGATTCTACTGCCTTGGCCGGTTCTCCCCGGGCCATTTCCAATTTAGAACGAAGGAACAAGGCAGCCGGATAGTCTTGCACGAACTCCAAGGCGCGATCGACGGACCAGGTGGTTTCCTGAATCTCGCGCGATTGAAATTGATAGAGGGCGAGACGCGTGTAAGCCCAGGCGGCCGGCTCCGGATCGCGACTGCTGCCGGATTCAACGGCCAGTCGCATGAGCTCCTCCGCGCCGGGGAGATCGCCTTTCAACCAGCGAATATGGGCAACCCGCGCATAGGTTTGAAGACAGGGACGAATGTCGATCATCCGTTGATAGGCATCGACCGCCGCGCCCAGTTTCCCCTGCTCCATCAAGGCGTCGCCGAGTAGTGCATAGGTCTGCCAACTCGTTTGATTTCCGACGGTAAGCTGTCGCGCAATTGCCTCCGCTTCGGTGAAACGATGCAGGGCGTGATCGATATGCCCGCGCAGGAGAAGAGAATCGGCAGCTGCGGCGGCCAACTGGGCGCATTGTTCGGCGATTTTGTAGAACCCGGGATCACCCGTCAGCCGAGCCTTGGCCACGTAGGCCCACCCGAGCTGGACGATTTCTCGTTGGGCTTCCGGTTGATTACGAATCTTGCCCTGAAGCCGTATAATCTCTCGATCGGTCGGAGTATTTCCGGGCTGATAGGCCAGTATCAGAGCGCGGAGTGCGGGGTCTTTCCCGACCGCGCGACCCTCTCCCTGCGCGCGGCTCGCTGGAAGAAAGAGAGAAGCGAGAAGGGCGAGAGCGCAACAGAAAGCCGGATAAGGGCCGCGACAAGATATTCGCATACCCAGCCTTCCGCTGGCGCCCGCCGGCCGGATGCATATTTCGCACGTATTTTCCGAATGGATGCTATCTTCAGCACTTCAGCGCGGCGCGATCGCGCCGTTGCTTGTATTTGTCGATCAGCCGGCGCCTTGCGCGGCCGAAGTCAAAAGCACCTGAGGCTGAAGAGACGATTGCCGCGCATACTCGCGCGCGATCTCTTTAGCGGCTGCATCAGCAGCTTCGCGTCGGCAGAGCGTCACGGTCGCGCCTCCGAATCCACCACCGGTGAGTCGCGCGCCCAGAACACCGGGCACTTGGCGGGCGATTTCGACGAGAAGATCGAGTTCAGGGCTGCTGTTCTCGAAGTTCCGTCGCGAACTTTCGTGCGATTCGTTCATGAGCAGCCCGAAGGCTGCGCCGTTGCCTTCGGCCAAAAAATCAACGGCCTGCAGGACCCGCTCGTTTTCCCCGGTAATGTGAAGGGCGCGGCGACGCAAAAGTGGCGATAATCGCTCACTCTGCGCCACCTCCGCGGAGGAAACATCGCGCAAGGCTTTCACGCCGAGGGCTTGGGCTGCCGCACTGGTCTCTTCCCGTCGTTCGTTATACTTCCCGGAGGCCAGCTCGCGCGCTTTGCCCGATTCCGCGATGATCAAGGCGAGATCGGCCGGGAAAGGAACCTGGCGGATTTGCGCGCTGCGACAGTCGAAAAACACGGCGTGATCAGCCTTTCCGAAGATGGAACTGACCTGGTCGAGCAGTCCGGATTTTACGCCGACGAACTGATGCTCGGCTCGTTGACAAAGCCGGGCGATTTCCAAGCGAGGAAGATCGTGTTTGTGCAACTTCAAGAGGAAGAAGGCAGTCGCGACCTCGAAAGCGGCGGAACTGGAAAGTCCGTACCCGGCCGGAACGTCGCCCGATACCTGCGCAGAAAATCCCTGGATGGGAACGCCGAGCGCGAGCAGTTCACTTGCGACTCCCAAGGCGTAATTGGCCCAGCGCGCTTCTGTTTGCGGCTTGAGTTCGGCGAGAGAGATCTCCAGTTGGCCGGCCCAACTCGAGGTGAGCGCCACCCTTGAGTCAGATCGGGCACGACCGCTCACAGTTAATCCGCGATCGATGGCGGCAGCCAGGACTACGCCTTCGTTGTAATCGGTGTGGTTACCGAGGAGTTCCACCCGACCCGGGGCATAAGCCGAAACGGTATCGTCCGTAGTCTGCTGCTCATGGTGCACAGGCGTCATGTCTCCGGATTCCTTTTCAAGCGGACTGAGCGTTAGTTTTCCTGCGCTATTTTGCCGCCCCACGACAGAATCTTCGCTTTGGTCCCGGCGGCCTCTGCTTCCTGGATGTTGCCATTGCGGTTGTAAAATAACGAGAGGCTGGTCCAGCCGATTTGATCGTTAGGGCGCAGAACCGTGGCTTTTTTTCCTGCTTCGATGGCTTCAGGGAAACGTCCTATCTTCATCAAAGCCATGCCCAGGGCATGCCAGCCGTCGAAGAATGAAGGATCCAGTTCAACGCAGCGGCGATACTTCTCCACGGCAGCTTCCAACTCGCCCGTGGCAAGATCGCCGGTGGCGTCGTCGAACATGTCATCTCGATCCTGCATGTGATTTACCAGTCATCTCACAAATGTTGTGCAGCGCCAAACCGTTATCGCGAGTATCGATGGAGGGCCGGAGCTCCTGCGACGCCATGACTGCCGGTTCGCGACGTTACGGCGGCCTGGCAACGCTGGAGCTCGCAAGGAGCTCGCCCCTTCAAGGCGCGGGAGGAGGTTAGCTCTTGGCCACCACGATACCGGCTTCGAGCTGGCGATCGTGCAACCATTCGTAGAACACTATTTCGCGCTTTTCCGCGAGAGTCCGTTCGTCGAAGGTCGACCGCTTCTGGGCAAACTTGCTTTGATCGGGCACCTCGCGCTTTTCCAGAATGGCGACAATGCCTCCGTCATTTTCCCATGGCATGAAGTCGCTCACATCGCCGGGCTGCAAAGTGGCCACGGCATTTTCGACCGCCACAAAGTCGGGCGGGCGCTTCTTTGGCTCCTTCGGTGCTTCCTCCGGATCCATTTCTTCGGCGAGCGAGAAAGGCTCGATCTTTTCCGCTTTCACGGTGGCTTTCTCCAGAGCGAAGGAGAGAGGAGCGCCCGAGGCAAGCAATTCGCGCACGGTGTGAGCTACCTCGGCACCTTTGGTGGCCAATATCTCGCGGGCACGGGCGGACGTGATCGTTTCAACAATTTTGGGCTTCGCTTCCTCGAGAGAAAGCGGACGCGCGTCCACGGCACCCTCGAGGTGCAGGATGTAGAACCCATCAGCCGCCTGGATGGCATCGCTATTAGGTTCCTGGGTTGTGAGGGAGAAAGCCGTGGCGGTCAGCTGCGGATCGGCTTTCAATTTGGGGTCGGGCGCGACGGCGGTAAATTCACCCGTAGCGTTGACCGGCAATTGGAATTTAGCGGCGACCTGATGAAACTCGGCCCCTTTTTCGAGCAAGGCCTGGGTAATGTCGACGGCCCGGTCGGATATTTTTTGCAATACATCAATGCGCTCTTTCCCGGCCAATTTCTTTTGCTCGTCCGTGAGAGAGAGACTAACGAATTCCACTTTTCTCTTCTCCTCGGTTTTGAGCTCGGCCTTGTGCGATTCGAAATACTTCTGCACATCCTCGTCGGTCACCTTCAGGTCTTTCGAAAAATCGGCCGCTTGCAGGCGGATAACGCTGACACTGAGCTTTCCGTAAATCTGCTCGAATTTCGTCTTACTTTCCGCATCCGGGACGGTCACCCCCGTAGTGACCAGTTCCTTGATCCGGCGCAGGGTCAGCTCATCCGTGGCGAGTTCTTCGATCTGCGCTTCGCTAAAACCCAGGGTAGGAAGGGCGGTCTGTGTAAATTCATCGAATTTCTTGGGATCAAACCCGGTGGCGTTCCGGAAAGGCCGGAGCGTGCGCACGAAATCAGTCACCTCGGCGGTGCTCGGCTGAATCCCAAGGCGGGTCGCTTCGTGATGAAGGATGATGCGGTTTAACGTGAATTGGGGACCTACTTCCTCTCTGGCGTGGGCGCCCACCGCGAGAGAGCGAACAAGATTCTCCATGCCAAGGACCTGCGCCAGGTTACAGAGGCGAACACCCCGTTGTGCGTCCACCATGGAGATGTCACGCTCATAGACGCGGGCAAACCTGTCGTTCCGCGCGTTGCTCGGGTCCGTCTTATTAAAGTAGAAGATGAAAGGGATGGCCAGCACACCGATCACTATCATCAGCCAGTTCCGATGCTTGCGCAGGAGCCTCATCATAATTTCAAATTCCTTTCAGGTGGTGGAGCGGAGCGCAGAGTTTACGACCGGTTAACGTCCCGCCAAGTGGTATTTGCGGCAAAGCGGGGACGGGGGACCGAGAGTCTCGCACGGAGGTCACAAAGGTCACGAGCGGGGACGGACAAAGACGCTCAATGTTTGTCAGCCAAGTCAGACTTCGAGTGGTCGACTTTTGTGTCCTTAGCGCCCTTAGTGCGAGACTGTTCCGATCCGCGCGTGGCGCGCTAAAAAGCGAAACCGAAGCTGAAGTGGAAGGCCCCGAAATCCTCGCCCGGATGCCGGTCCGGGTTGACGCCGTAATCGAGACGAATCGGCCCGATGGGTAACTTGTAGCGCAATCCGACTCCCAAAGCATAACGCATCTCGTCGAGGCCTGGCTCCTCCGAGGTGGGCAAAAGATTGCCGGCATCGCCGAATAGAGCGCCCTGCAACTCACCATAAATCGGGAAAGTGTATTCCGCATTAAAGACGGTGAAAAACTCTCCGCCCAACGGATTGCCGTGTCGATCGTGCGGACCGAGATCGCGTTCCGCAAAACTGCGCACGGTGGTGCCGCCGCCGTTGAAAAAACGCTCATCGATGGGGATGGTGGTCAGCTCGTCCGGTCCGCTGTGATTGAGCGAATGGACGCCACCCAGGCGTGCTCCAAAGGCCAGGGAAGATTGTTCGTAAAATCGTTGCCATGGCGCTTTCGGGCCGCTCTGATCGCCGACCACGCCGGGTGTGAGCGACTTGGGACCAAACGGAATGTAATATCCAAGGCGCAGGGTGGCCCGCACCAGTTCGATCTCGCTCCCAAAGGCGCCGGTGGCCACGTCGATCGTATTCCCCGCGACAAAGCCCCGCGGTGTCACCAGAGGACTGTCGCGCAGATCAAGCGTCTGGGTAAAACCGAGGGTATTAATGAAGTAAGAGGTATTCCCGAGATAGAATGACTTAATGCTGGAGCTCGTGATCTCGACGTGACGAACGGAATAGTTAAGGCCGATCTCATATTGTCGGGTCAATTTGCGGGTCAACTCGAGGCGACTGCCCAGTTCAAATTTGGAATAACCATCGAAATCAAAAGTGAGCGCACCCACCCGCGCCTTGAGATCGATCTCCGTATCGAAGAGATAGGGATCTTCAAATAATATTTCCCCTTTGTAACTGCGTTCCGAAACCAGAACCGAGGTGGTAAGCGGACGCCCGGACCCAAAAAGGTTCAGTTCCCTAAACGAGACTCCCCCGATCAATCCTTCGAAGGTGCCGTAGCCGGCCGAGAGACCAAATTCCCGGCTCTTCCCCTCTTCCGCGGAGATATCCAGGTGCAACGAATCATCACCCGTCGCGACCGGGTTGATTTGGAGAATGCTAAAGAGACCACTCCGCATGAGGGCGCGAAATTTTTCGTCGAGAACTTCGGGGCTGTAGGTCCTTCCGCTCAAACTGGAGAAACGCTTCTCCACGTAACCGGGATGGAGACGCTTCAGTCCGGTCACGGTCACATCGCCAAAGTGATAAAGCGATCCGGCCGAGATGGCGACCTGAACCGGGACGTGCCCTTGACGGGCGGCGGCGGGCTCGGCCGTCGCTTCCACCTTGACCGCGAAGTATCCGCGCGTCTTAAAATAGGACTGGAGACGGCGAGGAATATCGGCCACGCGAGCATCCGTGAACGGCTGGGACAACAGATCCTGGATCTGACCTCGCAACGCTTCGCGGCCGTAGATGGTCTGGCCGGTAAAGGTGACGTCGCCGAACGAATATTCGCGGCCTTCCTGAATGGAGATGACGGCGTCGACCTGACCGCTTTCCTCGTGATAGTTGTAACGAGGTTTGGCCACCGCGGAATCGAGATAGCCCTCGGCCACGTAAAAGCGATGGACCAAATCCGCTCCTTCCTCCACGTCGGAGGCGACGAAGGGGAGATTCTTCTGCAATTTGGAATAACGCTCGCGCGTCGGGCCCATGGCATACTCGAATAATTTTTCGGTCGGTTCGTGTCCGTTGCCGTCGAAGGTCACGGTTCCGAGGGTAAACAATTGGCCTTCCTGAATTTCGAGCCGGAGACGGTCGCCCGATTCGATCACGTAATGAACGCTCGCCTTCATGTAGCCGTGTTTGCGGTAAAATAATTCCAGGAAAAAGGCGGCATCATCGGCCCGTGCGGAGGTCAGGCCGAAATCGTCAATGGTGGCAATCTGTTCCTTGAGTTGCGAACGCAGTTCCTTGTCCCCAAACATCTTTTCGCCTTGGAACTCGATCACGCTGGCGTGCTGCGCCTTTTTTTCCTGGGCCTTGGCCACGGCGTGCTGATCCTTCTGTTTTTCCTCAGAGCGCTCCGGACGGGCCGCCGTCTCCGAGAAGACGGGGGCCGCGCAAACGAAACCGGCCAGAAGAGTGAGAAGAAGAAAGCGCATCTCAGTGAAAACGAATCAGATACTTGACCATCCCGCGAAAACCGCCTCCCACATCGACATCGCCGACCAGCACAAAGTGATCGTTCAATTTGAAGCGCGCGGTTGCCTGCTGCTGTCCGGTTCTTGGATCAGTCTGGCCCACGTCCACGTTAAGGCGATCGAACACCGAGCTATTATGCGCACCCTGCCCTGTTTTAAACACTTTTCGATACAGTTGTTGAACCAGTAACATGGCAGCCCGTCCAGCCAGCACATTATTATTACCAGCCAATTCTTCCCGGGTGGTCCCGGTGGCCAATAAAGAAATCACCTCTTCCTGGGGCAACGGCGGCTCGCTCGTGAAGAGGGCCTGGGGCGCCAGGGAAGAGCCATAAATATACACGTGGATGGTGTAGTCGCGAATGACCGAGGTGCCATGCAAATCCAGCTTAGGATTCAGCGAATCGCTTGGGTCGAAATAAAGGAAGCCATAAGCAATCTCCAATCGGCTGAACGGCAGAGTGGCTTCCACGTTTTCCAGACGAACAATCCCCTGCAGCCCAGGATGCAAACCGGTGCCAATAAGATGCAGATCGCTTACCGCGCCGCCATTGGCCAGATTTCCCCGGATGAGGAACGGTTCCTTCGTTTTGATGGCGACATCGAATTTCCAATCGCGCAAGGGCGGATCCGGAAAGGAAAAATCGGGGCGGGAGGAGGGCGGCTGCGGAGCGGGTCGACCGGGCAGGCCTATGGGGATGAGATCGAGATTCTTCAGGAACTGGCTGTTCGTCATTTCGACGCTGCCCGTGACACTGGCGCCGGTAAAAGGGCCGGCCACCTTGATATCAACATTGGCTCGAGCCGTGACGGAATCGTTGCGGGCCACCAGGATGCTGTCCGCTTTCAACTGCAGATCGATGTTAACACTCGTTAGCTTAGCGAACTTTAAGCCGCCGGTCAGAGTAAACTTGCCGCCGGAAAGTTCCCCGCCGAATTGCTCGACGGTGAGCGAATCGTTGGCAAAACGCAGGCGTGCCTTGAAGCCGCGCAGGGCTGGCAGGGTGACGTTGCTGGACCGCGCCACATTCACGGACATATCGGCCGAGCCGCTCAGGATCGGTTTCGCGATGGTGCCATGGACATCCACATCCACGCCGACATCGCCATCCAGTTGTTCGACCTCGGGTGCGAATTGACGAAGAAAGTTTACCGAACTCCGAGGCAGACGAAGCTTGGCTGTGACTGGAGT
Organism: Chthoniobacterales bacterium; assembly: GCA_038226905.1. Lineage (GTDB taxonomy): Bacteria > Verrucomicrobiota > Verrucomicrobiia > Chthoniobacterales > UBA10450 > JBBRDU01. Next base: position 14,880 of record JBBRQE010000036.1, on the reverse strand, counting down.
GTCGTCCGGGAGTCCGTGCTCGCTCAGAACGCGAGCCGCGTTGAAGGGCAAACTGGCCGTGAGCTCCAGGGGCTGAATCTTGGACTGTTGCAGCTTGCCGATAATATTGAGTTGATCGCCCTTGGCCTCCGCGCTCAGGTCAAAGCTGGCCGGCTCCAGGTTGGGCACGAGGTCAGTGCGCAAGCTGCGCGCCTGCAGATCGAGACGCGCTTCCAATTTGGCGAGGGTGCCGTGGGCATCCATCTTGACGTTAAGCGTACCGTTGGCCGTCGATTTCACGCCCATATCTTCGAATAACTTCTTCAGGTCGATGTTCTCCGACTGAAAGTTAACGACGACCTTCCCGTCAGGCGGAAAGATCGCAGAAGTGGTGCCCAGGTTCTTCCAAATAAACGGAAGGGACACGTAGCCGGACGCGTATTTTGATTGTCCCTGATCGAGTTGAATCTTGCTGATTTCAAACGTCTCCCCTTTGGCCTGAGCGTTCGCCTGAAAATCCATTCTGTTGCTGGAAAAGAAAATAATGGGAACGTCCAAACCGTCCGGGGAATAGGTGGCATCCACCCTGGCCTGCAGCGATTGAAGATCTCCGTAGCGGCCTTTCTCGAGCGCGAGGTTCAGCTTGCCCGAGTTTCGAGCAGTCTTCATTTCGCCCGCGCCCTCCCAGTTTAGAGCGAGCGAGCCGCTCAACTCATTCTGATTTCCGGAAGCGCGCAGGAGCGGTTTCAGGGTGGAAAGGTTGGCCACACTGGCCGAGACCTTGCCGTCATAACGATGAGGGCCTCGCAAATCGAAGCTGCCGGTCGCCCGAACAAAGTCGTTCGCGTTGAGGGCGGCCGTAAAGTCGTTCAAGTAGACGACGCTCTTGGTGACGGCACATTGCGCACTGAGCTGATGAAAGACCAGATCGTGCATTTTAAGATCGGCGCCATAGACGGTCCCCTGGCCATTGGCTAAACCATTCTGCCAATCGACCTGAGCGTTGACTTGAAGAGGACCGCTGATTCGATCCGGCGAGTCTGCCACCCAATAATCGGCCAACTGGGGAGCGTTGAGCAAAAGATCCAGCTGCGCCGGTTGCCTGGACGCCTCCGTGATATCCGCCGGCACCCGATACTTACCTCGAACAGTCAATTCATTGTGCCCGCGCCTAACGACGATGTGCTTCAGGTCGAGCGAGTCATCGACGGAACTCGCCACCCCCTGCACGGAATCGACCGCATATTCACGAAAACGAATGTTCGTCGCATCGGTCGATACCCGGGTTTTGAGATTGGCGAACCAGGGCTTTTGCGTATCGCGCGGCGGCATGATCTTTGTCGCGCTCAGGGTGGCGCTTAGCTTTTCGATACTGCCGTTGGGAAAGCCAACCGGACCGGCCGTGACCAGCGCCTGGCCGTTGATCTGTCCATCCCGGATCTCCACTGTGCCCTTCATCTGAGCCGCGCCAGTCAAATGTTGCGGCATTCCCAGGGTGGCGCGGGCCAGATCTAGCGCCGCAGCCGAGATATCCAAGGTGGCCGGGCTGCGCCCGAAATCGCGCGTATCGGCGGGAAGCCGCGCGGAGCCGTGCACGACGAATCGATTTTCGCCCTGCACGATTTCGGCCGATTGAATGGTGGCTCCGCCGTCGCGCGCCACGATCCGAATGTTGCAAGAGTCGGCGCCGATTTCATCCTGGCGAAGACCGATCAACTGGGCCGCCAACTCGCCTGTCCACGTCTTGGGCACGTTGAAAAGTCCGGTGGCGTTGAGGTCCAGTTTTTCCACCTGACCGTTCAATTTGGCATCAGGTCCGATGTACTTATTCAGGGTATTGGCCGTCACGTTGGTCACCTTGAGATGGACTTCGGTGTTGAGCGACGGATCGCGTTCGGAGAGGGATCCCGTGAGCGAGACCTGTCCGCCGCCCAGATCGGATTCGAGTTTAACGGCGAGCGTCTTGTGCTGGATTTGCGAAGCGTCCACGCTGATGAGCGCGATCCGATCACCCTCCACATTGATATCGCGCAGCACCAGGTTGCGATTCGTGTAGGAGCTTTGGCCCGTGACCTTCGAGAAGTTCTGCCCGCCCGCGAGCTGCAACCGGTCCACTTGAAAACGACGGCCTTGCAGCGGATCGAGGTGCAGGTCGAGATGCTCGATGATGGTGTCATACGGCCTGTCCTTGATCAAAAGCGAGACATCCGAGAGCTGGACCGATTCAGGAAAGATGGTGAAGAGAGTAATCTTTTCGTTAGGGGGCGGCGGCCGTTTTAGCTTGGCTTTGTCTGGGTCGAGAACCACGCGAGCCTTCGTGACGGCAACCGTGCGCAGGAAGTTTTCGGCCCCGTGCCGCCACAAATCAGGGAGACTGTAGGTGAAGCGCGCGTATTCGAGATCGACCAATTCGACCGGACTCTTGCCGGTGGAGACCGCATGCAAATTGCGCACCGTCAGATTGGTAAAGACGCTGCCTTCCAGGCGTAGCTCAAGCTTCAAATCATTCCTGGCCGCGTAATGCCGGGCCAGGTGCTCGCCCACCGTGAGCAGAAGAGGACGATGAAAAGCGAGCACGAGCAAGGCGCCCACACCGAGCGCGATGACAGCGCGTCGACGCCAGGTGCCGGGTCCATGCCATTTTGCCTGACCATTTTGTTGCACGAGGCCAGCAGTCTATTTCCCCAGGGAGAAAGAGCAAATGAAGGGGGCTTTCTAACGCGTCCCCAGGAAAAGGTATCAGTTAGACATTGCGCGACTCCGCCTCCGGTATCACGCTTGGCCACGCCGCCCATGAATCCTGACAAGTTATTCGATTATCTCGAAGGGAAGCTGCCAGACTGGGAGCGCGCTCAATTGGAAGAAAAAATAGCGGAGGACCCGCAACTGCAAAAAGAATTCGCGGCCGCCCGTCGCATCCATTCCAATATGCGGGGCGAACGCCGGGAGGTCATGATCCCGCAGGAAGGCGGTTCCAACGCGCGGGGACGGAAAATGGCCCTGCGCATCGGAACGGCTTTCATTATCCTGATCGCGGTGAACGTGGGAGCAGGCCTCTATTTCATCGCACGCCACGAGGCGGCCAATCCCAACCACAAATTGCTGGAGGCCCAGATGCGCGACCAAATCACAAAGTCTCTGCGGTTGGCTACGCAATCTGCCCTGACGCCTCCACCCCTGGAGTTGGGCGAACTCACCATCTCAGCGAATCCCGGCCAGCTTCAGGCCGTGGCTGAAAAGATCGTCACTCTGGCCAGGGGCCTGGGGGGTTCCGCCACCGTCGAATTGCCGGACGGCCCCCGTCTCGGCGTGCTGGTGGATGTGCCGGCCAATCGGGAGACGGAGTTTCGCACCGCCATGGCGACGCTCAGCGGGAAAGATGCGGGGACGATCCCGCCTAACGATACTTCTTCGACCGGCGCGGACAAAAGAAGTTTTGTGGTCCACATCGTCGAGCACCAGTCGCATTAGGTGATTTTCCCACGCCACCGCCCGTCCGCCGAATGATCGCCATCGCCTTCGCTCTGCCCGCGGAAAGTTCCGGCCTTATGGGTCTTGTCATCGAGAAAAAGAACCTGCTGCGCAACGGCATAAATATAGTCACCGGGAGAGTCAGCGGAAAGGCTGTCGAGATTTTTCATACCGGAGTGGGTGCAGTCATTTCCCAAAGGCGGGTAGCGCAATATCTCGAAGGCGAGTCGCCGGCCTTAATGATCAGCGCGGGATTCGCGGGCGGCACGCGAGATTCCGACAAGGTGGGTGACCTCGTGCTGGCCGAGAATTTTTCCGACGGAGAACTCCTGGAAAACGCCCGGAAATCCCTCGGCGACCAGCCTGCTCATATTGCTCGACTCTTCACGGCAACGAGCATGATCGATACCCCATCCGGTAGAGAAGAGGTCTGGAGCCGGCACCAGGCGGTCGCCATCGATATGGAAACCGCAGGGCTCGCGCGCATTTGCGCCGAACGTCGGCTGCGGCTGCTTTCCATCCGCGTTTTAAGCGACACTCCCCGGCATCCCTTTCCGATTCCGGGGAATATTCTTTTCGACATGGAACGACAGCAAACGCCCGCGCTCCGTCTCTTCACTTATTTGCTCGTTCATCCCGCCGCCATCCCGCGCCTGCTTAACTTCAGCCGGCGAATCGTCCAGGCCCGCGCCTCTCTGACGAAAGCGTTAAGCCAGATTCTCCAGCCCAATCTCTGGGATGAAGGAAGTCGTTAGCCGCGGGCGGGTTCGACGTGCACCAAAACGCCGGCGATACGCGGATTCGCCTCCTGAATGGCGGCCTTGACCGCATGCGCGATGCGGTGGCCTTCGCGCACGGAAATGTCTCCCTCTACCCCGACATGTAGATCGACATAGAAACTCAGTCCCATCTTGCGAATGAAACATTTTTCGACGTCTCTCACGCCCGCGACTGAGCCCGCCGTTTGCTGCACGAGTTCGACGATGGCGCCGCCCGGGGCCGTATCCATAAGCTCCTGCAGGGCCGGCTTGAGCAGTCGGTAACCATTAGCGCCGATCAATCCGCAGGCGAAGAGAGCCGCCCAATCATCCGCGCTCTGCCACTTTTCTCCGCCAATGAGGGCGACGGAAATGCCAATGAGCGCCGCCACCGAAGTAAGCGCGTCCGTGCGATGATGCCAGGCATCCGTCTGCACTGCCGTGCTCTCCACGTTGCGCCCCACCCGCATGACATAGCGGTACATCATTTCTTTCACCACGATGACCACGATCAGGACAATCAGGGTAAAGGGTGCGGGAGCATGATGCGGCAGAAAAATTTCGCGCATACTCTGAATGGCCAAACCCAGAGCGGCCGCCACCACGCCCAAGGACACGATGATCGCGGCTATCGGCTCCGCTTTTCCATGACCGTACGGATGCGTCTCATCGGGGGGCAGGGCTGCGACCTTGAGTCCACCCCAAATGACGACGGAACCGCCGATATCGAGGGCCGACTCAATGCCATCGGCGATCAGGACATACGAGTTCCCCAGCAATCCCGCGCCGATCTTCGCGCTGGCCACCAGGAAATTGATAACCAACCCGAGCAAGGCAACGCGTGCGCCCGATTGCAGATTGCCGGTCGAAACGTTCGATGTAGGGTGCAGCGCCGTGGCCATCCGTGAAGAAAACAATTAACGCAGCTGTCTACGAAAGGCACGGAATTCCCGCGGAAGTTTTGCACGTGGACGAGCAACCGTGGCCTTCGCCGGGAGCGGACGAAGCGATCGTGCAGATGCGTGCCGCGCCCATTAACCCGGCCGATCTGAATATGATGGAAGGCAAATATCCGGTGCGCCCTCAATTGCCGGCCACGCCCGGAATGGAAGGAGCGGGCATCGTTGTGGAAATCGGTCCGCGCGTAACGGAGGTGAAAACGGGCGACCTCGTTCTGTTGCCCCATGGAATCGGAACGTGGCGTGAGGCGCTGGCGGCCAAAGCCGATGCGCTGATCGTCGTGCCGCCGGAAATCGATCCCATTCAAGCTGCCATGCTGAAGATCAACCCGCTGACAGCCTGGCGCATGTTGCACGGCTACGTGAAGCTGCAGCCGGGCGACTGGTTGATCCAAAATGCCGCTAACTCGGCAGCCGGCCGGGCCGTCATCCAAATAGCGCGCGCACTGGGCTTCAAGACAGTGAACGTCGTTCGTCGCCCTGAAGTAGTGAAAGAGTTGGAGGACGAGGGCGGCACGGTCGTCCTGCTGGACGGCGAGAAATTGCGCGAGGAAGTCAAAGATGCCACGGGCGGCAAGCCCATTGCCCTGGCTTTGAATGCGGTGGGTGGCGACAGCGCGCTACATTTGGCTAACGCCCTCGCCCCGGACGGGACCATGGTCACCTACGGCGCGATGAGTTTGCAGCCGCTGCGCATTCCCAATGGCCTGCTCATTTTCAAGAATATCAATTTCCGCGGCATCTGGATCAACAAGTGGTATGACCACGCAACCCCGACGGAGCGGATGGAAGCGTTCGCTCCTCTCTTCCAAATGACGCAGCGCGGCTTGCTTGGAGCCAAAGTCGAAAAATGCTATGCCCTGGCAGAAGCAAAGACCGCCGTCACTCGCGCAGCCCAGGGAAAACGCAGCGGTAAGATCGTGTTCGATTTCCAAAAGTAACTCGCCGTTCGCCTCCGCTCCGCATGCTCACCATCATCGTTATCGGCGCAGGCATCAATGGACTGGTGGGCGCTCTGGAATTAAGAAAGCGTGGACACCGCGTCTGTCTTATTGATCCGGGCCCTCTGCCCCACCCTCTGGCTGCTTCCACCGACATCAGCAAGGCAGTCCGCTCGTGCTACGGAGCCGACGAAATTTACACAGAGTTGGCAGAGCGCGCCATCAGGCGCTGGCGCGAGTGGAACGAGCAATTCGGGCAGACTCTTTACCATGAGGTCGGCGTGCTGTTCATGCGACAGGCGAAAATGACGCCGGGCGACTTCGAAGCCGACACCTACCAGGTTCTGCAGAGACGTGGGCACGCGGTCGAGCGGATCACCTCACAGGACTTGCGCAAACGTTTTCCGGCCTGGAATGCCGAGCGATTTGAAGACGGTCTCTTCGATCCGGAAGGAGGCTACGCCGAAAGCGGGAGAGTCGTTAGGGTGCTGGCCGCACGGGCTCAATCTATCGGAATCGATCTACGGGAAGGGGCGCTCTTTGACCGCCTGGATGAGGGGGACAACAAAGTCCGGGGAGTCGTCCTGGCAGACGGGACCCGCCTGAATGCTGATCTGGTGATCGCGGCCACGGGCGCCTGGACGCCCTGGCTCTTCCCTTCCACCACCGCGTTTTTACGCTAGACTGGTCATCCCCTCTTTCATCTCCGGCCTAACGATCCGCATCTCTTTGCCCCCGAACGTTTCCCAATGTTCGGCGCCGATATTTCCATCACGGGTTACTACGGATTTCCGATCAACCAGGATGGCGTCGTCAAAATAGGAGTGCATGGACCGGGCCGCGTCATGCCGCCTAATTCGCGCGAGCGCAAGGTAACTCGGCAAGAGGAAGAAAACTTGCGCACTTTTCTGGCCTGGGCCTTTCCTGCCCTCGCCGCTGCTCCCATCGTTCACACCCGCGTATGCCTCTATTGCGACACGCACGATGGCGATTTCTGGATCGCGCGCGACCCGGCACGTCCCGGACTGATGGTGGCCGCGGGCGACAGCGGCCACGGCTTCAAGTTCGCGCCCATGCTGGGGGATATCATCGCCGACGCGGCGGAGCAGAAGGAGAATCCTTTTCTGGAGAAATTCCGCTGGCGACCCGAAGTCCTGCCGGGCGCGGTCAAGGAAGCGGCTCGCTTTATGCCGGACACTTAAAAGCCTCCCGCCCTACGGCTGGGTGGCTGGCTCTTTGGTCGACTGGCGTTTGAGCAATGTGATCTGCTTGATCCGAGAGGAGTCCGAAGGACTCCAGGTGGCCACATCCGGGTCGTCTTTAAATGCGTTGTGGACAATGCGACGCTCGTAGGAGTTCATCGGTTCGAGCAAAAGCGAACGACCCGTGATGCGCACGCGTTCGGCCAGCTCTCGCACCCGCTGCACAATTTTGTCTTCGCGCATCGAACGGTAATGCTCGCAGTCGACCACCACTTTGGGCGCATCCTTGTCCTTCGATTGGATAAGCCGGTTGAGGAGAAACTGCGTCGCTTCCAGCGTTTCGCCGTCGCGCCCGATTACCCGGTCACTTTCCTCCGTATAAATTTGCAGGACCAGGCTGCCTGACTCGTTATGCGTCTCTTCGATCTGAACAACGAAACCGAGGAAGCCCAGAATGGTGTCGAGTAATTCCTTTGGCGTCATGGGCTATTTCCGGCGCGGCCCTTTCCCGGGAGCGGGAACCTTGGCCAGAGCGGGCATGGGTTGGTTTCTTGTCTGGTAAAATTGCAGAATACTAAAAAGATTCTGGGCAGTGTAATACAAGGCCAGAGCGGCTGCAAAATTGTAGCAAATAAACATGAAGATGAGGGGAGTGAACATCATCACCCTCCGCTGCGTGGGATCGCCCGTTTTGGGCGTCATCTGCATGAGCCAGACCTGGGTGGCGGCCATGCAAAGGGGCAGGATATTAATGGGCCAGCCCACTCCCGGAATATGAGCCACCGTGTCCGGCTGGGAGAGATCGTGCACCCAGAGAAACTTTTCATTCCGCAGTTCCACCGCTTGGCCCAGCATCTGGTAAAGACCGAAGAAGATGGGAATCTGGATGACCATGGGAAGACAGCCGCCGACCGGGTTGATGCCATACTGCTTGTAGAGCTTCATCACTTCCTGGTTCATCCGGGTCGGATCATCCTTGTGCTTCTCGCGCAGTTCCTGGATTTTCGGCGCCAGCGCGGCCGTCTGCTTCATCGACCGGTTCGCTTTTCCCTGGATGGGCCACAAGACCAGCCGGATCACAGTGGTCAACGCCAGAATGGAGATGGCGTAGTCCTTGACGATGCTGTGCAGCCAGTTCATGAAGTTAAGCAGAAACTGGCTAACCAGTTTAAAAATACCGAAGTTCATGATTTCGCCCTCGTTATGATCGAGGCGCGCCAGTTTGTGATACAATTTCGGTCCAGCGTAAATTTGGAAACGGGCACTGTAGGTTTGACCCGGTGGAATATTGACGGCCGGCATGTGCAGAGCGCCTTCGATGCCCCATAACTTCAGCTCGGGATCGATCTCAAAACGCCGGCCCCACACGCTGTCGGCCTTCTCAGTCAACGGAGTAATGATCGTGGCGAAGAACTGACTACTGACTCCGGCCCATTCCGCGCCCTTTACATTTTCCTGATAAGAAGGCTGGGCCGCATGCTGGCCCAAGCCGAGAAAACCATTGCCGCCCGCGAACCAGGTGACGTCGATACCCTTGGCTTTTCCCTCGATACTCCAAACGAGGCGTGTGTAGGACGGATAGTCTTTTGGATGAATCGGCGCCGCTCCACCGAGCCCGAGGAAGTAGCCGGAATTTTTGTAGATTTCGCTGCCCCCGTTCTGCAGATCGATATCCATTTCGCCTACGTAATTGTCTTTCTTGTCGGTGGCCGGCGCGAGGAAGTATTTCTTTCGAATGGTCAACTTTTCCGGCGAAACATATTCGCATTGCACTGCCTCTCCCTGCCGCGTCAGCTTGTATTCGGGGAGGACGGGCGCGGCCGGATTATCGAGGAGCGCGCCGATGGGGGTCTGGTTTCCGGCGTTGATTATGACCTGGCCAGCGTCCGTCTTATGATTCAAGAGAACGGCCTCGGCGATTCCGCCGCCTCGATTGGTCAGGTGCAGTTCGACGTCGGAATTGCGCAGCGTTTCGCGTTGCTCGGGATAGGCCGGAACCGGAGCCACCGGTGGGAGAGCAGCGGCAGCCAACAGTGGGGCGGGCGTGGCGCTCGAGTCAGAGGCAACAGGCGGCGACGCGGAAGCCGAAAGTGTACTCTGAGGCGTGCTCGAAGCGGGCATCGACTTCGGCAAGGACTGCCGGGACATGTAGGAGTACCACAGGACGAGCCCGGCGGCCGAAGCGACAACAGCAAACCATGCAGTTCGGTCCATACGCGTCAGCCGGGCTGCTATTCACAGCCGGTGCGGGTGAATACGGCAAGATGATCCACGCGCCCGGGGATGGGATCGTGACCCTGTCCGCCCCAGGGATGACAGCGGGCGATTCGTTTCAAGCCTAACCAACTGCCGCGCCCCGCGCCGTGAGTCTCAACGGCCTGGAGGAAATACTCGGAGCAGCTTGGCTCAAAACGGCAGCCTGCGCCCGGACCGCCCAGCCAATGGAGCGTCGGAGAGAGTGTTATCTGATAAATGCGTACGCAGACGCGCAGAATTCCGGCCATCAGGGCGCTAGAATAGAAGTGCGCTTGGCCAGACGCAACCACTCTTGTTCCAAGGCGGCGAAGGTCGCGCGCGCGGCCGCCGGACGGGCGATCGTAACCACCCAGTTGGTACCGAGGATCTCATGCTGGTGCCGGCGAAAGATATCGCGCATCCGGCGGCGCAACCGGTTACGCACAACCGCGTTGCCTACGCGCCGGGAGGTGACAAATCCCCCCCGCGGGGGGCCGGACGCTTCCGGCAGAACGCCGATGGTGAGCAAAAGACCGCGCGCTACTCTCCCCTCTTGACGGACCCGTTGGAATTCGGCGGGGAGAATTAGCCGCCTTGATCGCGGAAGGGTGAGCGGAAGCGGCACATCTCCATACTACCGCGGGCGCGACGGAAAACCTAGAGTTCCATCCCCACTGCCCTTCGTCTTATTCCTCTTCTTATCCCACTCTCTGATAGGGGCAGGAATAGGATTAAGACTACGAGGCGCGGGCGCCCGGGGTCCGTACAGCAAAAGTCTTCCCGCGGACATCCACGGGAAGACTTTGCAAATGAGTGGCTAAACCGCTTAGGGGTTCGGCGAAGAAGTTGTCGTCGTGGTACTACTCTTCTCGGCAGGCGACGAAGTGGTGTTCACGGTCGTATTGGTCTCCGTTTTAGCGGGAGCCGCGGGAGATTCCTTTATGACGGTGGTGTTGTTTTCAGTTTTGGATTCACCGGCAGGATTGACGGTGGTTTCTTCTTTTTTTTCGCAAGCCGCCAATAAAGCGACGCCGGCGAGGAGGCAGATGTATTTTTTCATAGGATAATTGGACGATGGATTTACGGTTTTAGTCGAGGAAAGTTTACGGAGTAGCCGAGGCGGCGGCGGCCGGACTCGAAGTGGTCGTGGTGGTGGTTGTATCCGTGGCGGTGGTTGTATCCGTGGCGGTGGTGCCACTGGGGCTCGCCGCGGGGGTTACTGTTTCGGTCTTTTGCTCGCATGCCCCAAGCAGTGCGGCACCAGCGAGCAGACATAGGTATTTTTTCATAGTCGTAGTTGAGGGACCCATACTCGGATAACCCCTAATTCGGAGCAAGGTCCCTTTTTGGCCCTGCCCTGCCAGAGTTTACCTTACAAAAGTTTTGCCGTGAGAGGCGCTTCGTAGGTCAAGCCATGGGCTTCCGCCACAGCCTGGCAGGTTAATTTGCCGTCGCGCGTGTTGATTCCCCCGGCCAGGGCGGGCTGGCGCTGACAGGCTTCATCGAGGCCATGATTGGCCAGCAACTGAACATAGCGGAACGTGATATTCGTTAGGGCCTGAGTGGCCGTGCGGGCATAGGCGGCCGGCATGTTGGCCACGCAATAGTGTGTGACATTCTCCTCCACATAAACGGGATCGAGATGCGTGGTGGGCCGCGAGGTTTCCGCGCAGCCTCCCTGATCGATCGCGATATCGACCAGCACGCTGCCGCGTTTCATCTTGCGAAGCATCGCGCGCGTAATCAACTTGGGAGCCTTGGCTCCCGGCACGAGCACGGCCCCGACCAGCAGATCGGTCGTCGGCATCAACTCGTGCAAATTAGCCTCACTCGAAAAGAAGGTGTGCGTGTTGTCCATGGTGAGGTCGAGAAAGCGCAGACGATCGAGGTCCACGTCCAGAATCGTCACGTCCGCTCCCAACCCAGTGGCCATGCGCGCGGCATTCACGCCGGAAGTTCCACCTCCCAGAACAACCACGCGCCCGGGTAGAACGCCGGGCACACCACCCAGCAGAACGCCGCTGCCGCCATTGTGCTTGGCCAGGAAGTAGGCGCCCATGACCACCGACATGCGGCCCGCGATCTCGCTCATTGGTTCGAGCAAAGGCAATTTGTTGCCCACTTGGATTGTCTCGTAGGCCACACCGATTACCCCGGATTTCAGTAATGCTTCCGTGAGGGATCGGCTGGCCGCCAAATGGAGATAGGTAAAAAGAATCTGTCCTTTGCGCAGCCTTGGGAATTCCGCGGCCAGCGGCTCCTTCACTTTCACGATCATGTCGGCGCGGGCAAAGACCTCGTCGGGACCACCGACAAGTTCCGCGCCGGCCTTGGAGTATTCCTCGTCCGGATAGCCGGACCCGAGCCCCGCGTTTTTCTCGACCAGGACGGAGTGTCCTTGTTTCACCAGCTGTTCTGCACCGGAAGGGAGGAGGGCCACCCGCTGCTCCTGTTCTTTGATCTCCTTGGGAACGCCGACAATCATTTAAGAAGTGATAGGTAACGGGTACTAAGTAACAAGCAGAAACCGAACAAACGGGAACCTATCCGTCACGCAGAGCCCGCCACTTGTCACTAATTTAATGATGGATCGTCGGGCGCGGCAGCCAGCATTTTGAACCACGGCCCCAGACCGCGCATGATTTCAAACCAAAGCCTAGGCAATTTTTCCGGTTTGAGCGCGGAACGCGTGGGCTTCTGCAGGAGCCAGGCGTTTTGCTTCATTTCCGCCTCCAGCTGGCCCGCGCCCCAGCCTGCATAACCGACGAAGGCGCAGACGGACTGCGGATCCTGTTCCACGAGATTACTGGCATCGTCGATGTTCACATTGTGATTAAGCTTAAGCCCTTTTCCTTTTTGCCATTCGAAGGCGGCGAACATGAGCTGGTTCCTTCCCACCGGACCTCCCAGAAATACCGGCACATCGGCCAGACCGGCGGGCGGCTCGTCCCCAACCAGATCACTCACATGCTTGTCGAGCGGTCGATTCAGGATGACCCCGAGCGCACCGTCCCCCGGTTCGTGCGCCGAGATGAACAGGACGGTGCGTCGAAAGTTTGGGTCGTGCATATTCGGATGCGCCACCAGCAACGAACCCGCAAGGTTCTCCGGAACCTGGCCTCCCATATCTCGCATGGCAAAATAGAAGGCCCGCCGCGCGCCAGCGCAAGCCCGGCCTTTACTCCTCACATTCGGTGCAACCGGCGATCGTGCAGCGTCCACATGCTGGCCTCCCCCACTTGATCGCGCCATTGCAGGGACGTCGCGGTCACCAGTTTTTGCGCGCCCATGCTCAACGCTCCAAGCAGAGCATTGCGCCGGGTCGGATCCAACTCGCCGAAAATGTCATCGATGAGAAGAACGGGAGGCGTGGAAAAATCGGCAAAGATTCGGGCCTGGGCCAACTTCAGGGCCAGCGCGAGCGTCCGTTGCTGGCCTTCCGAAGCGTAATTTTGAGCAGGCATGCCATCGACAAAAAGGTCCAGATCGTCGCGATGCGGTCCCACCACGGTCTGACGCAAGCGCTCTTCCTGGGGACGTGAACGAGTCAGGTGCGCGGCAAAATCGGACTCGTTACCGGCCGAGAAAACAATCTCCAGCTTTTCTTCCGCACCGCTGATTTCGGTATGGGCCGCGGCCGCTACCGGCGCGATCCTCTCCACCAGACTCGCGCGCATGGCGCCGAGTTCCGTGCCATAACGGATCAAAGGCTCATCGTAAGCGGCCAGTTCGCGCGAGCGTGGACGGTTTGATTTCAGGAGCGCATTGCGCGAACGCACGGCGCGTTCGTAGGCCCGCAAAATCGGGCGATAACGCGGATCAACCTGGCTGCCCAGGAAATCGAGATAACGCCGACGCGGCTCGGACCCTCCCCGGACCATTTCGATGTCGGTATTGGCGAAAGAAACGACGCGCGCCAGTCGCAGGTATTCACTGGCGGTGCGCTGCTCGACCTGATCAAAGAGCAGGCGACGGCGCAATCCACCGTATTGGAATTCCAAGGCATGCTGGGCAAACGAGCCGCGCACGCAGAAAGTTTTAGCGCCGGCTTGCGCAACCGGGGCGAGACTGGAAGTGCGCTGCGATTGCAGACGCAGGAGGACGCAGGCTGCCTCCAGGATCGAGGTCTTGCCTTCACCGTTCGCGCCAATGAAAAAATTAAACCCGTCCGAGAGCGGCACGGCGAGAGCGTCAAAGCAACGAAACTCTTTCAATTGTAAACTCGCGAGCATAGAAACCGGTATCCTTCTAGCGGCGGCTGCGACCGGTCGCAAATTCGCCGCGCCCCTTCGACCAGGGGAGTCGACTCTGGCAAACTTCTCGCAAAATCTTGTTGCGACTGTTCTCAAGCTCGATTACTACGACCCGAGTTTTCCAAAATGTTCTGGGGGGAACAGCCGCCCTTCACGTCCATCGGGCGTGGGGGGCGGTACTTTTTTTGGGGATAAACTGAGCAAACACCCAACCCTGAACGTCCAACGTCCAATGTCGAAGTCAGACATCGCGGGACGAATTTCGTGGCCGGCCGCTTTAACACTGGTCGCGCTGGCGGGCGCCGGCGTTTTGCTCTTTGTTTTTCTGCGCTTGGAAAGCTGGCCGGCTCGCAGCGCGCACCAGGGCACGGCGGAGTTGGAAAGACTCGGCAAAGATTTGCGGAACGCCTTTGTCGATGTCGCTCACTTGCAGCCGCGCATCACGATCAACAACCACGTCTACCTCGAACAGACGACTCCGACGACCGAACTTGTCGTCGTGTCGCGGCGCGTGCAGGTGGAACATGAATTGCAGCACACCTGGGCGGGCAGTGCCAAGCACGTGAAACTGCATGGCACCTTTGCGGTCAAAGCCGGATTCGATCTGCGGCAGGAATTGTCGGTCGATGTTCGGCCCGACAAAATTGCCGTGCGCTTACCGCACGCCCAGATACTGGGAGTGGAAGAGCCCCGGGTGGATGTGCTCGCTTTGGAGAATGGCTACTGGAATCACATCTCCGCGGAAGATCTTGAGACAGAACTGGCCACGCTTCCGCAGTTAGCGCGCGAAAAAGCGCTCGAAGCAGGTTTACCGGCTGAAGCCGAGCGCGCTTTGCGACAGCAGCTGGATGCCCGCATCCACGCTCCACAACCGGTGCGCATCCTATTTGGGGAAGATGCCAAAACATCATCGCGCTAGAAGGCGTTCGGATTCGACTTGTCGGGAGCCGGTCCTCGCCGCCAACATCAGGAACAACCGCATGATGAAGCGTCGAGGTTACTGATGCGAAAAAAACTCTGGCGTTACAGCGTTGGTGCGTTCTTGCTCGCGGTGGTCCTCCTCATCTGCACTCCCCTGCTCG
>JBBRQE010000035.1:0-27063 GCA_038226905.1 Chthoniobacterales bacterium | reverse complement strand
GTCCAGGCGACGGTAATGATCGAGAATGGTTCCCGCACTATATAAATAGAGCGGGGTCCCGAACTTCTCCGCCGCCTCGGCCAGCTCGACTTCCTCGCAGCAAAGAGTTCCGTCGAGGTAATGAAACGAATGCACGGCGAAATAAGATCAGATTTTCCCGACAATTCATCAACTTCCGGCGCCTTGAGCGGAAGGAGCACGGCTGCGTCGCAAACCAGCGGCTGAAGTCAGCACCAAAAGCACGCCGAACGTACAAACAATGGCTGCACCCGAAGGCAAATCCCAATAGAAGGAAGCGAAGAGTCCACCCACGCCGCCGACCAGCGCTATCATCCACCCGATCAGCAGCCGCTTTCCGATCCCCCCGGCCAGGTTCATCCCGCAAACCGCCGGCACGATGAGATAGCTGAAGACAAGCAGCACCCCGGCAATACGCACGAAAATCGTCACGACCAATCCGAAGAGCGCGTAGAAAAGAAAGTCCCACCAACGAACGCGCAACCCCGCCTCATGGGCGCCCGCGCGGTCGAAAGAAACAAGGAGAAAATTGCGGCGCAACCAGAAGTGAATGGCACCCACCGCCACGAAAACGGCGAAGCAGGTCCAGACATCGGACGGCGAAACGAGCAGAATATTTCCCACCAGCATCTGTTTAATTTCTTCGTCGCCTTCGGCCGCCCGGCTTAACAGCAGTACCGCCGCCGCCGCCGCAACCACGTAGGCAATTCCAATAATCGCTTCCTGCGGGACCTGGCTCGTCCGCTTGCCGGTGAGCGAAAAAATAGCCGCACCGACCAGGGTAAAGCCAAGAGCGATGGCGAAGGTCGCCCAGTTGTGCAAATCAATGTGGAACAAGAGGGCCACGCAAATGCCTAACGACGCCATTTGCGCCATGGCGATATCGATAAAGATAATGCCGCGCTGCACCACCTGCAGGCCCAGGTAGACTAACAACCACGGCAAAAGAACGCAGGCCACGATGGGCCAGAACATGACTTCGTACATATTAGGATTGATCGCTCTCCGGATAAGTCGAAGAGAGCATTCTCATTTCATGGCCGCGCTTAAGCGGGCAATTAGCACATCCATCAGTTTGATGTAGGAATCCGTGTTCGGAAATGCTCCGGGATATTGCGCGAAATCGACCACCTTCGCGCCCGTCGCACTGGCTGCGCGCTCCGCAATTTTCCGATCATGGAACGGCTCCACGATGATGGCTTTGATCTTCTGCGCTTTCATCTGTCCGATCACCTCGGCCAGGTGCGACGGCGAGGGCGGAATGCCCGGTTTGGGCTCGAGAAAGATCTCGATACTGAGACCGAAGCGATGCGCGAAATAAGGCCACGAGTCGTGATAGGCCACCACGCTTTGTCCTTTGAACGGCAGCATGACCGTGCCCCATTCCTGCAGTTTCGCGTTGATGGCGGCCTCGAACTTTTTGTAATTGCCTTCGTAGGTGGCGGCGTTGGCCGCGTCCACTTTGGCAAAGGCCACCGCAATATGTTGAGCAACGGCTTTGGCGATGATCGGGTCGGTCATGAAATGTGGATTGCCGAGGCCGAGCACATCGCCGCCCGCGCGGCTGGCATTGGCCGGAATATTCATCAGTCGAAGACCTTCCGAGGCGACTACGCGGCCCGGCTTGCCTCCTTCTATTTTCGGATTGCGCGCGTTTTGTAAGAGCGGAGGCAGCCAGCCGATCTCCAATTCGGCGCCGCCTTCGATCAACACATCGGCCGTTCGGAGTTGCACGATAAAACTCGGACGCGCATCGACGAAGTGCGGATCCTCGGTCGGCTTGGCCATCACGGTAACGCTGACCAGGTCGCCGCCAATGTCGCGCGCGAGCGAAGCGTAATCGGGCAGAGTGGTAACGACATTCAGTTTGGCCTGGATGGAACCGGCCAAGAGGACGGCCAGCGCCAGAGTCGTTAGGATTAATTTTGTTTTCATAAGTGGATGAGCCTGCTTGATTGGGCCATTAGAATTTGTGAGCGCCATGCGCGCCGAGGATGAATTCGAACTGGAGGAAGACCGAATCGACGTTGCGTCCGGCCAGAAAGGAATTTTCCTCAAAGAAATCGTGATTGTACTGCAATCGTAACTTGGAGAACTCGGTAGGATACCAGGTGAGATCGGCGCTGACCCGCTCCCGGCCTTGTCGCGTATAGTCGCTGGTGTAGTGCGAGTCCTGCATGTCCACATAATCGCTGCGCACTCCGGCGACCCAGCCTTTCTTGAATCCCCACAGCACCTGGGAATAAAGGCCCCAGTCGTGGAACGTTTCCGCCACGGGGAAGGTGTCGTCCACCCCGCGTCCGGCCTCGAAGCGACGATACATCACTTCTGTCTGCCATTTCACAAAGGGGAAACCGCCCTCAGCTTTGGCGCTCTTCCATTTATAAAGAAGATCCGCCCCGTAAATCTGGGTGCTGGTGTGCGGCCCGGTATCGTTCGATCCGAAAGCGCCGGAGACCCCGGCTAGCACTACCTGGGTCGAGCTGAGGTCCACCGAATTTTCCCAGCGTGGCAGCCAAAGAAAATCATAGAGACCGCGCGCCTCGCGATCATTCGTCACACGATCAAAGAAGGTTCCGGTATCACCCGGGTTCCGGAAGGAATAAGCGGTGTTACCGCGACCATTCTGCATGGCCATGATGACTTGCGAATACCATGGCACCGGCACCGTCCAGGAAATCTGGGCGCCTACGCCACGCAATCCGTCGGGACCGAGGAAGAGACCATGCACCAGGGGATCGTCGGCGAAATCCCAAGTATGCGGATGGGTCGGGTTGATCCGGCCGAAGGCGGCGAAAAACTGCCCGCCTTTTAATTGCAAATTGAAGGGCAGATTGGTCGTTTGCAGGAACGCTTCTTCCGCTTCGATGGTGGTTTCGTTGTCGTTATCCAGCTTTAGAACAATGTTGGCGAATCCCTCGAAATAGGGATCCACTGCGCCATCCAGAGCCAGTTCCAGATTACGCGCATTGAAGCCGCGCTGCTGCGGATCGTGATCCCCCACCTCCACTTTATAGAGCTTGGGATCGCTCGAGTAGGCTCCGGCAAACATGCCGTCGAATGAGATATTCATGTAACTCTTCCCGCCCCCCACTGTGATAGGCGCAGTCAGGGATCGTTCGGGCGAGGCCAGGGTGGGCGTACTCGCGACAACTGCGTCATCGGTCGTCGGGAAGGCGCCGGGTAAAGTCGCGCCATTGGCGTTTATTCCCGGGGCCGGCGGGGCCGGTCCGGATGATGCCACCACCGATGGGTCTTCGGTGGGAATCAACGAAGGAGCGGCCACTTTGGACTCCGCCGCAACGGCTCCCGGACCGGGCGGACTCTGCGGGAGAGCAGGAGCCATCGTGAGGTTGGCTTTCTCCAACACGGTCTGCTGATCCTTAACCTGTTGCTGTAATGACTTGACCGTGTCGGTCAGCATTTGCACCTGCTGCCGCAGTTGCTCTACATCACTCGCCACGACGGCGGGCAAACCCACCGGCGGTGCGGCCGCCGCCGGCGCAAGCGATTGAGCCAGGCCAAGGGTGGCCGGGCAGACCGCCAACGCGATGAAAATAATTTTGTTCAATGAATTCCTCCTGCAAAAAAACTCGGGCAACACGGTGCCCACGAAACGAGAATTCGCGCGCGCACGTTAGGCAGCAGCGTTGGAATGCGATCGCAACCGCCGCCCGCTTCCGCGGGCCGACCTAACGCGTCAGGAGGAGGAGGGGGGCGCGTGCTCCAGAAGGCAGGCGCTCAAAAACGGCGATTCAACCCATTGCGGGGTCAAGGCCGGGATTCGGGAAAGGAGAAGGGCGATAACCGGCACGGTGACGAGCGGCACCGGCGCGGAATAATGACAATTGCCGGAGGCGATCAGGGTAGCCGCACAAGTATGCTCCGGCTGGCCGGCATCCGCGTGGAAACGAGCGTGCAGCTGCGGAGAAGCGCTCAAGGCGAGCGACCAGAGAAAAGCGAGCGACAGGCAGGCCGTCACGAGAGATCGTGCAACGTTAAACCGGGAGCGCGTGCTTACATCTGTCACGGCGACGAGCTTCTGGCGCGCCCCTTGTTGGCGCAAGCTAAATCAGATTACAAGCGTGTGCCGAACATCGGCGTAGCGCACGCGAGAGGCGGGCGCTCTCCGGAAAGAACCGAGACAAACTGGACAGCGCCGGACAGTTGGATTACCAATGCGACCAGCCAAATGTTGGGTCCTGCAAAAATCTACTTCATCATTTTCGGCCTTCTGACGATCGTCGGCGGGCTCATCGGCTATCTCAAAGCCGGGAGCAGCATTTCTCTCATTTCGGGTGCCCTTGCCGGAATACTTCTTTTGACCGCCGCCTGGGTGTTGCCCAGCAATCCAGCTGTCGGACTCAGTATCGGCTTGATCGTTTCCCTTTTATTGGCGGGCCGCTTCGTTCCGAGCTTTTTGGCCACCCAGAAAATGATGCCTGCCGGAGTGATGGCTGTCTTTAGCCTGATCGGCATTTTCGTGGCCGTGCTCACCTGGCTCAAAAAGTAGCGCGTGCAAAAGCTTCGTGTCAGGACGTGGCGCCGGCTCGTGCTGTTTTGCGCGTTCCTGATTTTTGCCGCGATCGTCTATCGCTGGATTTCGCTGGAACGCCTGCAACGGTCCTTTCCAGCGGAAGTACTCGTTATGCCCACGCCCGAGCCAACCGCTACGAGAACGCCTGTCCTCCCGACTAAAATCGACACGGCCAAGTTGTTTAACGGCATCGCCCTCCACGCCACGGTGGATACGCCGCCGGGAGCAGATGCCTCGACCGAACGAGCTGATCCGCAAAACTACCTGCTCGAATTGCAGTTGAAGGCAAAGATGCCCGCGCCTAACAAGACGATCGATGAACTGGCACGGGTCAGCCCGCAACTGCCCACCCTCCTGCCCGGACTCGCTGCCCTCGTCAATCCGGAGGCCGTCTCACCGCTCTTCGGCGAACTCTATGCCACCAAGGTAAGGCTTCTGCGGGAGAACCTGGGCCATCTCGAACAGATTCTTTCCCGGCATAACTTTTACGATTGTCAGACAATCCTGCAGTTAGATCATCCCCAGACCCATCGCAAAGCTCTCTTGCTCCAGGCCGACATGGATGTGGATGCCGACGGCTCCGATGGCGACCGCGTCCCGGGCGGACACGGCGTTAGCACGAACTTCAAACCCTTTACCAGTTATCGCTGGGCCAAAAAAAGTCCGGCGGTTAACCCCTACCTGCCGCCGACTGAGGAAAAATTAAAACGGTACGACGACGAGGCTGCCCAGAAAACCACCACGGCGGAACGGAAACGCGATCTGAATGGCGCGATCCGCCAATTGCGCGATGAAGTGGCGTCGCTCAAGAAATTCAGCTTCCTGATCGGCGCGACCGATCCCTATATCGTGATCCCGGGCGCCTTCGCGCGGGCTCATGAGGGCGCCAAGGTGGGGGATTATGCGGTCGTGATTTTCGGGGACGCCATTTATCCCGCCCTCGTGGGGGATATTGGGCCTAACGACAAGGTGGGAGAAGCGTCCCTCCGCATCGCCAAGGAGATGAATAATCTGGCCACTCCCTACAATCGTCCGGTGAGCGACCTGAAAGTCACCTACCTTATCTTTCCGGGAACAGCGGAGAAGCCGTTCGGGCCACCCGACCTGGATAAGATTCAGACCCGCTGCCAGACACTCATTGATGAAATCGGCGGGGCCGGCGCGCCCCTTCATCATTGGGAAAATATTATTCCGCCTCCGCCTACCCCCACTCCGAGTCCAAGTCCAAGCGCGGCGCCTTCCGCGAACGCATCCGTAACGCCGGCCGATTCACCTCCTCCCTCCGCCTCGCCTTCGGCCACGTTCGCTTTTCCGGTGAAGTCTGCCACAGCCAGCGCAACTCCTGGTTCGTAAGCCGCCATCGGTCATGCGGGACCGAATCCATGATCTGCCGCCCTATTGAGGAACGCCTCAACAGAGTGAGCCGACCACAGCGCTCTCCTGTCACCGCGGCACTCTGTTGCCGTGATCCCAAGCCTGCGCAAACTAAAGCAGACGCGCGCGCGGTCAGTAGGTCAGACTCAAGCGTCGGGCGGAATCAGAGTGACGCGCCGCTCGATGATGACCCGGCGCGAGCGCCGGATTCGCAGCTGCGAGGGAACGTAGACCCCGGGAGGGGGCGGCACGATGGCCGTTTCGCCGTTGGGAAAGCGAAGAACCAGGCTGCCGTCTCGCGTCATGCCAGCGAACCGTGCCCGCACCGATCCGGCGATGACCGGCCGTGTCGATCCACGCGGAGCGCGGGACGGCGCCTGCGCCAGGCGTTCGCTATGATGGATAACAGGGGTAAGGGCGCGCGCATTCGATGCCCGGATTGGATTAGTTTTTCGACTGCGGGAATTTACCGCGGCCGCTGCGGAATCAGTCGCCTGGCCTTTCGACTCGTTAGACCGATCTGACGCTTCATCCGCCGGGGCAGCTTCGGTCTGCGCCGCCGCGGAGGCTTCGTCTCGTCGCGCCACGCGCGGTTGGGCAGCGCCGCCCGCCATCCGTTCCCAGACGGTTTGTGGACCGGCCGACGGAGGTGCTGGATCGGCCACATGATCGTTCCGACTGACAAGGCTCGCTGCGGCGGGCTCCGGGGTCGGAGAATTCGTAGTCTTGTCTAACGAGCTGAGTGTACCCGACGTCGCCGCCACTTGGGACGGTGCTGTCGTGGCCGGCCCCTCTGCTGCCATGCCGGAGTCGTTGAGGGTCGGCGCGACCGGCGCGGCGCTGTGCCAGGATCCATGCGGAGACGTCGGCTCCTCATTTGTTACCGAGGGCGCCGGAGTGTTTTGCCTGACAACCGGGAAGGACTCTTGCGCGATTCCCACCGGGACACCGATGGACTCGATGTCTTTCTTGCGTTGGACAAGCATGCTGACTGGAGTTGGCAAAAGCAGGGCCGCCACCATGGCCACGGCCAAAAGAAGTGCCGCCAGGGACAACCCTCTGCGCAACCACACGCGAGGAGCAGGCGCCACCGATTCGTTAGTCTCATACGTCTCCAACCGCGCCACCGGTTTCTCAAACGCGGCCGCCAGAATTGATTGCGGCGCCGCGGCGGCCCGGCGCTTCGGCATTGGTCGAAGGACCACAGGGACAAACGGAATGCCGAACCGGGTCGATAGCGCCTGCCGCCGTTCCACCCGCTGCAGACAGGAGCGGAGTTCCTGCGCGACCAGTTCCGGATTTTGCGGACGTTCCGCCGGGTTTTGCCGCAACATCGGCGTAATCAACTTTCGGAGCAGTCGGGCAAATCTCCTGGTCTGCAACGAACGTGGCTCCGCCGAATAAAACGCTCCCGTCAGCAGAAAACATATGGTCGCGCCGAGGGAATAAACTTCGGATCGAAAATCGACGGTCCCATCCTTTAACTGCTCGGGACTCAGGAATTCCGCGGCAGCCGTTCCTTCCCCGCCAGGCATCAAGCCGGCCGCGGGCAGATTCATCAATTTGACGAAGGGCCACCCGCCCTCCGCTGTCTGACCCGATACGATCATGATATTGGAAGGCTCAATTCCGCGATGCGAAATCCCCTGGAAGCTGGCGGCCGCCAAAGCGCTCATTACCTGGAGCGCCACGCGCAAAACCGCATCCGGCGGCATCGGGCCATTATTAGCCACCCAATCGGCCAGCGTCTCGCCTTGCGGATCCTCGGAGACGAAAGCGAAGTCCTCTCCTTCGCGACCAAACTCGACCGTCCGCACAATGTTGAGGTGTTCCAATTGAAGAAGAGCGCGCGCGTCCTTTTCAAATTGATCGCGCTGCTCCGGAGCGACGCTTTCGATGGGTAGGAGAGTGAGCACGACCGGCGCGCCCGAACGGAGGTCGGATGCCTTATGAATGGTGGCCGCCCCGATCCGGCTCAGTTCCACGGGTGACCCGTCGTATGCGCTGGCCTGGCGGTAATGACTAAAGAAGATTGTGCGATTCATATGCAAAATGCTACGGAGCGAACAGGGCTGGGCGCGCGTCCCATAAAGGAGCGGGTAATTAGACCGGCCCTCGCACCAATTCATTCAATTCCGTAAAATGTTTATTTCGGAGGTCATGGGATGGTGGCGTCCGTCCCTATGCCAACCGGACCTCTAGAAAATTGCGCACCGCCGCCACCATTCGCTCATCTACCTGCTCCTGAGTTTCGTTCGCTTCCTTCAGAACCCGTTTAGCAACGGACAAAGAATGATCACCTCCTGCCACCACGTGCAGTGCGTTGGGTGCTTTCATCTCCGCGCGCACCTTCTCCAGCAGGTCGAGGGGACAGAGCGGATCGCGCGTGCCTTGCACAAATAAAACAGGCGTGGTGAGCTCACGCAGAACTTTGTCGCGCATGCGGCCGGGATCGCCGGCCGCACAAAGCGGATAGCCGAAACAAACCAGACCATCCACTTGCGCTACCAGGGAAAGATGGCAGCCGATGCGCGAGCCCATGCTCTTGCCGGCAAGGATGACCGGCGTTTCTCTCCCCAGCCCGGCTGCAGCGAGGGCGCGGCGGTGGGTCTCGATCAACTTCGGGAGTGGGTCAGGGCGCCTGCTCCCAGCCAGAACATAGGAATAATCGAACAGCACGACCTCACCGATGCCCGAAAGATAACGTCGCCAACGCTCCATCCACGGGTGCGTAGACGGAGCCCCCGCTCCGGGCGCAAAAAGGATCAGTGGGCGGACTCCCTTCCACGACGATCCCTCCATAAATAGCATCGGTTAGGCCGCCACGCGTGCCATTCGCTGAGCGGTCGTGATCGGGTGTTCCTGCGACCTTTCAATAAAGACATCCACGTTTTCCGAGGCTCCCGTTACCACCATGGGAGCCGCCCCGGCGAGCCGCGCGCCTTCCGCCACCATTCCATCGACTTGATCGTCATTATGGGCGGGATCATGATGAAAGAGCGCCAGTTGTTTAACCCCGGCCTGGATGCCCAAAGCGACACTGTCCGGCAGACAACCATGGCCCCATCCGATGCGTGCGGGATATTCAGACGAAGTGTATTGCGTATCGAGGATAAGCAGATCGACCCCGTGCACGAATTCCACCAGAGCATCCGTCATCCCCCGGGCTACATCATTCCGCGCGCCCGAGTTGGAAAAAAAAGGTTCGTGGTCGGGTAAATAGGCGAGGGAAGCTCCCTTCGATTCAATACGAAATCCGGCGCAGCCCCCGGGATGATTCAGGCTCTTCGCGCGAATGGTGAAGGCGCCCAGGCGGGCTCCCGAAAGGGATAACTCGTTAACCGAAGCAAGTCCCAGCATCGAATTGAGACTGACCGGAAAGTTGAGCGGCTTCATCTGATCGCCCAGAGCTCGCTCGACGTTCTGCCGTTTGCCCGGCGCGGCCAGGATGCCAATCTCGTTATTTTCCACGAAGCCTGGTGCAAAAAAAGGCAGGCCCTGAATGTGATCCCAATGCGTATGTGAAATCAAAATGGTCGCCTTCAGCGGGCGCGTCCCGAACTCCGCCGTGAGATCGCTCCCTAACGACCGGAGACCGGTGCCCGCGTCGAGTATCAGAATATCGTCGCCAGCCCGCACCTCGACACATGAGGTGTTCCCGCCATAACGGGTGGTTTCCAGTCCCGGCGAAGGAAGGGACCCGCGCACGCCCCGGAAGCGGACGGCGATGGGCGATGTCTGCGCCTTAGACATGGTCATTACTCACGGCCGGTTCGAGGGGAAGATCAATCTGAAACGACGTTCCTTTTTCGTCGCTGAAGACAAGGATGTTTCCAGCATGCGCTTCCACCACCGACTTGGTGATGGCCAGGCCCAGACCCGTGCCATTGGCTTTTCCATGCGTGGTGAATGGCTCAAAGATGGTGGGCAACAAATCGCCCGGGATGCCGACACCCGTGTCGGAAATTTCAAAGCGCACCTTGTCTTCCACGCGTTTGACCGTAAAACGCAATTGATTGCCCTCTTTCGATTTCATCGCTTCACGCGCGTTACGAATCAAATTGCTGAAGACGCGCAGGAGGCGGTGCCGGTCTCCTTGGAATTTGTCGTGGAAGAGAACCTCGACCCGCACGTCGATATAAGGTCCGCACCTCGCGAAATCCCGCTCCAATCCCTGCAGGAGTTCGGCCGGCCCGATCGATTCCAGATGCAAATGCGTTTTGCCGCGGGAGAAATCGATGAGCTCACGCGTCATCATCTCCATGCTTTTAACCGAGTCGCGAATGATGCGGGTCATTTGCTCGGTCAGGTCGTCCTGGCTCTTGGAGCGCACCACATCACACGCATTCAGGATGCAGCTGATCGGGTTGTTCATGTCGTGCACGATCGAGCTGATGGTCGTGCCCAGGAGAGACATCCGCTCGTTCCGCATCATTTGTTCGATGAAATGCTGATTATTATGTCGCAACCGTTTGGTTACCGTGCGCGTGAAATTGCCCAGCACTTCATGAGGCGCCACGCGCAGAAGCAGATCCCAGCTGGAGCGGTCGATCCGGCCCAGGACTACTTGTCCGGCCGCCGAGGCCTGGGCGGAACGCCGGCCATTATCGACCAGCGCCATTTCTCCGAAAAAATCCTTTTCCAACAAATGAGTGAGAGTTTCCTGCTGGCCGTCACGACCTTTTTTTGAGATTCGAACAGAGCCCTGCCCAATCAGGAAGAGCGAGTCGCCTGCCTCGTCCTCTTCGAAAATGACCTGGTGCGATTCCCGCCGAATGATTTCGATTTTCTCCTCGATCTGGCCATAAGCCTCCTCGGAGATACCGGCCAACAACTCGTTATCGCGAAACGATGCGCGCCCCGGCGCCGCGTAGACCGGGAGAGGGGATGGCACACCCTTTTCCAGACTGATGACGGCGGGCCCATTCATAATTAGTGGCCGGGCGCGAGGCTGAGCGTTTGGGTCACCGCTCCCTGCCGCGTCAGCGCGACATTACTTGTATAGAAGACAGTGGCGTCGCCGCTCACCGCAAATTCACGCACCCGTTCATGGCTCTTCAGAATTTGCTGGGCTCCAAAGCCGTCATCATCGGAAGGGGTCGACCCCGCGTCGGGCAGGGTAGTGCCATCCGCTGTGATGCCGGTGGTGGCCGTGCCGGCCGGGCGGTCGAACAAACGCGCCTGTTCGATAGGCGCATTTGGGGTGTACAAATTCGCGGCCGTTTCGGACGAGAGGGTGGTCTGCGCCACTGCGCTTTGGGCACGTAAAAGCAACGAACCAACCGTCACGCCGAAGGCACACGAAAGCCCTATTAAGCCGTAACGCACGGAAATTCCCTAGCAGCCATTGTACCGCCCTGGCGGATCGGCACACTTCCCGCTCAGATGCGAAAGAAGCGCCCCCCGCCATAAATCGGATTGGCCTTGCTCTGCGGCGGCGCCCTTTTCCAGATTGATCGAGCCGAGCCCTTTTCTATGTCCGTCTGCGCACCCTTTGTCGTAGGCGGCCCCGGTTTTCTACTTTCGCACGGACGGACGTTGAACCTTGGGCGTTTCGCGTTTAACGATGTAGCTCTTCCTCAGATCAACCTTCACTCACTCTTCCTATGGCTAATTACGCGATCAACGGCTTCGGACGCATCGGACGCAATGTTCTGCGCGCCATGACTCAGAAACAAGTGCAGCAAGTGCGCGCCATCAACGATCTGACCGATACGCGGACGCTCGCTCACCTTCTCAAGTGGGACTCCGTCCACGGCAAGTTCGATGGCGAGATCGGCCACGACGAGGAAAACATCATGGTGCGCGGACACAAGATCAGGATCCTGAAAGAACGCGATCCGGGCGCCTTGCCCTGGAAGGATCTGAGCGTGGATGTGGTTCTCGAATCGACCGGATTTTTCACCAGTCGCGATAAAGCGGAATTACACATCAGTAAGGGAGGCGCCAAACGAGTCCTCATTTCCGCTCCGGCCAAGAATCCCGACATCACCATTTGTCTGGGAATCAACGACCAGCTCTACGATCCCGCCAAACACACGGTGGTTTCAAACGCGAGCTGCACCACCAATTGCCTCGCGCCCCTCGCCAAGGTGTTGAATGACACCTTCGGCATCGAGCACGGTTTCATGAGCACCATCCACAGCTACACGAACGATCAGCGCATTCTGGACTTGCCGCATGAAGATTTGCGACGGGCGCGTGCCGCCGCCGTCAGCATCATTCCCTCGGGGACCGGCGCGGCCAAGGCCATTGGCGAAGTTATCCCGGAATTAAAAGGGAAACTAAACGGAGGCGCCTTCCGCATTCCCACGCCGGACGGTTCCGTCACCGATTTCACGGCCGTCCTGGCCAAGGATGCCACGATCGCTTCAATCAACGCCGCTTTTCAGGAAGCGGCCGGGAACAAGAACTACAAAGGTGTGCTTGAATACACGGATGAACCACTCGTCTCGCGCGACATCATCGGAAATCCGCACTCCTGTATTTTCGACAGCCAGATCACGCTCACTCTCGGCAATCGCTTCGTCAAAGTGGTCGGTTGGTACGACAACGAATGGGGCTACAGCAATCGCTGCGTGGAAATGCTGGACCTGTTAGGGGGATAGCCTTTTTCCTCCTCCTGCTCTGCTTAAAATCATGCTCCGGATCGAAGTATGAAGATCTTCTTCGACCACGAAAAACTGGATGTGTATCAGGAAGCCATCTCCTTCTGCGGCTCGGTAGGCGAGCTGCTCAACGGCCTTCCTGGACAGGCCGCAGCAAAGGATCAATTCGACCGCGCTTCGACCAGCATCCCACGCAGCATCGCCGAGGGTAATGGTCAATTCTCTAACGCGGATCGCGCCAGGTTCTTGGAAATGGCGCGTGGCGCGGCCCTCGAGTGCGCAGCTTGCCTCGATGTCCTCGTTGTGCGGAAGCTGATTACGACAGAGACTGCGATGGATCAAAAGGAGCAACTTGTTCGCATCGTCAACCTGCTGATGGGACTGCTGAAGAGGTTTTCGGGACGGGTTGATTTTTTGCGAGAGGAACACGGGAGTTACGCTTCCGAGCAGGCGCAGGAGCAGGAATCGAAGATATGAATAAGCTCACTGTTAAGAACTTGAACGTTAAGGGTCAGCGGGTGCTGCTGCGGGTTGATTTCAACGTGCCCCTGCAGGAACACGGCGATCATGTTCACATCACGGACGACACGCGCATCCGCGAGGCTTTGCCCACTATTATGTATCTGCGGGAACAGGGTGCGAAGACCATCTTGATGTCGCATCTGGGACGGCCCAAAGGGCAACCGGCCGAAAAATATTCACTTCGACCGGTGGGCGACTATCTGCATTCTCTCATCAACCATCCCGTCATTTTTAGCCACGACACCATCGGCGAAGTGCCGCAAAAAATCATAGCCAGCATGCATGAGGGCGACGTGGCGCTGCTCGAGAATCTGCGCTTCCAGCCGGGCGAAGAAGCGAACGATCCGAAATTCGCGGAAGCGCTCGCGCACTTGGGGGATCTTTATGTAAACGACGCTTTTGGCGCGGCGCATCGCGCGCACGCTTCCACCGCTGGCATTACTAAATTCGCTACCCAATCGGCCATGGGCTTCCTCATGGAGAAAGAGCTCAAGTATCTTCACGAAGAACTCGATAAACCGGCCAAACCCTTCCTCGTCATCATGGGCGGCGCCAAAGTTTCGGATAAGATCGGGGTCCTCAAAGCGCTTATGGAGAAAGCCGACACGATTCTGATCGGGGGCGCCATGGCCAATACTTTCTTCCAGGCGCAGGGGATTCCCGTGGGCCAGAGCCGGGTGGAATCGGACAAGGTCGATCTCGCGCGCGAGCTCATGGAGCTGGCGAAACAACGGAACGTGAACCTGATCCTTCCGGTCGACGCCCGCGAGGCCAGGGAGCTTCGCGCCGGGACGGCCGTTCAGAATACGAAGAGATTATCGCCCCAGAGTGGAATCACGGACGGTTGGCTGGCCCTCGACATCGGCACCGCTACCATCGCGCTTTTTCAGGAGGAGATCGCCAAGGCCAAAACGATTCTGTGGAACGGGCCGGTGGGTGTTTTCGAGATTCCGGAGTTCTCCCACGGTACCTTTGCCATCGCCGAGGCTCTCGCCAAATCCAATGCCACGACCATCATCGGCGGCGGCGATTCAGTCACGGCTGTCAGGCAGGCAGGACTGGCCGACAAGATGACTTTCATTTCGACGGGCGGCGGTGCGTCTCTCGAATTGCTGGAAGGCAAGGAATTGCCCGGTGTGGCTGCATTAACGAACCAAAAATAGACAGGATTCACGGAGGCCATTTCTGTAATCCTGTGAAATCCTGTTAATCCTGTCCCAAAAACTCATGCGCAAAAAAATCGTGGCAGCTAACTGGAAGATGAACATGACCCAGGCGGAGGCGGCCCGCTTTGTCGAAGTATTTCTGCTGGAAGCTGGGGACATGGCGGACGTCGATATCGTGATCGTCCCGCCGTTTACCGCCATTTCGAAAGTCACGGAACTGCTCGGCGAGGGGCAGAACATCCGGGTTGGCGCGCAGAACATGTATTGGGAGCGGAGCGGCGCCTTCACCGGTGAGATCAGTGCCGCTCAGCTGCGCGACCTGTTTGTGCGTTACGTGGTGCTCGGGCATAGCGAGCGGCGCAGTTTATTTGGCGAAACCGACGAGATTGTGAATCGTAAAGTGCACGCTGCCTTGGAAGCCACCCTGCGCCCGATTGTCTGTGTGGGAGAAACGCTCGAGCAACGCGAGAGCGGAGCGGTGCAAACAGTTCTTGCACGGCAACTGCGCGGCAGCCTGGCTGGACTGACCGCGAAAGAGTTGCATGAGACCGTGGTCGCCTACGAGCCAGTCTGGGCCATCGGAACGGGCCTCAACGCTACCCCCGCCCAAGCGCAGGAAGCGCATGCCTTCATCCGTCAAATTCTGACCGAGCTATCCGACGAATCGACCGCGGAACGCATCCGTATTCAATACGGTGGAAGTGTTAAGCCCGACAATGCGCGCGAACTCATGTCGCAGTGGGACATCGATGGAGCGCTCGTGGGCGGGGCCAGTCTGGACCCGCGTAGCTTCGCCCAAATCGTCAACGCCGCGCGCGAAGAAGAAAAAGGCTCGGACCTGTAGGGGACGCTGTTCGCCAACAGACAGCCCTCTTCGCGGCGGGGGTTCTCTTCCCCCGACGGAAGGGATGCGACGCGCACCTATTTGGTGTTCTTGATCTCCAGATAGGTGCGGGACTGCACCCGCTTTGTGCCCGGTTGAAATTGTTCGATTCGCATTTGTTTTAGGAACCAGCGGTTATCAATTTTTTGCGCGGAGATCACTTCGAATTTCCGCATCAACTGATTCGCGGGATCGTAGCCTTCCATTCGCATCAGAGCCCCGCCTCCCTTATCCACCCAAAGAAACACGCGTCCATATTGCGACTGCCGGTTAGGCGCGCGCAGTTGCAGTTTCCAGCAACTGCGCGTGCGGATGTTGTCCGAGCCCACCACGGTCGCATCCGGCCAGTAAAGAAATTTGAGCGCCAGATCTTCGTAGGTCACGTCGGTGCCACGCACCTTGTGATCAAACTGGGCCGGTGCCACTCTGGCCGCTCCCGTCTCTGTGATTTCTTCGAGCCGTGAATCCTTGTCACCGATCTGTAGCTGCAGCGTTTCTTCCGGCTTCGAAAAAACATACCGGACAAGGGACCCGCTTTGCAGCAGGGCGAAGGGCACAACCACGTTGTCCTGGCGCAATTGTCCGTGCAATTCAACCTGCTGCCCGGCCTGGCGCATGCGGACCGATTCGAGAATCTCCCCCGCAGAAGGGGCCGGCTCCGCTGGCAACGTCGCGCACAGGAAGCAGAACGTCAGGCTAGTAAGGATTTTTTGCATTCGGGGAGAGCTTTAAGTTTTGAGCGTGAAGTGTTAAGTGAATCCGTTCCTAGGCGCGCGCCGCTGTTTTGCTTGAAATTTAACACTGAATAACTGCCGTACCATGGATGGAACGTTTTTTCACCATATCAACGAACAATGGACGCATCCGGTGCTGGATTTGTTCATGGCCGTGCTGAGCGCGTCCGAGATATGGAAGCCGTTTCTTATTCTGATCGCACTGCTTATCCTGGTTTTCGGACGATTCAGGGGACGGGCCTGCCTCCTCTGTCTTCTCATCACTCTCGTCGTCGCCGAACAGGTTACCAGCGTCCTAAAGACGGCCATCGCCCGGCGCCGGCCCAAACAGGTTGAAACCGTGCGCATGGTCGAACTAGCCAGGGTAAATCCCGCTTTTCTCAAGATCTTCCACGGCACGACCGTTCGCTTTTCCGATCAAACCGATCGAAATTTAAGCCGCTCCGGGCCCTCCTTTCCCTCTGGTCACACCACCGATAACACCATCATCGCCCTCTACCTCACGTTGTTCTACCCGCGGCGCGGCTGGCTTTACTGGATGGTAACGGCTGCCATCGGTTACTCGCGCATCTATCTGGGGGCACATTGGCCGAGCGATGTGCTGGCCACGATATTTTTGGCCACGGGCGAAACGCTCCTCATTCTCGGAATCCTCGAAACACTCTGGCGTTGGGCCGCGCCACGCTGGCTGCCCACCTTGTTCGAACAACATCCCACTTTGCTGGCTCCATCGAAATGAGTGCGAGACGCGCAGCCTGGATATTCATCATCGCGCTCACCGTTATCCGTCTAACGATGGTGGCGACGAAAGACCTGGAGTTCGACGAAGCCCACTACTGGCTCTGGTCGGATCGATTGGCCCCGGCCTACTTTACCAAAGGCCCCGGCATCGCATTGGTCATCCGCGCCAGTACCGCCCTCTTCGGGGCCAACGAGTTCGGTGTGCGTTTTCCCAGCCCGCTGTTCGCCGCCGGCACCAGCCTGTTGCTTTTCTATTTCGGGCGACGCTTATGCGGAGAGATCGCCGCTCTCTGGCTGATTATCGGACTCAATGCCGCTCCCATCTTCAACATGGGCTCTTTCCTCATGACGATCGACCCGGTCTCCATCTTCTTTTGGACAGCGTCCATGTTTACCTTCTGGCTGGCTCTTGAACGCAGTCCGCAATTCTCCTTCTACTGGCCCATCACCGGGTTATTGATCGGGCTGGGATTCCTCTCGAAGTACACGAACGCCCTGGAATTGGTTTCCGTCCTTCTCGTGCTCGCGCTGGCTCCACGCCTTCGCCAGGAATTCTCCAAGCCCGGAATCTATTGGCTCCTCGGTCTCTTTGGCCTTTGCACACTTCCCCCCATCATCTGGAATTCACAGCACGCCTGGGTCACCATTTCGCATCTGGAAACCAAAGGTGGCCTCACTGGGAACGTCGGGATTCATCTGCTGGAGCCGCTCAAGTTTCTGGGCTCGCACTTTCTCTTTTATTCGCCGCTTCTTTTTCTCGCCCTCACCGTGGGAGTGTGTCGCAGTTTTCGCCGTGTCCACCAGCAGCTGAAAGTCCTCTTCCTTTTTTGGTTCGGCCTCCCCGTCTTCGCGTTCTATCTGCTGGTGTCTATTAACAAAGTCGCGGCACCGAATTGGGACGCTCTGGCTTTTATCGGTTTCGGATTGCTCGCCGCCTATGCCTGGCGTGAGCAGATGGAAACGAGCGCCCTTTTGCGCGGCGCTGCCTGCGCGGCCATTCTCGTTGGCCTGCTCATGAGCATGATCACACTGGATTCCGATATCCTGCACACCGTGGGCTTCAAGCCGGTCCGGCGCGACCCGAGCGATCGAATGCGCGGCTGGCAAACTGCCACCCAGGCGGTCGAAAAATTGCGCGACGAGTGGGACGCCAAACTGGGCGACAAATTATTTCTCATCGCGGACGACCGCGATCGCGCTTCGGAAGTTTCCTTTTATCTGCGGGACAAACGAATGGCCGGCCCGGGTCATCCACCGGTTTATCTGGTCGAGTCCCAGGATTTGGTGAATCAATTTTCACTTTGGCCGCGCTACGACGAATTCGTCACCGCGCCCAGCGGAAAGTCCGGGGACGATGACCAGCCGTACAGCGAAGAAGGAGGAGTGAACCTGTTCGCTGGACGCAGCGCTCTTTTTATCCGCGACGGCGCCAACGGAAAGCTGGTCCATAACGTGCAGGCCGCTTTTTCTTCAGCCGATCCCATCGCCACCCTGGAAGTACTTCGGTATGGCAAACACATCCGCACCTGGCGCATCTTTCTTTGCCAGCATTACCGAACCTTGCCCTTATGACGGACATCCTTTCACCACAGGACTCTATGGAACAGGCGGGTGAACCAGACATCTCGGTCGTGGTGCCCGTCTACAACGAAGAAGAGAACGTTGTCACTTTGCAGCGCGAAATAAGTGACGCCCTCCGCGCCCTGAACTATGAAATCGTTTTCGTCGACGACGGGTCGAGCGATGGCACCGCGGCGCAGATCGAGCGCGGGTCCCGCATTCGGGTTTTGCGTTTCGAGAAAAACGCGGGCCAAAGCGCCGCCACCTATGCCGGCTTGCAGGCCGCCCGCGGCGCCACTGTTATCCTGATGGACGGCGACTTACAGAACGACCCGGCCGATATCCCCCGCCTCCTCGCCGAGATGACGGACGGGGTGGACCTGGTCTGCGGTTATCGCGCCAGTCGCAAAGACACGGTGGTCAAACGAATCACCAGCCGCATCGCAAACTTCGTGCGCAGTCGCTTCACGGGGGATGGCGTGCGGGACACCGGTTGCGGCCTGAAGGCCATGCGACGCGAGTGCGTGCAGGCCGTCGTTCCGTTTAAGGGGATGCATCGCTTCGTGCCCGCGCTGGTCAAGGGGGCCGGCTATCGCCTGGTCGAGGTGCCGGTCAACCATCGCCCCCGCCAGTTTGGTCTGAGTAAATACGGCCTGGGAAACCGCGCCTTGCGGGCCACCGTCGATATGTTTGGGGTGCGCTGGCTCCTCTCCCGGCATTTCAGTTACAAGCTGCGCCGCGATTAGCTCAGGCCTGGGCCCAAATCCGGCTTGTCAACGAATCGGGCAACGCTAAGCTTTCGCTCCCCAAGTCGGAATACTCTCCATGTCTTTTGGCGATCTTTTATCTGCTGACCAAATCATTCCCGAGATGACGGCAACCGAACGGTGGCCGGCCATCGTCGAGCTGATCGAGCTATTGGTTGGCCAGCAGAAGATTGCTGCGCCCGACCGCGAAAGTATCCTCGCCTCGCTCAAACAGCGCGAAGAGACCATGAGCACGGGCATCGGGTTCGGTATTGCCATTCCCCACTGTTCCTCCGACCGGCTCAACGAAGTGGTGGCGGCTTTTGGTCGCTCGCCCAGCGGGATTGAGTTCGATGCCCTCGACAATGCGCCGGTTAAATTCGTCGTCCTCTTCATCGTCCCGAAGAATCAGTTCCAAACTCATCTGCGCACCCTCGCCTCCATTGCGAAATTCCTGAACGATCGCACGATTCGCGAAAATCTGGGAACAGCCAAATCGCGCGAGGAAATTCTCGCCATCTTCCGCGAGCAGCCTCCGAAAGCCTGACGCCGATCGGCTTCGAGGTGGCGTCGGCCTCCCGCCGATGAGACGATGGGCTGGAAGCTGATGCGACGCCAGGAGCGCGTTCCACCTGGCGACAGCCGCTCACCTGTGTGAGTCTGTGCGCAGCCGACCATGGAGACCTTTCAGAATATCCTCACGCGAAAACTGGCGGAGGCGCTCGCCACCTTGCAGTTGCCGAATGCGGGCGACGTCACGCCCGCCACGGACCCGCGCTTTGGTGATTATCAAACCAACGCCGCGCTAATCCTGGCCAAGCAACGCCGCGAAAACCCGCGCGACCTGGCCGCTAAAATTATCGCGGCTCTGAAGGTCGAGGAGTGGGCCGAAATCCCCACCATGGCGGGAGCCGGCTTTGTGAATTTCAAACTACGCCCGGCCGCCATCGCCGCGCAGGCCGATCGACTTCGGCAAGACAAACGCCTTGGGGTTGAGCCCACCCCCGCACCCCGCCGCATCGTCATCGACTTCGGGTCGCCCAACGTCGCCAAACCAATGCACGTCGGCCACATCCGCAGCACCGTGCTGGGCGATGCCCTGGCCCGCATCGCCACTTTTCTCGGGCACGATGTCATACGAGACAATCATATCGGAGATTGGGGCACCCAGTTCGGCATGGTCATTTACGGCTGGAAAAACTTTCTCGATCGGGAAGCCCTCCAGCAGGATCCGATTGCGGAACTGGTGCGGCTTTATAAGGAAGCCAATGAGCGCGCCACGGCTGACCCAGCGGTCCGTGGCGCCTGCCGCCAGGAGTTGGTCAAATTACAGGCTAACGACCCGGAGAATTTTTCCATCTGGAAGCAAAGCGTCGATCTTTCGTTGCAGGAATTCGAGCGCGCCTACCGCGTCCTCGACATTCACTACGATATGCAACGCGGTGAAAGCTTCTACAACGACCGGTTGGCTGGCGTGGTCGAACGGTTGCTCCGGGCGGAAATTGCCGAGATAAGCGAAGAGGCCGTCTGTGTTTTTTTTCGCGATATTCCCGAGCTGGCGGAGTCGCCGTGCATCATCCGCAAACGCGACGGTGGCTACAATTACGCGACGACCGACATCGCCACGGTGGATTATCGCACCCGGGACTTGCAGGCGGACGCTGTCTGGATCGTAACGGGGGCTCCCCAGATTCTACACTTCAAGCAAATCTTCGCCATCGCGCGCCGTGAGGGATTCACGACGGATTTCCGGCACATCACCAATGGCAGCATCCTCGGAGAGGACCGCAAGCTGATGAAGACGCGTTCCGGCGATAACGTTCCCTTGCGCGACGTGCTGGACGAAGCGTGCCAGCGCGCGCTTCAGATTGTCGAACAGAAGAACCCCGAGTTGGACGCGGCGGAGAAAACCGAGATCGCGGAAGCGATCGGCATTGGCGCGGTCAAATACGCCGACCTCTCGCAGTATCGTATGACGGATTACGTCTTCGCCTGGGATCGGATGTTGTCGTTTCAGGGTAACACCGCTCCTTACCTTCAGAACGCTTATGTCCGCATTCGCTCGATCTTCCGGAAGGCCGGGGATGCGGCCGTCGGCGCGGATTCACTCATCTTGTCCGAGCCGGCCGAGATCGACCTGGCGAAACGCGTCGCGCAATTCGCCGAGGTGGTGCCGCAGGTGTTGAACGACTTCCGGCCTAACCTCCTGGCGAATTACTTGTTTGAGCTGGCCAACAGCTTCCACGCTTTCTACGAAGCCTGCCCGGTCCTTAAATCCGAGGAACCCGTGCGGAGCTCGCGCCTCGCTCTCGCCGAACTGACTGCGCGCGTTTTGCAAAAAGGCCTCGAGCTTCTCGGAATTAAAGTACCGGAAAAAATGTAGCTGTTTCTGTCTCCCTGGGCCCCGCGCGGAGAAGCGCGACGGCCGGCTGCGTAGGAAGCGTGAACAGGCCGCGCACGCAATCTGGCCGAGGCCGAGTTGCTGGCACTCAACGCTCAGCTGGAAGAACGCGTAGCCGCCCGTAGACGCGGAGCTGCGTTTCGCAAATCGGTTTCCGTTTCCTGCGGCCCTATGGCACGACCGGAAGGACGACGTGCGAAGAAGTCGCCCCCTTGCGATATATCTTAATCGTGGGCTGCGTGGTGCTGGGATAGAAATAGGGAAAATCGCGACTGGCCACCCGCACCCGGATCGCATTACCCGCCTGGAAGACGCGATTAGCACTGAATCCCGTGAAATTGATTGCGTGGGCTTTCTGATAACTCGCCGCGTGATCTTTAAACGCACCACGACTAACCAGATGTTCCGACCCGTTAGGCGTTACTTCGGTCACCTGCACATAGTAAAAGGCGTTGGGACCGGTTGCCGAAACGAAAAGGTCAAACTCGGGCATTCCAACGACATGCACATCCTGCGCCACAGGCGCGGTCGTGAAGCTGATATAACTGGCCGTGGTATCAAGGTCCGTATCGACGCCGCCGTTGAGAATATCGCCGGAATTGATCACCGCGTTCACCGCCACGACCGCGCCGATCAGGGTGGCCGCGTTCTGGCCCAGCGCACTCTGAATAGGTTGCAGGACAGACGGCAAAACAGAATTGGGTTTAACGATCAGCGGATTCCCTTTCCCCACCGTGGTGAGGAGTTTGGCTCCATTAAAGAAATAGTTATTGGACGTGGTGCCTGGGAGCGGAAAGGTATTTGAAGTCACCAGACTGGCCTGCGACCAGAGGGCGGTGCGTTCCGGCGCGACGGTTACGCGCGGCTCGGTATCGATGCCGTTATTTGTTCCTTTGAGCCAATGATCGAACCAGCGCACTACCTGGGCACGCACGTAGAGAGCTTCCGGAGTGGTGAGGTCCGAAGAGGCCGGCGGATGGCCCACGCCGCCCAGATACATTTTGAAAAACGGAATGGCCGTCGAGCTTTGGAAAAGCGCCGTCGCCTGTTCGGCCGGGAAAAGCCAGTCATGCCAGCCTTGCACCACAAAGACCGGCACGCTCAGTTCGGTTGGATTAAAGATGACAGAGCGCCAATCAATATTACTCTGCGCCCCGCCCGTCCGAATGGTTTCCGGATGGCCTCCGAATAAATCGCCGACCCAGTCAAAAATCTGGCTGTCGTAGTTGGGGTTGGTCACGTCGAACCCGCCCCCGAAAAGCGCGAGGGAATAACTCAGCTTCGGCACGTCGTTAGGGCTGAGCGATTGATAAAGATCAGTCCAACCGACCACCGGCGCGACCGCCGCCAAACCCGGGACATGCGTACGCATGATCTCAAAAGCATGACCGCCCCCGTAGGACGCGCCGGTCACGCCGAACTTGCTGCTCGCGTTTACCGGAATAGTGATGGTCGGCGAATCGCCCATCGCGCCCGTCTGCGCCGCCAAAATAATCGTCTTCAAATCGTTGATCTCATTCGGACCAGCCAGCGTGACCAGTCCATCGGAATCGCCAAACCCACGGGTGCTCGGCGTCAGCACAACATAGCCCTGGCTCGCCAGATCGGTTGCTGCGGCCACCACCGTCTCGCTCGTCTTCGATTCGCCGAAACCATGAATGACGACCACGACCGGTGCCGGCGCCACGACGCCGTCGGGAACATAAACCCGCGCGTCCAGGTGAATAGTGCTCGAGGTGGCCGCCGCGGTATCACCGGAAACTGTCGCCGTGGCGGCCGCTGGCACCGCGATGAGCGTATCAAACTGCGAAAACGTCCCAGCCAAAGCGCCGGAACAAATCATCAGCGCGACGCAAACAATTGATAAATGTCTCTTCATATTAACTCCCTTTTCCCTCGGCGACGGTCGTCTCCACCATCTCTTCTCGCAAGCAGAGATTGCACCGTTAGTGCGGAAAATGTGAATAGTGCGGCGGGGACAGCGAAGAACTGTAGCCGCCTCGCCCTGTCGAGGTGTGAGCCGTGCGTCCGCGCCTCATCGTTTCCAAAAAAACGCACTAACCCCGTGCAAAACCAGTCTGAGGTGACGCAGCCCTCTACTTGAGGCATCCTCAACCCGGTGGACACCAGAATCGAATTCCAGAATCTGCTGCGAAGCGATGCACCGATCCTGGCGCTCGCGCCCATGCAGGATGTCACGGACCTGCCGTTCATGCGCTTAATCAGTGGCTACGGCGACGCGGATGTTTATTTCACCGAATATTTCCGGGTCCTGCCCGACTCCAGGCTTGATCGGCACATCCTCTCCTCCATCACGCAGAACCCGACCGGCCGCCCGGTTATCGCGCAGATGATCGGCAACGACATCGCGGCCCTCGTGCGCACCGCACGCGAGCTGCAACACCATCCCGTTGCGGCGATTGATCTGAATCTCGGCTGTCCCGTCCCCATCGTGTATCGCAAATGCGCTGGCGGCGGTCTCCTCCGCGACCCCTACCGCATCGACAAAATCCTGGGAGCATTGCGCGAAGCCATAGCCATCCCCTTCACCGTGAAAACGCGCATCGGGTTCGATGACACCGATATCTTCGACGACGAACTCCTTCCCATCTTCGCGCGCCATTCGCTCGACCTGCTCACCGTGCACGCGCGCACCGTCAAGGAAATGTATCGCAGCGCGCCTCGCTACGATTTCATCGCGCGAGCCGCCGCCGCCCTGCCGTGCCCGGTGCTGGCCAACGGCAACATCTACTCCGCTGATAAAGCCGATGACGTCCTCGCCTTGACCGGCGCGCGCGGGCTCATGATCGGCCGCGGTGTCATTCGCAATCCCTGGCTCTTCCGCCAGATTCGCGAGCAACGCTGCGGCCAACCCGTCTTCCGCCCAACGGGCCGCGATGTGCTGACATATGTGCACGCGCTTTACCAAGCGGTGAGCACCGACGGCATCCGCGAGTCAGCCCAAGTCAGCAACATGAAGAAGTATCTGAACTTTATCGGCCTCGGCGTGGAACCGACCGGCCAGTTCCTGCACGGCATCCGCCGCGCCACCACCCGTGCCGATCTCTTCACGCTCTGCCGCCAATTCCTCGAACACGACGAACCAATGCCGCTCGAGCCGTTCGCCATCTCTTTGAATCCGACGGATGTCATGGCCGGCGCCACCCGCTGATCTCCGCCTACGGACGCGGACACCTCTGACTACCTGATTATCTCTGGATCAGGTCCAGAAAGTTGTCCCCATGCAGGGAGGCGCGCCGGTGCGCACGCCGAGTTCAGGCAGGTCGCTAACAAATTTCCCAGGACCGTTGCTTTCGTTGCCATACATAAGATTAGCTCTACGGCGGGAAGCACGCGGCCCTAGCGCATCGGACTTTGCGTAGCAAATGCCAAAAGGCCAGTCGAAGGGAGAGTCGGCGTTACAGTTCCCACCGCATGAGGACTGACGGTGCCTGCTTAGGTCTTATTATCTCCCGCCACCGTGATGACCACTTTTCCTCGAGCGTGGCCTTCTTCCAGATAACGAATCGCCGCGGGGAGCTCTTGCAACGGGTAAGCTCGATCGATCACGGGTTTCACTTTCCCGCTTTGCATAAGCTCGCCCAGCACGGTCAAGTCCTCCTTGGTCAATTCCGCGAAAAACATCGTCATCTTTTGACTGATGAAGGGTGACAATAGGAGCGCTTTGACGGGACGCCCCATGGGGCCGATCCATTCACCATCGTTAGGCCCTCCGCCTCCGATCATAACGCAGATGCCCTTGGGAGTTAAGGCGTGCCGGAATCCTGACAGCGGCTGAGTGCCAACATTATCGAGAATGACGTCATAGCGTTCCGCGCCTTTAGTGAAATCCTCTTTCGTATAATCAATGACGCGATCTGCCCCGAGCGATCGAACCATCTCCAGATTTCTTGTGCTACAGACGCCGGTGACCTCGGCCCCGAACGACTTGGCGATCTGCACGGCGAAGGTGCCAACACCTCCGGACGCGCCGTTTATCAAGACCTTTTGCCCAGGCTGAAGGTGGCCTTTGTCGCGAAGACCCTGCAAGGCGGTGATGCCCGCGATCGGGACGGAAGCGGCTTGCTCGAAGGTAATGTTGGCTGGTTTTAGCGTGACGGATCGATCGGCGCGCGCGCAAATATACTCGGCAAAGGCACCGGTTTTTCCGCCAAAGACCTCATCACCCGCCTTGAATTGGGTGACGTTTTTACCAACTGCTTCCACCGTCCCGGCGTAATCAACTCCCAGGCGCGGGACTTTGGGTTTGCGCAGCCCCATCATCAGCGCGCGAGCGATGTAGGGCGTGCCCCGGATGAAGTGCCAGTCGAGTGGATTAATTGAGGCCGCGCGGATCTTAACCAGGATTTGGTCATCGTTAGGCAGAGGCTTCTTGATGTCACTGATCTGGAGCACATCTGCGTTCCCATAGTCGGTGTAAACCACGGCTTTCATGTGCGGCTCTCCCGTCTCGAGCGGTTCCTGCCGGGTGCCCGTGGCCCACGCATAGATGGCCAGTCCTCCGATCAAAAGGAGGAGCAGATAAAAGGCGCGGCGCAGGAACTTGCGAATCCTGCCCTGGCCGCGTGGCGATGTTTCTACGGTGCGTTGTGTCATTTGTTTGTACTCCTTATGTGAATGATCGCACCCAGATATGCCGGTGACTTAGACAGTGCCGCAATCATTATCATCTCTTTCCTGCGTTCCTGTTTTCCTAATTCGTTTTTTTCCGTCCTGAATTCCTGGTTTCCAGATTGCAGAATTTCAGCGGGATTTCCATCTTGATCCGCCCAGGAAGAAAATCTTTGAATCTGAACGGCAAGCCAGCCGCATCCATTCATTAGACACCATGGAAACTTCATTCTCAACGCCGCCGCCCGTCAGCGCCCCCGCCGTCACCAACGTGCGCACCTGGAACATTCTTTGTCATGCCAGCGCTCTGCTCGGGGTGTTCTTCCATTTCCCCGGGCACCTGCTTGGGCCGTTCATCGTCTGGCTGGCCAAGCGCGACGACTCCCCCGAAATCGATGCGCATGGCAAGGAAGCGCTCAACTTCCAAATCTCCATGCTCATCTACAACGCCGTCGCCGTGGTCTTTTGTCTCGTCCTGATCGGCTTCTTTTTCCTCGCCATCCTCTGGGTCCTGAACGCCGTCTTCGTAATCGTCGCCTCCATCCAGGCGAGCGACGGAAAGTTCTATCGCTATCCCATGACCATCCGGTTCATTCAATAGCCCGAGCCACATGCGCGCGGCCCCCGCTCGCGGCATTCATTCAACAAGTGAACGCCCCGGCAGAGCGGGGCGGCTAGAGGAAGAATGCATCCAGTTGGATCCGACTAGCGTAGCTCGGCAGCGCCGATGTCGGGCGCGGCGCCCAACGACGCGGGATGCCCGAAAAAATCAGTCGCGGGCGAGCCGAGAATTGCGCTGCCGCCATTGATGGCGGGGGAATCGGTCGCCAGCGTCCACTCGGTCGCTGGCCAGGCAACACCGTGGTAGCCGAGCCCGTTGGTTTTCGGATCGAGATTGTAGATGGAATGCGCCTCGGTCCCGGTCATGCTTCCGCCAGTAGAAAAGTAGAGGTTGTAATCGCGCTGGAAAGGTATCTGCGTCATTCCGCTGCCTAACGTGTTCGGCGCGGTCGAAACGACCAGATTGTTTCTGAATAGCGGCGGATTGGAACTGAATGCCGGTTTGCCATTTCCCAAGGTCCCGACGGCGCCGCGGCCGTTCGTGGTGTAGATCGTGTTGTTGTAAACCTGCACGCCGTTC
>JBBRQE010000034.1:0-27552 GCA_038226905.1 Chthoniobacterales bacterium | reverse complement strand
TTCCAGCCCGGAATCATCCGCCAGGACCAGATCATCGCACTTGTCAGAAATGGCGACGGCTTTTAGACGGGCGTTTTCCGCGAAGGTCTGGCCGTCTTCAATGATGTCCGGCCAGTCGGGACGCCCGGATAAATCGCGCACTTCGAATGACCGTCCCAGGAGATTCTCCATCTCGCGCGTTTTGTGGACGTTGCGCGTGGCCATAAGCAAAATCGGCACGCCCCAGTAATGAGCGAAGCACCGGCGGGGGTGAAGCGAAATTGACCACGTCGCTCTAACGTTTTTGCAATTTCGCGCTTTCCTGCGTTCCTGATTCGCCCACCTTCTCTCTCCGACCCATGAACGAACGCCGCAAGCCCTATCCCTTTGATCAGTTCGAGCCGAAATGGCAGGCTATGTGGGAGGAGGAACAAACCTTTCACGCTCCAAATCCGGGCGATCCCGGTTTTGATCCAGGGAAACCGAAGTTCTATGTCCTCGACATGTTTCCTTACCCGAGCGGAACGGGACTGCATGTCGGGCACCCCGAGGGTTACACGGCGACAGACATCGTGGCCCGCTACACAAGACTGTGCGGCTGTAACGTCCTGCATCCCATGGGATGGGACGCTTTCGGTCTGCCCGCCGAACAGTACGCCATCAGGACGGGCCAGCATCCGGCCATTACCACGAGAGATAACGTGGCCAAGTTTAAATCGCAGCTGAAAGCCATCGGATTTTCCTACGACTGGCAGCGCGAAATCAACACGACCGACCCGCGCTACTACAAATGGACGCAGTGGATTTTCCTGAAGATCTACAATTCCTGGTTCAATCCGGAAACGAAACGAGCGGAACCGATCGCCACCTACGGGGGCACCGATCCGGACAGCGTGCGACTGGCCTACGTAGCGGACGTGCCGGTAAATTGGTGCCAGGAACTGGGAACGGTGCTGGCCAACGAAGAAGTCGTCGAGGGAAAGAGCGAGGTGGGCGGATTTCCCGTGGTCAAACGGCCCATGCGGCAATGGATGTTGCGCATCACGGCCTTTGGCGATCGACTGATCGAGGAACTGGAGGGGCTCGTCTGGCCCGAATCGATCAAGCTCTTGCAGCGGAACTGGATCGGACGAAGCGAAGGCGCGGAGATTCACTTTAAGATCGCAGGTGGCACGGTCTTCCCGCCCGTCGTCCCTCCACAGGATGCCGATGCCGCCATTACCGTTTTCACCACGCGGCCCGATACTCTTTACGGTGCCACCTATCTGGTCCTCTCCCCGGAGCATCCTTTGGTCGATCAACTAACCACAGCCGATCAAGAGGGCGCGGTGCAGCAATATCGCGCGGATATTTCTTCGAAGTCCGAATTCGAACGGACCGACCTTTCCCGGGAAAAAACGGGTGTCTTTATCGGTGCCTACGGAGTCAATCCCGCGTCTGATCGGGAGATTCCCATCTGGATCGCAGACTACGTATTGATGGGTTACGGCACGGGCGCGATCATGGGCGTGCCGGGCCACGACGAACGAGACCTCGAGTTCGCGCGAAAGTTTGAGTTGCCTGTCTTTATTGTCGTAGAGGCAAAGGGACAGACAGAGGAGGAGTCAATCGGATTCACCGGTGACGGAGTGGCCGTCAACTCAGGAATGCTGGATGGCTTAACCACTCCAGAAGCAAAGAAGAAAATTATCGCCTGGCTGGAGGCAAACGGTGACGGATGCGGGACAGTTCGCTATAAACTGCGGGACTGGCTGTTTTCGCGCCAGCGTTATTGGGGCGAGCCCTTCCCGATAATCTGGGAAGAAGGACGACACGCGGCGTTGCCGGAGAGCGATCTGCCCGTGGTGCCGCCGGCCCTGGATGACTTTAAGCCTACCGGCACGGGTGAACCGCCCTTAGCCAAATCGACGGAGTGGGTGCGCTATTCGGACAAGGCTCGCCGCGAAACGAATACCATGCCGCAGTG
Source organism: Chthoniobacterales bacterium (assembly GCA_038226905.1). Lineage (GTDB taxonomy): Bacteria > Verrucomicrobiota > Verrucomicrobiia > Chthoniobacterales > UBA10450 > JBBRDU01. The sequence goes on along the minus strand of JBBRQE010000034.1, from coordinate 25,607 downwards.
GGCCGGTTCGTGCTGGTACTATCTCCGGTTTTGCGATCCGCAGAATGACGAGCGTTTCGTGGGCAGGGAAGCGGAGAGTTATTGGATGGCGGGCCCTGGCACCGGCTCGCAGCCCGTGTCTTATCAGCAGAATGCCGACGCCACATTCGGCGGCGTTGATCTTTATGTGGGGGGCACGGAGCACGCCGTTCTGCACCTTTTATATGCGCGCTTCTGGCACAAGGTGTTGTTCGACCTCGGCTATGTGTCGCAGCCGGAGCCGTTTCAACGACTCGTTAACCAAGGCATTATTCTGGGAGAAGATGGACAGAAAATGTCGAAATCGCGCGGCAACGTGGTTAATCCGGACGACGTCATTGCGCAATACGGAGCCGACGCTTTCCGCTGCTACGAGATGTTTATGGGGCCGCTCGAGCAGATGAAGCCCTGGAGCATGCGCGGGGTGGAAGGAGTGGCTCGCTTTCTGGCACGAGTCTGGCGATTGGTCATGGAGGAAAATCAGGCAGGCGAATGGAATCTTTCGAATGCCGTGCAGCCGATCGAGCCGGACAAGGCCCAGCTCAAGATCACGCACGCACCGATCAAAAAAGTAACCTCCGACATCGAGACGCTTTCGTTTAATACGGCCATCTCCCAGATGATGATCCTGGTCAATGCTTTTACCAACGCTCCGGTCGTGCCCCTCGCGGCCATGCGTCCATTCCTTATTCTTCTCAATCCCTTTGCGCCTCACATCGCGTCGGAGTTGTGGGCAATGTTGAATCAAAAGTTCGACGATGCGGAGGGCGACATCACCGGACAAACATGGCCGGTCGCAAACGAGGCATGGCTCGTGGAAGACGAAGTCGAGATAGTTGTTCAAATCAACGGGAAAGTGCGGGATCGCGTCACCGTCTCGATCGCCGCGACGGAGGACGAGATCAAAGCGATCGTGCTGGCCAGCCCCAAAATTCAGGCGCTCCTCGCCGGTCAAACGATCAAGAAGATCGTGGTGGTGCCGAAAAAACTTGTTAACATCGTGGTTTCCTAACTACACCTGACACCATGTGGAAAGAGTTCAAAGAATTCGCCGTTAAGGGGAACGCCATCGATCTCGCGGTCGGCGTGGTCATTGGGGCCGCTTTCGGTTCGATCGTCAGTTCCCTTGTAAAAGACATCATCATGCCGCCTATCAGCCTGCTCACCGGGGGCCTTGATTTCTCGAGCAAGTTTATCGTCCTGAAGGCAGGCGCCAATGGAGCTGCGAATTTTGCAACCCCCGCCGAAGCGGTCGCGGCCAAGGCGATTACCTGGAATTACGGAAACTTTGTCACGTTGGTGATTAACTTCCTCATCGTCGCCCTGGCCATTTTCATGGTGGTTCGCGCCATCAACAAGCTTAAGCGGCCTCAGCCGAACGTGGCCCCCGTGGCCAAAGATTGTCCCTCCTGCACCATGTCGATTCCGATCAAGGCCACGCGTTGTCCGCATTGCACATCGGAGCTCGGGGCGAGCCCTAAAGTCTAACGACTTTCGGCCTATAGAGGCGCATGCTTGGACCCGTTGTCCAGGGCGTGGCCACCTTCCAGCTTGAGAACGCGACGGGGTGAGCAGAGCCAGATGTGGGTCCCGTCGTCCGGCCTCCATTCCGTCCCCGCCGCCCAGGGAGAGAAAGCCGGCAAAATCCAACACGTTTTTCGTTGGACAAAGGCCGGCAGCTTCAAGCGCAGGCCCGCGCCGTCGCGCAGAACAGCAGCCGGATGATGATGTCCCACCACCTGGATCGCGTCGGTCGCAGCGGTTCCGCCATGACCATGATGGAATTGAAAGCCGTCACTCTGCCAGGAAGGGACTAGCTCAACATTGCGGAAGTGCCGATCATGATTTCCCGCGATCAACACCACGCTGCAGAACGCACGGAGCTTTTGCAGGAGCCGGAGCAATTCCTCCCCTCCCGCGCGGTTATGCACAAGATCGCCCACCAGGACGAGATGGGCCGGGCGATAGACGGTGAGCAACTCGAGCAAGCGCGCTTCGATTGTTTGCATGCCGAAGAGCGGAAAGAGATTTCCGGCGGCGCGCTGGCTCAACTCATAGCCGAAGTGGAGATCCGCCACGGCCAGCCAGCGATCGCGTTCATGAAAAAGGGCAAGGCGACCATCGAGCAGGACATTTTCGGCGACCACCACCTGACTGGCTTTTCTTGTTTCGTTTCTCAATTTACTTAACGACCTGTAACATTACTTGCCAGACCCCGGGGCGGTGTTATGGAGGGCGCCGACGTATTATTTAAATGACTAATAAGATTCTTCGAATTGTAATCCTGTTTGCTCTTGGTTGCTTTCTGGCCGCTTGCGCGGGGCAGCCCCCGGCGGTCACTTCCCGGCCGGCTAATCGCCGCATTCCGCAGGTTCGGACCACGGCTTATTCACATACGGAAAAAGGCGGAAAACACAACGCGGTGGGAAGTTCCCTCGCGGGACGGCACGTCATGAGTGCGGCCTCCGACTGGTCGCGCTTTCCTCTCGGGACAAGATTCCGCATCGTCGGCACCAGTGACGAATACATGATCGACGATTATGGACTGGCGCTGATCGGAACGAATACGATCGATTTATACAAGCCGAGTCGTCTCGACATGAAAAGGTGGGGTGTTCGCCACGTTGACATCGACATCCTCGAGTGGGGCTCGAACGAGCAAAGCCTGAAAATCTTGACCCCGCGCGCCCGGCATCGCTACATCCGGCAAATGATTGCGGCGCTGCAGAAGAAGACCTCCGGGCACATGCCCACTTCGTCGGTCGATTGATTATTTAGTCGCTCCGACGAAATTCGGCGCATGAAGATTCTAGTGGTGGGGGGCGCCGGATACATCGGCAGCGTCTGTGCGGAGTTGCTGCTCGACGAAGGTCATGAGGTCGCCGTTCTGGATAATTTGACCGAAGGACACCGGGGCGCGCTCGATAGGCGCGCCCAGTTCAATGAGGCTGATCTGGCTGATGCGGCGGGAATCAAGGCTCTGCTTGAGCGCAATCGGCCGGATGCGGTCATGCACTTTGCCGCCAACGCCCTGGTGGGCGAATCGATGCAGAATCCGTCGAAGTACTTCCGCAACAATGTGGGCAACGGCCTCAATCTGCTCGATGCCATGGTGGCCAGCGGGACGGAGCGCCTCGTCTTCTCATCGACCTGCGCCATTTTTGGACCACCCGAAAGAGTGCCGATTGACGAGGAACTGCCGAAACATCCGATCAATCCCTATGGCGAGTCAAAATTGGCCTTTGAAAAAATCCTGAAGTGGTATGGCCAGATTCACGGATTGAAATTCGTTGCCCTCCGTTACTTCAATGCGGCGGGCGCCTCGCTGCGCTTCGGGGAAGATCATCGCACGGAGACGCATCTCATTCCCAACGTGCTCAAAGTCGCGCTCGGACAAAAAGAAAACGTCGAGATTTACGGGACTGATTACGAAACACCGGACGGCACCTGTATCCGCGATTACATCCACATCCTTGACCTGGCGCGCGCCCATATCCTCGCGCTCACCTCCCCGAGGAGTGAATTTTACAATCTGGGGACGGGCGGTGGATCGAGCGTCCGGCAGGTGATCGAAGCTGCCGCCACCGTCACGGGCAGGAAGATCGCAGTGGTGGAAAAACCACGGCGCCCGGGCGATCCGCCACGGCTCATCGCTTCCTCGGAAAAGATCCGGAAAGAGTTGGGTTGGACGCCGCGGTTCCAATCGCTCCCGGCCATCATCGAGAGCGCCTGGAAATGGCACCAGGAATTTCCACGCGGTTACGAGGACTGAATTTGGGTTTGGCCGGGGTGATCGGGCTCTCCGAGCGCGATGGTGACATGTGTCGTTGCGAGGGGGGAAGGATCGTGAAAATCGAGCCCGGAGGTCACGATCCACCACCTCTCCATCGGATGTCCCATCGCCTAAAAGAAAAGCGCCCGCGGCAAACCGCAGGCGCTTTTAAACTGAACTGCGACTAACTACCGCCAGCGTCTTAGTGCTTGGAGGTGGTCGTCGTGGTCGTGGTTTCCTTCTTCTCGTAATAGGAAAGTGGCTTGGTGAGCGTCACTTTGCTGACGACCATGCGATCGCCTTCTCTCACGTAAGTATAGGTCACCGGCATATCAGGACGAAGAGCCGACAATTCGACAGTCTTGCCTTCGGGGTCGACCACGGTGGTGCTCTTGGTGTAATAATACTTCACCGGCGCGGAGGTCTTCTCCGTGCGGAAACTGATGTAGTCCGATCCCGGAGTGTAGGCGGTGATGGTGCCGGTGCCGTTCAGCGAGCTAGTGCTCGTGCTAGTGGTGGCGCTGACGCCGCCGCCCGCAGTGGTGGTGGTGGTGGTGGCTTCTTCCTGAGCGAACGCGGTGCTGAGCGCAACTGCGCCAGCTGCTCCGGCCGCTAACATTTTAACTAATCGTGTGTGTTTCATATTTGTCCTTTGCTTGAGTTAAACGGATGTTTCTCCGTCGTGTTTAAATTTGACTCCCTTTCTCGGCCTTTATTCGACCGTATATTTTCATTCGTAACCCCAACGGCGAGTGGATGTATGGGGACCATTGGATAATGACTGCCATCGAATTATTCTGAAGCCCCATGCAATCTCTCCCTGGTTTTCGTGATTTTTTGCCGGCCGATTGCGCCGCGCGAAATTATATTTTCTCGAGCTGGCGCGTCATGGCGCGGCGCTACGGCTTCATGGAATGGGATGGGCCGGTCCTGGAGCCAACCGATCTTTATAAGAAAAAGAGCGGTCCGGAAATCGTCGATCAACTTTTCAACTTCATCGATAAAGGCGAGCGCGAGGTGGCCATGCGTCCCGAACTGACCCCGACTCTCGCGCGTGTGGTGGCGACGCATGAGCGCGCCTTCAAAAAACCGCTCAAGTGGTTTTCCATCGGCCAATTCTATCGTTACGAAAAACAGCAACGCGGCCGCTTGCGCGAACATTTTCAGTTAAATTGCGACATGGTGGGGGAAGCGAGCGCTGCGGCCGACGTCGAACTCCTGGCTCTTTGTATCGATATCTTGCGGGGTTTCGGATTCAGCGAGGCGGACCTGGTGGTGCGCATCAGTGATCGCGAATTCTGGACGGATTTTCTAAAGGAACAGAATGTTTCGCCCGAGCAATGGCCCCAGATTTTGCAGGCCATCGACAAATCGGAGCGGGAACCGCGCGAGAAAACCGCGGCCAAACTCGGGGTCTTGGCCGAGCCGGTGTTTCGCATCTTCGATAGGGGAGGCACGAGCTCGAAACTCGAGCAGGTGGTAGATGGCTTGCGCGCGCGTGGTCTCGACCGGTTCGTCGAGATCGACGTCCAGATAGTGCGCGGATTGGCTTATTACACGGGGATCGTGTTCGAGGTGTTTGATCGGGCCGGAAAACTGCGCGCCATCGCGGGGGGGGGTCGCTACGACACGTTGATTAATCAGTTAAGCGATGCCGCGGTGTCGCTCCCAGCGCTCGGTTTTGCCATGGGGGATGTTGTGCTGGGAGAACTGATTCGGGAGACCGCTGCTCCCAAAAGTAAAATGGATGAAGCCATGCGCGATGAACGAGCGCTCGATCTTTATGTGGTCATCGCCAAAGAAGAACGCCGCCCCGACGCCCTCGCGCAGGTGCAGAAACTGCGCGAAGCCACTTACCGCGTCGATTATTCACTCGTTCCGGCCAAAGTACCGAAGCAATTCCAGGCGGCCGAACAACTGGGCGCGCGTCTCGTGGTTCTCTTCGGCGACGAGTGGCCGCAGGTGGCGGTCAAGGATTTGCGCAGTGGCACCCAGCAACTCGTCCAGAGCGAGCAGTTGCTCGAGCATCTCTCATCGGCGCCGAGGTAAGCGGCGGGTCCGCCCCGGAATCCGGTTCGGGTCCCGCTTTCCAGCCCCGGGGCAAATCAGCTCCTTGCGAGAATGTTCGCTTCCCCCGCAATGACACGCTAGTTTTTGCGCTCCCATGTACCGGACTCACCACTGCAACCAGCTTCGCCCGGAGAATATCGGTCAGGTCATTACGCTGGCCGGATGGGTTAACGTGACGCGCGATCACGGCGGCGTCATTTTCGTGGATCTGCGCGATCGCGAAGGATTAACCCAGATCGTCTTTCGACCGGAAGAGAACGCGGACGTGACCGAACAGTCACACAGCCTGCGAAGCGAAGATGTCATCCAGGTGACGGGACGGGTCGCGGCGCGCGTGGTCGGGACGGAAAATCCGAAACTGGGCACTGGGGCGATCGAAGTGGTGGTGACGGAACTGCGGATTTTGAATCGCGCGGATGATTTGCCGTTCCCTCTTGATGCGGGCATGCACAACGAGGATCTGCGGCTGACGTATCGCTACTTCGATCTGCGCCGTCCGCAGCTCACGCGTAACCTTCGATTGCGCCACCAGGTGACCAAGGCGACGCGCGATTATCTCGATGCGCAGGGTTACTATGAAGTGGAGACGCCCATTCTATCGAAGAGCACGCCGGAGGGCGCACGCGACTTTCTCGTGCCCAGCCGGTTAACCCCCGGAAAGTTTTACGCCTTGCCGCAGGCTCCCCAGCAATACAAACAGCTCCTCATGGTGGGCGGGTTGGAAAAGTATTTCCAAATCGCAAAATGTTTTCGGGACGAAGATTTGCGGGCCGACCGCCAGCCGGAATTCACGCAGATCGACATCGAAGCATCTTTCGTTATGCCGGAGGACATTTTCGCCCTGACCGAAGGTTTGCTGGCCGGTGTCTTCCAGGCCGCGCGAGCCATTGAGGTCAAGACGCCCTTTGATCGTCTGACGTGGTACGAAGCCATCGGTCGTTATGGGAGCGATAAGCCGGATCGCCGTTTTGGGTTGGAACTGGTTGATCTGAGCGAAGACTTTCGGTCGAGTGGTTTCAAGGTATTCCGGAGCACGCTGGATTCCGGAGGCGTGGTCAAGGCCATCAACGCCAAAAGTTTCGCTGGGATCACCATCGGACAGATCGACGAGTTGACGGAGCGCGCCAAACTCTTCGGGGCGAAAGGGCTTGCCTTCATCAAAGTAGAAGGCCGCGAATGGAAATCACCCATCGTAAAATTCTTTTCCGAAGCGGAGAAAGCGGCGCTGCAGGCAAAGCTCCAGATCGAGGAGGGAGACCTGATTCTTTTCGCGGCTGATAAATGGGACGTAGCCAGCGAGGTGTTGGGCCGGTTGCGCTTGCGCGTGGCGGAAGTGCAAAAGCTCACAGCAAGTTCCGAAGAGTTGAATTTTCTTTGGGTAACGGATTTCCCACTGCTGCAGCTGGATGCGGAATCGGGCAAGTGGAACGCGGTGCATCACCCGTTTACGCGACCGAAAGAAGAGGACGTGCCGCTACTGGACGAAAAGAAGTACGGCGAAGTGCGCGCCCAAGCCTACGACGTGGTTCTGAACGGCGTGGAAATTGGGGGCGGCAGTATTCGAATTCACGAACCTGATCTGCAATCGCGCATGTTCGAGGTGCTGGGGATCGGCGCCGAAGCGCAGCAGACTGAATTTGGCCATCTTTTGAAGGCCTTTCGCCTGGGTGCGCCGCCGCATGGCGGACTTGCGTTGGGGCTTGATCGACTCGTTATGCTGGTCTGCGGCGAGGAAAGTATTCGCGAGGTCATGGCCTTTCCGAAGAATAATCGGGGAATGGATTTGATGAGCCAATCGCCGGCTGAAGTAGATGCGCGGCAGTTGCGGGATTTGGGAATTAGGCTGGCGCGGTAGTCGCCGCCCCGATTTTTTAACGCCGCCGCCGATGTTATTTGGTTCGTGCGCCGTGGCGTTTGAGACGCCCGTTCATGAACCATTGCCGAAAGGTATTTTCGCCGAGCACATCATACACATGCTCGTAAAAGCGGCGGCGCTGTCTCTCTGATTCCAGGGGCGAGACTTTGGGTTCCCGGCCGGTCGCCGGCAGGTGATGGAGAAAGTAGCCAAAATATCGCTCGCAGAATTGGCTGTAGTCCCGGGTGAAAAGAAGAAACGTGTGCCACATGTCGTCGATCTTCTCCAGATCACTTGTGATAAAGCAATCCACCGGCTCCTCGCGCGACGAGGCCGCAATGGCTCGACCATTCAGGTAGAACCATTTCAACATTTCGCCGAAAACGACGTGGGCTTGTTTCCGCGTTCCCCCAAAATCCTTCAGATACCGCGCGAGGACGTCTCGGTTTTTATATCGAAGAAAGCTCTGCAACGTAACTTTGCGGCTCTTCAATGTTCAATCGGAGATTAAACTCAAGTAATCTACTTGCTCCCACCACCACATCCTTTGTCGCCGCCACACGATTTACCCCCCTGCTTGCCGCCACACGATTTCTCCCCCGGCTTCTTGCCGCCTTTTGGATCTTTCTTTGGCGTCAGGTCACTCATCTTTTTGTCGATCAAGTGATCTTTCTTGGATTTCTCCGCATCATTTTTCTTCGTGATCATGGTGTTACCTCGTTTTAATATGGACGCCGGGTTCTAGGACGCGCCACTTTTGCAATCTTTCCTTAGTCTGGCATGTCTTGCAATCCCTGAGGTCTTTCGGGGGGAGAGAAAGGGGTTAGACCGGCGTAGGGCGCGTTGGAGCCACGGCTGTGGGCCGTGCGCACACCGCGTCCCTACTTTTTGCGGATTTGGACCGGCGCGTTGGAGCTTAGGTGGAGGCAGGGACGGTGTGGGGACGGCTGCGGAAGAGGACGGCGATCGAGAAGGTGACGATGGTTCCGAAGCAGATCCACCAGGGGAAGTCCATGACCGGCAGCCAGTTTGGCTGGGGGTAGGCCTGCGCGCCAAAGAGGCCCGCAACTTTATTCGGCAAGCCGCTCAGGATGGCCACGACGACGAAGCCGAGAATCATCGCGATAATATTTCCGCGGTCGTTCCCGCGTTGTTTGGTCAGCATTCCGGCAAAGAATACGCCCAAAAGAGAGCCATAGGTGTAGCCGAAGATGCCGAGGACGATCGGGATGATGCGAACATGGGGATACACGATGACGAGATAGGCGGTTGACGATGCCACCACGATCATCAGCACAGAAAACCAAACGGTGGCCCAGCGGACGGCGCGCAGGCTCTGCTCATCGCTGGCTCCCGGATTGATGTAAGGCTCGTACCAATCGCGCGTGAAACTGGTGGCGAGGGCGTTGAGGGCCGTGCTGAGCGAGCCCATGGCGGTGGCGAAGATCCCGGCGATGAGCAACCCGCGCAGACCGACCGGCATCTGGTAAAGAATAAAATGACAGAACGTTTCGTTAGGTGTTTTTGACAAAGTGGGATCGGGATGAACCTGATAATAAACCCAGAGGAGCAACCCGATACTGAGGAAGGTGAAAGCGATCGGAATATCGGCCAGACCGGAAAGAATGAGGGAGCGGCGGCTGCGGCGAATATCGGGAGCGGTTAACATCCGCTGCACCATGTCCTGGTCGGTGCCGTGGGTGCCCATGGTAATGAAAGCGGAACCGATGAGACCCGCGAAAATGGTGTACTCGGTCTCGAACATGCCTTTAACCTGGTCCCAGCCGTGTCTCGCCGGATCGAGACCGGTGGCGATGAGGTCCGACACCTTAAAGGCGCCGTGGCGCTGCACGATCTCGTGCCACCCGCCGGGGATGGCCGAGTAAAGCAAACCGAGCGCGACCAGCGCGCTGCCAATCATGATGGAAGCCTGGATCAGGTCGGTCCAAATGACGGCCTTGATGCCTCCGAGGGTCGTGTAAACGGCCGTGACCATGACGATGGTGACGGTAGAACCGACATAGATCCAAAGTGTTTGCGTCTGATTGGGCCGCGTGCCGGTGATCATTTCATACGCGAGCGCAAGCGCGATGGCGGCGACATACAAACGCGCGCCGGAGGCGAGCAGGCGCGTGATCATGAATACGGCAGAAGCCGCGTTCTTGCTGGCCACGCCGAAGCGCGCCGTCAGGTATTCGTAGATGGAGAAGACTTTGTAATCGTAATACGGTTTGATGAAAATATAGCTGACCAGGATGCGGCCGAGGATCGTGCCGAAAGCGAGCTGCAGGTAGGTGTAGTTGCGAAGAGAGAAGCCTTCGCCCGGTGTTCCGAAAAAAGTGCCGGCGCTGGTTTCCGCCGCGACGAGCGACGCGAGCACGGCGTACCACGGTATGCGGCGGCCGCCGAGGGCGAAATCTTCCAGGCTATTTTCTCTCCGGCCCATGCGCAGGCCGATGCCGATGATCACGACGAAGTAGACGAGCAAAACTCCGGTATCGATGATCAGCCGCGCGTCCATGTGTGCATGTTACGTGACAGAATTCGGCAAAGGCGGAAAGCGTTTTTGCCGCGGAGGGACAGAGATTGTCAAATCGAGCGCCTTTCCACTGAAGAGCGCCGCGCCGTCGGCGCCGTTTTCCGGACGCCACGGCGCGTGTTCTTCCAGGTCACCAGCAGCCTCGGCGGATTGGACGCTGAGCATTGGGCGTTGGACGTTACCCAATGCGGTTGACGGAAATTCAGGCGCCGGATTTCAACCTCTCCATGACTCTCGACTCGGGACAGGTCTTTTATTGGAGACAGGCGGGAGGGGGCTTTGTCGGAGCGATGGGGGACGAACCCCTCTATATAGAACAGCGGGATAAAAAGCTGGCCTTCGCCGGGGGGTCCGCGGACCTGGTCAGCCGCTACTTTGCGCTCGATCATCCGCTCCCGGATATTTGCGCTTCGTTCCCGGAAGACCCGGCCATGAATGAAGCGCGCACCTTTTGCGCCGGTCTTCGCATCATGCGGCAGCCGCGTTGGGAATGCCTGGCCAGTTTTATCACTTCGTCGATGAAACAGGTCGCTCATATCCGGCAGATGTCGGAGGCCTTACGACGACGCTTTGGGCAGAAGAGGCGGATTGCCGGATACGACATTTTCACATTTCCATCGGCCCAAGCTATCGGGCAACGCTCAGAGGTTGAGTTGCGCGATTGCGCTCTGGGGTATCGCGCCGGGCACCTGCTAGGCACGGCCCGGCGGATTGCTTCAGGCGAGGTGGATCTTGAGGCGTGGACCAGCCTGCCGGACGCTGAGTTGCGGGCGAACCTTTGCACTCTGCCCGGAGTGGGCAGCAAAGTGGCTAATTGCGTGATGTTGTTTGCCTACGAACGGCTGGAAGCATTTCCCATCGACGTCTGGATCGCGCGTGTTCTGAAGGACCGATATTTTCCGCGAAAAAGAAAGCTGACGGAGCGGCAGATGCGCGATTTCGCCCAGAATCATTTCGGAGCGCATGGAGGTTACGCGCAGCAGTATCTCTTTCACCATGCCCGCAAGACGACGTCGCGGAAGAAAACATCTGGAGGGCGGCGCCCCGCCGGGCAATAATGGCGGACACGACGGCGCGTGTCCCTCTCAGGGGGGTATTTGTCGGGAAGGAGCCTTTGAGGTAAGGTCAGCGTTGCCTAAATATGTGAACAGTCGGGCCCGGCCGTTAGTCTGTATACCCACTCGATGAGCACGCCGGTGGAATTCATGATCGGACGATCGGCCGACGACGCGGCCGAGCGAAAGCAGGAGTTGGCCAAGATCGGTGTGGCTCTGCTGATCGCCTTTGTCCTGCACGTGGTCGTGGGGTTGCTTCTCATAATTGGTAGCGAATTATTTTCGTCGCCTCCTCCGCCGGAAGACGACAGGCCGGTGGAACTTACCATCGTGGAAACGCCAGCCCTGCCTTTGGCGCCGCAGGTGAAGAAAAACCCCATGTTCCGTGAAACGGATCCGCTTAAGGCAACTGTGGAAGAGCCGAAGGAAAAAACATTCGAGTCGAACGCCAATTCCGTCGCGGCCAGCGAACAGCCGGCGGCTGGAAGCGCGCCTTTGCCTTCGCAATTGGGAGGAGAAAGGCCAATGGAGGATCTGGAAACTCACGACGCCACTTTGGCGCAACCCGGAGCGGAGCCGCAGCCGACCATTCGGCCCGAAACGAAGCCCACACCTTCAGCCGCTCCCACGGCTGAGCCCACCGAGACGCCGCCGGATCAACTGGCCATGCTTCGGGCCACGCCCACCCCGGCGGCCAAACCTGCCTCCACGCCCCAACCGGTTAAGTCGATCTATCGGCCGATGATGCAGCAAAAGAGAATGGCGGGTGCGATTTCCAACCGCGGTCCATCGGCCATCAACGCCGTTGGCACTCCCCTTGGGCGCTATCAAAAAATGTTATACGACGCGGTCGGCTCGCGTTGGTACAGCTACGTCCAGCAACAGTCCGACCTGGTCAGCATCGGAACGGCGCATGTTGTCTTTTCGGTTGACCGAAACGGACGCGTGCGGAACCTCAAGGTCATTCAAAACACATCCAATGAATCTTTCGCGAACGTTTGCCTGCGCTCCGTCCAGGAAGTGCAGTTGCCCGCCATTCCCGAGGATGTGGCGAATACCCTGCCTTCCGAGGGCTTAGAGGAAGAAATGTCCTTCACCATGTACGCAAACTAAGATGGCTTTATTTATTCTGGCTCAGACGCCTGAGACCTTGCAAAGCCTGACCGGCTTTTTCACGAAAGGCGGTCTCTTCATGTGGCCGCTTCTGGTCTGCTCGATCGTTTCGGTTACCACTATCATTTTACGCACGCTGGCCTTGCGCGAAAAATACGTGGTGCCTGTCGGGATTGAGAGCGAGATGGAACGGCTGGTGCCGGGGGCGAGCGCGGAACGACTGGCGCGCATCGTGCACCACGATACTTCCTCGCTGGCCCGCATTGTCCGGGTGGCCCTCGCGCATTTGCGCTGGCCGCGCTCTGATAACATGGAAGCGGTGCAAAGTCGCGCGCGCTATGAAATGGTCCGCCTGGAACGCGGCCTCGTTGTCCTTGAAGTGATTGTCGGCATCGCACCCCTGCTGGGATTGATCGGAACGGTTTCCGGTCTCATCCACGTTTTTGCCAGCCTCGGATTGAGTGCCGGGGCGGCCGATGCCAAGCGCATCGCTCTCGGTATTTCGGAGGCGCTCAGTACCACCATCTTTGGACTGGGTATCGCGGTGGTGACCTTGATCGGGTTCGTTTATTTTTCGAAAAAAGTGGAAGTGTTGTCGGTCGAGATCGAGTCGCTCGTGACCGATCTCCTCTCCAAATGTTATTATGGACGCGTGGCCGGGGAAGTGCCGGCAGTCGCGCGTGGGACGGTCCCGGTAGCGGCGCGCCCCCCGGCGGCTCCGGCAGCTTGAAGCGACCGTGAGAATCGCGTCATGAAATTCGCCGTCCGCAAGAAGCGGGCTCCCTCAATCATTATCGTTTCACTGGTCGACGTGCTCGTCATTCTTCTCATCTTCTTCGTCGTCTCGACCACCTTCCGGACGCAGCAGCCGGAAGTGCAGATCAATCTTCCGGACTCGAAAACGGCGGTGAGCGCGCCTTCCGAACAGGAACACGCGCTGGTTTCGATCGACCAGGAGGATGAAATCAAGCTGGATGGAAAGGTGATTGAAGCCGATGCCTTGGAAGAAGCGGTGCGCGATCTCCCTCCCGCGCGCAAGTCGACCATTGCCCTGCAGGCAGACAAGAAGTCCTCGTTCGGCGTCATTATAAAAGTGATGGATGCCCTGAAGCTGGCCGGCGTAAAAAATTTGCCGGCTTTTACCCAGCAGGAAAAGTGAGACTCCCCATCCGGCAATACGGCGATCCGGTGCTTCGGGCCAAGGGGCGGCCGATTAACCAACTCGATCAGCGGATCCTCCAACTGGCGTCCGACATGTTGGAAACCATGCATGCCGCCAACGGCGTTGGCCTGGCCGCGCAGCAGGTCGGGCAGGCGCTGCAGTTGACCGTCATCGATGTCGCCCAGGTGGAGGATCGGCCCAGCACGCTCAAACTAAACGGTGTGGCTACCGAGGTGGAGGGGGCGATGCCCCTTGTCCTGCTCAATCCGGAGGCGACTTTGGGCGGGGAAATCACGACAGGAAGTGAAGGATGCCTGAGTTTCCCGGAAATTTCGGAGGAGATCGACCGCTCGGAATCGATCGTAGTCCGGGCCAGGACGATCGACTGGGAAGAAATCGAGCTCGAAGCGACGGGACTTTTGGCGCGCGCCTTACAACACGAAATCGATCACTTGAACGGGATTCTCTTCATTGATCGAATGAGTTCGGCAGTCAAGGTGGCGCTTTCCAGCAAACTGAAGCGGCTCCAGAAAGAAACGGAAGAAAGCCGGACTTGAGGGCGGAGCGAGGCGAGCGGGTCAAAGAGCCTTGTAATCGACGCTGATTGTCCGGAACACGAGTTCATCGTGTTGCGCCGAAAAATAAAAGAGCTCAAGCATGGTCGCGCCCACCATCCATTGATAGCCGACCAGGGTTTGAATCACGTCGCTGTCACTGTCGCGGGAGCGGGAGACTAATTTGCCGGTGCCGAATTTGGCATCGAAGTAACGGCGAATCTCGCCCATGCGCTGGTTGTACCACTCAATGGTGTGGTCGGGATATTCATACTGAAGTTCCACGCCGAAAAGTGATCCCTGTTTGAAAGTAAAGCAGGTGCGCTTGAGACCGGGATGGACCAAACCCTCCACCGTCCAGACCTCCCGATTCTCCTTCTTCTCGCGCCCGACGATTCTGGCTTTGGCGCCGTTCAACACCGCCTCTACCCGGGGCATGGGATCGTTCCAACGAAAACCGAAGGGAGGCAAAAGTTCGTTGTCCGCGGCGCGCAGGCGCGGAGCGAAAAGACCGATCGTGATGAGCAGGAAGAGCAGCGGGCGCATTCTCATTTTAGGTTTGGTGCGTAATCGCGGCTCGGCCTTGAATTCGTTTTGGCGGGAAGCCTGAAAGGTTTCTTTGGCCTTGAAGACGGAAAATCATGCGTGACTGTGTGGAGTCCGTCAACGTTACTCACGGTGTGATTTTCTCGCGTGGACGGGTGTTTCCCTGCACATTTTCAGTCAAGATTTTTTTGACCATTGTCCCAAAATAAAGTTCAGATTTTTTCTTGTCGGAATTCATCACGGTTTCTAATCTCAAGCCGCTGGCAGGGCGGGATGGGCAGTGATGTGAATAAGATGTGAACAGCTTCGTAGAATAAACCGCCTGACCATGATTGAACCGATTAGCTTTTTGAAAACTTACCTGCCTGACCTCGTGACTCGCCGTCATGAAAATGATCTTCCCGAGGCTCGCACATCGTGTTTTCCCTCGCATTTTAGCCCTTTTCGCGTCGAATCCCCTGGAAAATCCTTTTCTGCCCGACGTCGCGCCGCCCTCGTCCGCCCCTCGCTGAAGCCTGAATGTCCCCGGATAGCGGCCTTTGTGGCAATTCTGTAACGCTGTTAACAAGTCACATGGACGAGACGTGTAATCAGCTCTGGCAGCAGCTGTCCCTTGCCCTCAAGCCGCAGGTAAGTCCGGATACTTTTAAGCGCTGGTTTTCCGCCGTGGAGCTGGTGCAGGCATCCGACGTTGCTCTCACTTTTAGCGTTCCGAATAATATCTACCAATTCTGGATCGAGAGTAACCACATCGCCGCCTTGCAGAGCGCCATCACCTCAGTGCTGGGCGCGCCGCGCGAAGTAAAGTTTTGTCCGCCCTCCGGAAAACCTTCTGAGTTGGGCAACAACGCCGCCGTCACCGTGGAGAGTGAGCCGGAGCCGCCGCGTGAGACAAAGGCGCCCAGTTGTGCGCTCGGATTAAATCCCCGAAACAATTTCGAGACGTTCGTGGTGGGCCCCAATAACGAGATTGCGCACGCCGCCAGCCTGGCCGTCGCGCAATCACCGGCCCGCACTTACAACCCACTCTTCATTTATGGCGGCGTCGGCCTGGGCAAGACGCATCTGATGCAGGCGATCGGTCAGTACGTTTTCGCCAAAAAGAAAAACAGCAAGGTAATGTACCTTTCCAGCGAGCTGTTTATCAACGAGTTCATCGACGCCATTCAGCACAATAATCTGGTTAAATTCCGCAAGCGCTATCGGCAGGCGGATTTGCTTTTGATCGACGATATTCAATTTCTCGGCGGAAAAGAACGCTCGCAGGAGGAATTTTTTCACACCTTCAACACGCTTTTCGACGGACATAAGCAGATCGTGCTATCGAGCGATCGCCCCGCCTCCGAGATCGCCAATTTGGAGCACCGCCTCGTTTCCCGTTTCGAGTGGGGCTTGACCGCGGAACTGCAGCCGCCCGACGTGGAAACGCGCATGGCCATTTTGCGCAAAAAAGCGCGGACCCTGCAGATTCGGCTGGAAGATCAGGTCTTTGAATTTCTGGCCAACCGGATTCGCAGCAACGTGCGGCGCCTGGAAGGCGCACTCATGCGGGTGGCTTCATTCGCCTCCCTCAGCGGCAAGCAACTGACGCAGGAAGTGATCGAGCACCTGCTTAAGGACATCTTGCAGGAGGAAGCGCGCAATCTGGTCACGATCGAGCAGATTCAGCGTCGCGTAGCGGAACATTTCGATGTGCGTCTGGCTGATATGACGAGCAAGCGTCGTCCCGCCAACATCGCTTTCCCCCGGCAGGTGGCAATGTATCTGGCCCGCGAACTAACCAAGGCATCGCTGAACGAGATTGGCGAAGCGTTCGGTGGACGCGATCACGGCACCGTTCTGCACGCCTGCAAGACGGTGAAGAAGAGAATGGCCGAACAGGATAGTGTGCGGCAGACCATTTCTTTCATCGACAGTTCGCTCAAGCGCTAGGGATGAACCGCGAGTTTGCGGTTGCCGAACAAAATCGAAGGCTTTACATCTTAGTCGCCCGTAGCTGCTCATGAAATTTAGCGTCACCAAAGAAAAACTGCTCGAAGCCCTGCAACAGGTTCAAAACGTCGTTAGCACGCGGACGACTCTGCCCATCCTTTCCAACGTGCTGCTGCAGGCCAGTGGGAACGAGGTGCACCTGACCACGACCGATCTCGACGTCGGTGTGCGCGGGAGTTTCGAGGCGCAAGTGGAGAAGGAGGGTTCGACCACCTTGCCGGCGCGCCGTTTGTTCAACATCGTGCGCGAGCTGCCCTCCAGTGAAATCCAGGTGGATGTCGATGGCAAGAACGCCGCCTCCATTCGAAGCGGACAAAGCTTTTTCAAAATCCTGGGCCTGCCCGAGGAGGAATTTCCGCCCCTGCCGAAATTTGAAAATGCCAAAGTGGTGACCATGCGCCAAAAAGATCTGCGCGATGGACTGCGCAAGACTTCCTATGCCATCTCGACGGATGAGACGCGTTACGTCCTGAACGGGGTGCTCTTTAGTTTCAAGGAAAACAAGCTCACCCTGGTGGCCACGGATGGGCGCCGTCTCGCCATGCTCGATATCGAGCTGGAATTTCCGCGCAGTCACGAGACCGATATCATTATCCCGACCAAGGCCGTGTCAGAACTGCACCGCCTTCTGACCGATGAGGGTGACGTGAAGGTGAGTGTCGGTTCGGGTCAGATCTCCTTCGATTTAAACAAGACGCTGCTCGTTTCAAAATTGATCGAGGGCAATTATCCGAATTATCGTCAGGTCATTCCCTCCGAGGCCAAGGAGCGTGTCACGCTGGAACGGGAGACATTTCTCAATTCGCTCCGCCGTGTTTCGCTGCTGGCCAGCGATAAATCGAATTCGATCAAGCTCAGCTTCAGCAAGAATAACATCGATATCACGGCGAATACGCCGGAGGTCGGAGAAGCTAAGGAATCGCTGGCCGTGGTTTATAAAGGCCGCGATTTTTCCATCGCCTTCAATCCGGAATTCCTGATGGCGCCCTTGCGCAATCTGACGGAAGACGAAGTGTTCCTCGACCTGATCGACGAGATGAGCCCGGGCGTTCTCAAGATTCAAAGCCCGTTCCTCTACGTCTTGATGCCCATGCGCATCAGCGCCTAAGGAGCGTTCTTCCCATTGATGTTGTAGAGGAGGTTGCGGCAACCGCCTGTCTGTCAGGTAGTCGCCGCATCGAGGATTTCTACAACCCAGGCGCTAGAAGAGCGCCGCCATCACGGAGTCGATGGTCAAGTTATTGAGATCCCCGCCGGGCGCGCGCAGGACGCGCACATTTGTATTCGTCGGCGCCCACACCGCAGGGTCGGTCGGACCGAAGAGCAAAATGCATCGGGCCCCCGCGGCGGCCGCGAGGTGTGAAATTCCGCTATCCTGTCCGATGAAAATCATGCGCTCCAGCGCAGCGGCGAGATGAGGAAGCGGCAGGCTGTGGGCGAAGCGGACCCGCGGATTTTTCCATAGGGACCGCAAGGTTGCCGCCTGTGTTTCGTCGGCTTCACCCGTAATGACCAGGATCGATCCGGCAAAACCGACCGAGGTAAGCAATCTTTGACCGAGCTCGATCCAGTTAGGCAACGGCCAGTTCTTCTTTTCACTGCCGCTGCCGGGATGAATGGCGATGACGGGTTCAGCCAAATTTTGCAGGAGAGGAATAACAGCGGCACGATCGTCCTCTGACGGAAAAACCAAGGCGGATGTGCGGGTGAGAGGCAGGCCCAGATCGATGACGATCGGTTTGGCCAACTGCTCGGCGGCGTGCGCTGTTTCGCCCAGCTTGCCCGGGCCCGTAATGATATCGCCAGCACCCGCTCGTTCCAGATTGGTCTGGAAGATCAGGTCCGGGTCGAAAAGATAACTGATGATCAAATCAAACCCGGCGAAGTATTTGGCGAGGTCATCGGGAAGCTCGGAGCCGCGCGCGAAGAAGCGGGAGAGTGCTCCGTATTCGATGGAGCGAACCGCGTTGGCATAGAAGCGGTTGTCGGCCAGGGCGGCGATGTGCGCGTAACCAAGAATCTCCATATGCGCGCGTGGATGGGCGTCGCGCAAAGTTTTGAGGGCGGGCAAGGTCAGAATGAAATCGCCGAGGGCTCCGCCGCGGATGACCAGAATCCGGTTCATCGGGTTGGGGGCCGCGCAGAAGTCGCCATGGAGAGACGGCGGGACGGAGACGGTCGAGCCGCCATGGCAATCTCAGTAGCGGGTCGTCGCCAGCACGAGAACAGCCGCGCCGTAGAGGAGAACGAGTACGTGTAGACAGCGCCAGCGCAGTGGCTTGCGCACACACCAGTTAATCTGATCACGCAGAAGGTAGGGCAGGGTTACCCACATGATTCCCAGGATAACCAGAAGGTAAGCAAAGACAGTGACAACAAGGCGGGCTCCGTCGTCCCGAAAAAAGGCCGCATCCAGCAGCGGTTCCGCCGCGAGCAGACAAAGAATTCCGAGCGCGCGGACGGAGAGAAATTCGTCGACAAAGCGCAGAATAAGAACAAATCCAATGGGCAGAATAATCAAAAGAGGATGGCGAAAACTTTGGAACTCGCCCATCTCCATGGTGGCGAGGAGCCAGAGGCTCCATCCCAAGTCGATTGTGAGGAGAACGACCCCCGCCACGTAAGAGCGCGGCAGGCGCGTGGCCCAGGTCTGCACCGGACCGGGCCGGATCAGTCCGGGAAGTCCGACCAGCGCCAGAATGATCCCGGCGATGATCGCCACAATCTGCAGAGAGAAGTGATAAATCATGACAAAAGGGGCAAGAGCGCGTCAGACTCGCGCCATCGGCGTCCCATACAAGCTAAATCCATTAGCCTGCTGAACGTGTACGTCAATCAGCTCGCCGGCGAAGTGAGCGGGTCCTTCGAAGACGACGATCTTGTTGGTGCGCGTCCGGCCAGTCAGGCGAGATGCGTTCGTTTTGCTCGGGCCTTCACACAGCACTTCGGCGATCTGGCCCACCATTTTTTCCCCGGAGTGCCGGGCCGCCCGGTCCACGATGGTGAGCAAATCCTTGTTACGATGTTGCTTCACGGTTTCGTCGAGCTGCGCCTCCATGGTGGCCGCCGGAGTATCACGGCGAGGCGAGTAGCGGAAGACGAATGCGTTATCGAAATTTATCTGTTCCACCAAATTTCGGGTCTGTTGGTAATCTTCGTCCGTCTCGCCGGGAAATCCGACAATGATATCGGTGGTCAGCGCGATGGTGGGCCGCGCCTGTCGCAGGCGATGGACGAGTTCCACGTATTTTTCGGCGGTGTAAGCGCGGTGCATGGCCTTGAGAATACGATTCGAACCGGACTGCAGGGGAAGGTGCACGTGCTCCACCAGCCGCGGTAGACGAACGAACGCCTCGATCAGATCCTCGCGAAAACCAATCGGGTGAGGAGAAGTGAAACGAAGCCGCTTCAATCCCTCGATTTCATGCACCGCCTCGAGGAGTTGGACGAAAGGACTCTTGCCCTGCCGCACCGGCAATTCGTGGCGACCGTAGAGATTAACGATCTGACCTAAGAGCGTCACTTCTTTGACTCCGTGGGCGACGAGGGCCCGGACTTCCGCGACGATTTCAGGAATGGAGCGGCTTCGTTCCGCTCCGCGAGTCTGTGGAACGATGCAAAATGTGCAATGCATGTTGCAGCCCTGCATGATGGAGACAAAGGCAGTCGCCTGGCGGGGCGAGACCTCCTGTTGACGAATCGTTCCCTGGGAACCCGCCTCCTCGCCCACATCAACAATGGTCAAACGCGGGTCGTCCATCAAACGATTTTGCTTTTGCCCGAGCGCCTCCTCCACGTATTCCGCTACCCGATGAAATTTCTGCGTTCCCACGACGAGGTCGACGTGCGGCAAGCGATCGAGTAAGGCAGCGCCCCGGGCCTGTGCCATGCATCCGAGGAAACCGAAGACGACGTGTGGACGTTCGGTAGCCATGCGCCCGAGCATCCCCATTTTGCCAAGGGCCTTCTGGTCGGCCATGTCGCGGACGCTGCAGGTGTTGAGCAGGACCACGTCGGCCTCCGCTTCGTGGGCCGTCCGTTCATAGCCGCGTTCCAGCAACGAGTGCGCGACCTGCTCCGAGTCGCGCTCGTTCATCTGGCACCCGTAGGTTTTAATGAAGAATTTCGGCATGGGCGGGCGGAAATCATACACGGGTCGATGCGGTTCGCCATGGGATGCTGATTAAGCACGCGGCAGCGCGGCGTCCTTACCTTTGGGCCGTTACGTAATTATGCGCTTCCCCTGATTGTGCGCTTTCCGATTTAATCGACCCGGATATGGACGAAAAAAGACCGGCAATTGGGATCATCGGCGGGAGCGGCCTCTATCAGATGGACGGAGTGCAGGATGCCACCGAGCACCAGGTAGAGACTCCATTCGGCTCGCCGTCGGATGTGATTTTTGGAGGACTGGTGGGTGATCGTCAGGTCTACTTTCTGCCCCGCCATGGCCGGGGCCACCGGCTGCTGCCGCATGAGTTGAATCATCGCGCGAATATTTACGCGCTGCGCTCACTGAATGTCCGCTGGATTATTTGCGTTACGGCGGTGGGCAGTCTCCAGGAAAAATACGCACCGCGCGATATAGTCCTGCCTTCGCAATTTTACGACCGCACGAGCGCCCGGAGTCTCCATACATTTTTTGGGGAAGGAATTGCGGCGCACATCAGCTTCGCGGAACCGATCAGTGCCGGTCTGCGTGAGATTATTTATCACGCCGCCCAAAAGGTTGATGTGAAGGTGCACAACGGCGGAACCTACGTGAACATGGATGGTCCGGCCTTTTCCACGCGGGCCGAGTCGGAGTTAAACCGCCGGCATGGCTTCGACGTGATCGGAATGACGAACGTGCCAGAGGCGAAACTGGCGCGGGAGGCGGAGATCGCACTGGCTACCATGGCCATGATTACGGATTACGATTGCTGGAAGGTCGAGGAAGAGCCCGTTTCGGCGCAAACAGTCTTTGGCCATCTGGTGGCCAACGCCGAGACCGCCAAGAGAGTGCTGCTCGAGATCATTCCACGAATTCCGCAGGAACCAAACTGGCCGGAACACACGGCGCTTGATGCGGCCCTGATCACGGACAGGAAACTGTGGCCGGAGGCTACGAGGACGAAATTGCGGCCAATTTTGGAGCGGTTTGCGTAATAGCCGGCGCGCCCTATAGCGCGCACCTTTGTCGGGCATGGGCTTGAAGCCCATGCCACAATCAATCGAGCTGAAGGGCCAGGTGACATGTGAATGCCCTGCCCAAAAAAGTTCTTGCCATTCGCGAGGAATTTATAGTAATTATAAGAACGTCGGGGGAGAAAAAGTCGCCCGGTAAACCAACATTCGCACCATGAAAATTGAAATCGCCTTCTGCCTGCTTAGTGCTGCTTTGCTTTCCGCTTGCTCATCGACCAGTCAAACCACCGCCGAGCATCAGACGCTCGAGCAGCGGCTGACCGCGAAATACGCAAGCAACGACACGGCCACGGCCGAGCCAGCACCGCCTGCGGAAGGACCCGGCGACGTGCCGGCAGATGCGCCTACCGGATTCAACGACAATCCCGCCCTGGTGCCGACCCCGGCCCTGCGCCTCTCGGCCGCTTCGTCCACGCCCTAACGGGTGGCGGGCAGCCGGCTAAGGCGCGTCATTGTTTCGCTGAGCGCGTTGATCTGGGAGTCTTCGTGTGACGCTGTCACGGTGATGCGCAGGCGCGCCGTCCCTTTGGCCACGGTCGGGTAGCGAATCGCCGGAACAAGGAATCCTTCCCGGAGCAAGGCCTGCGACAGATCCAGGGCCGCCTGTTCGGCTCCCACGATCCAGGGAAAAATTGCGCTTTCTGCTGTGGCCGCCTGCGGCTTCTGCTTTGACGCAGGAAGCTGTTGCGATAAAAGTGCAATCTTATCTCTCAGCAACTGGCAACGCTCCTCCCCCTCAGGGGAATTGAGCAGCTCGATCGCGGCGAGAGCGGCTCCGGCCAGAGCCGGCGGTTGTGCCGTGGAAAAGATAAACGAGCGCGCCCGGTTGATCAGCCAATCAATCAAATCGCGTGAACCACAGATGTAGCCTCCACTCACGCCGAGGGCCTTGCTTAATGTGCCCATCTGCACGTCCACCTTGTTCTGCAGCCCGGCCAGCGCGGCCAGGCCCCGCCCGCGTGGACCGATCACTCCGACGGCGTGCGCTTCGTCGACCAGCAGGAGCGCGTTGAACCGTTGCTTGAGATCGGTGATCTCGGACAAGGGCGCGAGGTCGCCATCCATGGAAAAGACCGATTCGGTAACGATGAGAATTCGGGCCTGCGGATGTTCCCGCCGCGCCCACTCGAGGTGGCTCTCCAGTTTACCCAGATGATTGTGCGGAAAAACGCGAAGGGTTGCCCCGCTGAGCCGGGCGCCGTCCACCAGCGAGGCATGGCAAAGTTTATCGAGAATGATGACATCCCGGGCCGTCGCCAATGCCGGGATCGTTCCGAGGGCGGCGGCGAAACCGCTGCTGAAGGTGAGCGCGGCTTCCGTTTCTTTCCAATCGGCCAGGGCGCGTTCGAGCCGGACATGAGGAGACTGAGTTCCGCTGACCAGGCGGGAGGCACCGGCTCCTACGCCGAACTCTTTGATCGTGGCGATGGCGGCGTCGCGCAGCCGGGGATCGTTAGCTAATCCCAGATAATCGTTCGATGAAAAATTAACGAGATGCCTGCCGACCAGGTCCACACTCGCCCCCTGGGCCGTGCCGATCTCGCGTAGTTGCCGATAAAGCGAGCGGGCCCGGAGAGCATCGAGTTGTTCGCCAAACAAGGTGCTCATGGATCGATCCGCCGGGGCGGGCTACATCGAAAGACCCCAGGAGAGCAGGGCCGAAGCGTCGCGCCACACGCCCGCTTTGCTATCTCCCAGGACAACCACAATAACGTCGCGACCGGAACGCGCCCCGCTGCAAATCAGGCAATGCCCGGCCGCCTCTGTGTAGCCCGTCTTCATGCCATTACAGTAGGGCAACTGCTTCAACACCTTGTTCGTGTTCTCGAGCTGGCGCGTGCGGCCGTTGGCATAACGAAAAACTAACTGCGGCAGACAGACGATCGACCGGATGGTGGCGTTGGCGTAAGCGGCACGCGCAATCTGCGAAAGATCGCGCGCACTCGAATATTGGTTGGGAATGGGCAAGCCGTTGGGATTAACAAAATGGGAATGGGTGGCACCCAGGGAGCGTGCCTTTTCGTTCATGATGGTGGCGAAAGCCTCGATGCTGCCGGCATGATCGCGCGCCAGGCACCGGGCCACATCATTCGGACTTTTCACGAGGAGGGCGCGCAGTAATTCAATCCGTTGGTAGGTCTCGCCCGGACGGATGTTCAACTTAACCGGTTCGGCCAGAGTATCGACTGCCTCCACCGTAACGGTTTGATCGAGGAATCCATGCTCGGCCACGATCAGGGCGGTCAGTAACTTTTGAGTACTGGCGGCGGCGCGCGATTCGTCCGCGTTTTTTTCATACAGAATCTGTCCCGATTTTGCATCGATCATCATGACGGAACGGGCGCCGGTGTTAGGCATTCCTCCGGACGCGCGGGGCGGTTCTACCGGGCGGGGTGCACGGGTGCGGGTTCGCTTGGGTTTGGGAGTCGGGGTCGACGATTCTTCTTGGTCGTTAGTGCGTCGCGCCGGCTTGACGGCAATCGCCTTGGGAGGAGGCGCCGTGATTCCGGTGGGCCGGACTTTCCCTCCATCCGTGGGAAGCGTTTGCCCGATGGCCCCCGCCTCGAAAGCGAGGATCAGGCACAGGCTAAATATCCAGCCACGCGATAATTTCATTGGACGCAAAGTTACTTTCAGAGAATTCGAACGCGCAAGATAATCGAAGGGGCGCTCCGGTCGATTATTTAGCTCCGCGTTGAATCAGTTCTATTTCGTAACCCTCGGGAGCGTCGATGAAAGCGATCGCACCACCCGAGGGGGTCCGGTGAGGCCCATCGGAGAGCGGGTAGCCCAGAGCGGCGGCGTGTTGCGCGAATTGATCCATGTCTTCGACTGCAAAAGCGAGGTGGGTCAGGTCTGGCCCTACCACCACGGGACCGCTCTCGTCGAATTTACACAGCTCGATCTCTTCCTCGCTTTCCGGGGCTTTAAAGAAAACCAGTTGAGAACCGCGGCCGGACTTGTGCCGGCGCACTTCCTGTAAACCAAGCACATCCCTGTAAAAGGCGCCGGTCTTTTCCAGGTCGGTCACGCGGTAGCGGGTGTGCAACAGTTTCGTAATCATCAGCCTTCTTAATGCCTCAGCGGCGGAGAAATTCAAATCTGCATCTTACAAAGCATGTCCGGAATGCATTGAGGACGATGCGTGCCTCTGATGCTGATTTGCAGGGGAAGCGGTTAGTTTCCCTACAATGATCAGCCGGGCGGTAGCCGCTTACCTTGTCGTGCGCAGGGAACAGTTGTAGTTCTTTAATTGGATGAAGCTTGTGATTGCCGCGACCGGCGCGAGTGGAACAATTTATTTGCAGCGCCTGCTCGAACAGATCGACGCCTCAGCGCATGAGGTGCATCTGGTTATGAGCGGCCATGCCCGGCAGGTGGCGGAGCAGGAGACGGATGATTTCAAGGTTCCAGCGGCGGTTCGGCAGCATTCCGAAAACGACATGAAGGTGCCATTTGTGAGCGGCTCCGCTCATTTCGACGCGATGATCGTGATTCCCTGTTCCATGTCGACGCTCGGCCGGATCGCCACGGGCACGGGCGACAGCGCCCTTTTGCGCGCGGCCGATGTTTTTATGAAGGAACGGCGAAAATTGATTGTGGTTCCGCGCGAGACGCCCTGGAGTCTGATTCACGCGCGCAACGTCGTCACACTGCTCGAAGCCGGCGCGATTGTGCTCCCCGCAATCCCTTCGTTTTACAGCCGACCGCAGACGGTGAACGACGTGGCCGACACCGTCGTTT
>JBBRQE010000033.1:0-27587 GCA_038226905.1 Chthoniobacterales bacterium | reverse complement strand
TTATATTCCTCCATGATGGAGGCGATCAAAATTCCGTCCGGGTATTGGTCTTTGCACTTCTTGAACTCTTCCAGCCAGATTTTGAAAGGTCGATCGCTGATCAGCTCGATGTTTTCCCAGCCGATCGGTTCCTTGCCGTCCGCCGCGAACAGTTTGGCATAACGAGGGGCCACATTAACCACTTTTGACGAATCGAGACTAACGGTTTTGGCGATGACCGCGCCCCAGCCTTCGCGGAAGGCGCGGGTGATCACGTTCAGATTGGTCCCGGGAGGGCCGGAGCCAATCACGAAAGGGTTGGGGAGCTTAAGTCCGTCGACGGTAGTAGCGAGGGTGGCCATAACTTGATTATTTTAGGGAGACCCTGCTGTTTAGCAGGGAGCCTTGGAAATTTCGATACAAATGTGAGGCAGGCCCCTACTGGCGCAGGATGATTGGTGATTGGTCTAAGCGGTTCTGGAGCTCCTCTTACTTATCACCCTGGGCGACCCAACGAATCGTTTTTCCCGCCAGTTTATCGAAAGCCGTCACGCACATTTCCAAGTGCTCCTCTTTGGTGTCCTCGATTTTGTTATGACTGATTCCATGCAAGCTTTGCACGAACATCATGGCGGTGGGCACGCCTGCGCGCGCGACTTCGGCGGCATCATGCAGAGGGCCGGAAGGCATCCGATGAACTTTGGCTCCTGATTCGCTGAGTGCCTCATCACAAAAACGAAGGAGACTTTCATCAAAAAGCACGGGCTCAATCTGCCAAAGGCGTTCCCACGACACGCTCACATTTCCTTCCGCGGCGAAGCGTTCGCTCGCTTCCTTCGCCTCGCCCAGCATCCGCGCGAGGGCTTTCGCATCGAGGTGCCGCTGATCGAGCGTGATGCGACATTCTTCTACCACACTGGTCACGATGCCGGGCTTGGTCGTGCACGAACCAATCGTGCATACACCATTCCCACTTCGTTCCGCAATCTGATAGATTTCTGGACTCATGCGGGCGGCGGCCAGGAAGGCATCGCGCCGTCGGTTCATCGGCGTGCTCCCGGAGTGGGCGGCCTGACCGCGAAAGGTGATGGCGTGGCGTTCCACCCCGAACGTCCCGAGAACCGTGCCGAGTGGCAAATTCAGGTCGAGCAGAACCGGCCCCTGTTCGATGTGTAACTCGAGATAAGCGGCCGCGTTTTCCAGTTCAACGGCGCAATCCTTGACCTTCTCGAAATCTATACCGTGCTCCTGCAGAGCTTCCGTTAGGCCAATACCATCTTTGTCTTTCAGAACCCGTGCCTCGCTCATGTTCAGATTCCCCGAGCAGGCGGACGAACCAAATAAACTTTTGCCGAAGCGAGCGCCTTCTTCATCCGCCCAATCGACTAACCGGACCGTCACGGGCGGTCGACCGCCATATTGCGCGCTCACCCGGCGCAGAACCTCAAGGCCGGCCAGCGTGTTCAGGCATCCGTCCAGCCAGCCGCCGTTTGGGACCGAATCGATATGTCCGCCCATGAGCAACGCTTTGTCCGAGTCGCCTCGCAGAGTGGCCCACAAGTTTCCGGCCGCGTCGTGGTGCACCTCCGCTGGAATTTCCGCCAGTTTGGAGTGCAACCACTGGCGGGCCTTCGCCCAAGTTGGCGTAAAGGCCACGCGTTGCGCGCCATTCTCATCGCCCGTCAGCGCGCTCAGTTCTTTCAGTTCAGCGACCGTTCGTTTTGGATTGAGTTCCGCGGCCATCAGTCTCTACTGTGCAACGATCACTCCGTGCAGGGCGAGTGTTTTGTGCGGAAGGAAATCCGAGTAGCGCACGCGTCTCGCGTCTCGCGTGTTGGTTTCGGCGTCTCACCGAAACGAGCGGACGCCGCAGCGCGGCATCCCTATCAGCGCTCGCTCCGACGATCGGCAATCGCATTCGATATGGCCTCGCAAGTGGACGGTGAGGCCAGGCTCACTTCGCGACCCGATTGACCGAAAGCGGCGATGGCGTCACGGATCGCTTCGCGCACGGAAAAGGCGAGCATGAGCGGCGGTTCTCCGACCGCTTTGCTGCCGTGAACTACATTGGCCTGCGTCGCCTCCGAGAGGAATGCGACATTGAAGACCTCGGGAGTGTCGCCCACCGCCGGAATCTTGTAGGTGTCCGGCGAATGTGTGAGTAACCGGCCTTCCGTATCCCAGACCAGTTCCTCGGCCGTTAACCATCCGGCCCCCTGAACAAAGCCTCCTTCGATCTGGCCACGAGCTACGCCACGGTTAATCGCGTCGCCCGCGTCCTGCGAAATGTCGACGCGCTTGATCTGCATCATGCCGGTGAAGCCGTCGATCTCCACTTCGCTGACGGCAGCGCCCACGGCGAAGTAGTGGAAGGGCCTGCCTTGCCCGGTCTCGCGGTCAAAATGAATGTCCGGGGTCCGGTAGGAACCGGTCGCGCTCAGACTGGTGCGAGCGAAGTAAGCGCGTTGAAAGAGTTCGGCGATGGGAATTTGCGCGTCGGGCATGTCGGCATCGGCAATGATGTTTTCCCGAAACAGTATTTTGTCCTCTTCAGGGACCCGACCGTTCTTCTCCTTCAACATTTCCACGGCGAACGGTAGCAAGCGTGCGCGCAGAGTGTCACAGCCGTTCTTAACGGCCGCGCCGTTCAAATCCGTGCCGCAGGAGGCTGCGGTAGCCGAAGTGTTCGGCACCTTGTCCGTGCGCGTGTGCATGACCCGAACACGATCTGGCGTGAGCCCCAACTCTTTAGCGGCGATCGCACGAATGTTGGTATGCACGCCCTGGCCCATCTCCGTTCCCCCGTGATTGATTTGCGCCGTGCCATCCTGATAGAGCAGGATGAGCGCGCCGGCCTGGTTGAGGTGGGTGGTCGTAAAGGAAATTCCGAACTTCACCGGGGTGATGGCGATGCCGCGTTTCCGATGTGGGTGTTGCTCATTCCAATTTCGCAAGGCGGGGCGCCGTGCGGCAAAATCGCTCGATTTGAACAGTTCATGCCAGACCCGCTGGATGCGGTTGTCTTCGATTTCCTGTCCGTAATGCGTGGTATTGGTTGCACCGCTCCCGCGATACAGATTTCGCTCGCGCACCATTTCCGGAGCGAGCCCCGTGTGACGGGCCACTCGGTCCAGGATCTCTTCAATCACAAACATTCCCTGGGGCCCGCCGAAGCCGCGGAAAGCGGTGTTCGAAGCCAGATTTGTTTTGGCCACCACTCCGCTGAAAGCCACGTTAGGAATGTAGTAAGAGTTATCGAGATGGAAGACAGCGCGATCTGTCACGGCGCGCGATAAATCCAGTGACCAACCGCCATTGGAAAATAGATCTGCCTGCACGGCATGCAGTAAGCCGTCCTTATCGAAACCAACTCGGAATTTTGCCAGAAACGGGTGACGCTTGCCCGTGATCATCATGTCCTGATCGCGGTTTAACCGAAAACGGATGCGACGGCCGGTTTTGGTGGCACCCAGTGCGGCCAGCGCGGCGATGATGGCAGCCTGGGTTTCTTTGCCGCCAAAACCTCCGCCCATGCGCGGGCATTCCACGACCACACTGTGCATGGGGAGGGCGAGCACGTGCGCCACGATGTGTTGCACTTCCGAAGGATGTTGCGTCGAGGAACTAACGAACATGGTTCCATCCTCGCCGCGCTCCGCCCAGGCAGCGTTGCTCTCGAGATAGAAATGATCCTGTCCGCCAAACGAGATTTCACCCTCGAAGGTCATGGGCGCCTTTTGCAGGGCCGCCTCGACGTCGCCTCGCCGGATGTGACTCGCTTCGGTATGAAAACTCTTGGCCGCGATCGCTTCCTCGATGGTGAAGATAGGCGGGAGCGGCTCATACTCGACGATGACCTGCGCAGCGGCCGCCCGGCAAATTTCCTGCGTGTGGCCGACTACCAACGCGACGATTTGCCCGTGATAGAACACGTCCTTGTCCGCCAGTAAAATCTCGTCATGGCGGACCGCCCCCACGTCGTTCAAACCGGGGACATCTTCCGCCAGCAGGACCGTGACAACCCCGGGCAAGGCGAGGGCCGCCGAGGCATCGCGTCGTGTAATCCGGGCATGAGCGTGCGGTGAACAGACCGGCCACACTTCCAGCATCTGGTGACCGCAGGGAAGATCGTCCACGTAAATGGCGCCGCCGGTCACGTGTTTGTGTCCGCTTTCGTGAGGCAATCCGGATTCGCGTTGGCCTAACGAACGAGTAAGCGGATGATCGGAGAGGCGAGCTCCTGCGAGTCCGCGGGTCCTGGCATCGCGGGAGCTCCGCCCTCCATCGTCGTCGTGGAAAAACTTCCACAAGAGATCGGTGATCAAGCGATTACGAAAGAGGGCGCTGCCGCGCACGTCGCTGATAGGGGTAAACTCCTGTTCCAGGACTGGCAGTATTTTGCGCAGGGTGGTTTCGTCCCATTTTTGACCGAGCAATGCCGCCTCGGTTTGCCGCGCGCGGGCCGGCATGGCGGCGACCCCGCCGAAAGCCAGCCGGACGTGAGAGACGATTCCGGCGTCGTCCAACTCCAGGGAAAAGCATCCAGCCACCGTGCTGATGTCCATCTCGCGGCGCTTGGAAACCTTGTAAAAATTGCGGCGCACGGCAGCTCCCTTTTTTGCCCGGGGAAGCACGATCGACTTTAAGATCTCGCCCGGAGCCAGGGCCGTTTTGCGATAGGAGATAAAGAATTCATCAATGGGCAGAACGCGTTCGCCATTGGCCGAAGCGAGCACGAGACGCGCATTCAGAGCCAGAAGGACGGGGGCGGAATCTCCGATGGGAGAGGCGGTAACAAGATTTCCACCCATGGTGGCGCGGTTCCGGATCTGGCGCGATCCGAAGAGATGCAGCATGTCTGCGATCACGGGAAACTCCGCGCCGACTGCTTCGTCCACGCGGGTCAGAGGGACAGCCGCTCCGATGGTCCATTCTTCACCGCTGGACGCGAGTTTCGTTAGGTCGGGAATCGCTTCAACGGAGATGAGAGTTAGAAATTTGTGGTAACGCTTGGTGATATCCAGGCCCAGCTCTGTGGCACCGGCGATCAATCGGCCCTCCGGATGTTTGGCCATGGCGGCGAACAACTGCTTCAAGGAAATGGGCCGGAGAAATTTCTCCCCATCCATCGCGTATTTAACGGGGGATAGCCGACGCGGCGCGCTCTCCAGTCGCGTTTCCCACGCGTCTCTCGCATCCCGCTGCGCAAAGGCATCGACCGCGGCGTCGCGGATGGCACGGTAGCCCGTGCACCGGCAAAGATTCCCGCATAACTGCTCGTCGAGTTGCGCGGCGGTCTTGAGATTCTTTCGGTAATAACCCTCGAACATCGACATGATGAAACCGGGCGTGCAATAGCCGCATTGGGAGCCGTGATTGTCGATCATGGCCTGCTGCACCGGATGCAATTGGTCGCCCGCTACGCCTTCCACCGTCACAACATCTCGGCCCGCCATGAGGGGCAGCGGGACGAGGCAGCTGTTGATGGAGCGATAGCAGGCCTTGCCTTTTCGGTCGCGATCCACGATGGCGACGGAGCAGGCGCCGCAATCGCCTTCGGCGCAACCTTCCTTCGAGCCGGTCAGGCCGCGGGCTCGCAGCCACTCAAGCAGGGTGGTATTGGGCGAAACCGAATCGACGCGAATTTCCTGGCCGTTCAGTCGGAACTCGAGGGCGCCGCTCATTTCACCGGCCCACGCGCGGAATAGAAGAGCCGCCCACTTGTCTCATTCATTTCTGCCTTCGCGCCTGTAGAATCTTAAAGAAGGAGCGTGACCGCAGGTCTTCGACAGTTAGACCAGTGGCGAGCGCTTCCTTCTCGGTGATGGCGCCGCAGGCGAGGCCACGCAGGAAGAAGTTGAGCAGGCCCTGCCCGGTGGCGGCGTCATCAAAAACGTCGCCGAACAAAGAGGCGAGTGCCGCCTTTTCCACAAAGGCGGTCAAACGGTTGGCGGCACTTTCCAAACTTGAGATGAAGAACAGGTAAACCGCAGCATAACGAGTGACGAATTGGGCAGGGTGCAGGTCCCATCCCTGATAGAAACCGGTTTGCAGGGAGTGAAGATTATCCTCGAAGCCACGGCGCCAGGCCTGGTGAACTGTTTCCCGATTGGCCTGTTCCTGTTCCGCCGTGAGCTTGTTGCCCGGGGCGGCGCGGTGTGGGCCCACCGGCAGAATGTTGGTCGCTCCATCGGAGAGATGCGTGCCGGTGCCGGCCAGCGAGACAAGCATCATCTGCCGCGCGAAATCGCAAGCGGGATGGGACATGGCTTGCCCGGCCGCCGTGATTCCGCAGGAGGCCGTGTAATCGTAGACACCGAAGTGCACACTGCCGCATCGTCCGTCCGCCGCGTCGACCAGCGAATGCAGGGCGATTTCGCCGTGATAATTGATAATCGACTGCGGCGTTTCAATCATGGGTTCGATCTTAAGCGAGCCGGTGGGCAATCCAGCCTTTCTCTCGAGCAGGGCAAAGAGGCGGACGGCCGCGTGCATTTGTTCCGGGACTTGAATCTTGGGAACGGTAATGACGAAATTGTCCGGCAGTTTTCCGGAAGTGGCCTCGGCCAGTGCCGTAACGAAAATGTCGAGCGTGCGCACGCTGCGCGCCCGCAAATCCTCGTTCAGCGGTTTGATGCGAATACCGATGAAAGGCGGCAACAAATTGTCGCGCATTCCCTGGGCGACTTGCAAGGCACTGGAGGCGGCGTGCCCATCTTCCTCCGCATCGGGCCGGTTGCCGTATCCGTCTTCGAAATCGAGACGGAAATCTTCGATCGGTTCCCGCTGCAGTTTTTCCACGACCCGATCGTAAATCTTTTGCATGAGCGCCTTGTCTTGGGTCAAACCAAGCGCACGGGCCAGCGTCTCCGCGTCCGGCGCGTATTCACGCAGCCCGCGCAGCGCCACTTCTCCCAGCTTTTGCGCTGAATCAGCCTTGAACAGGTGAGCACCGCCGTAAACCGTGTGGACCGCCTGGCGCCGGTCCGATTCGCCCGGGTAACGCCGCATGAATTCCTGATTAGCCGAGCCGAGTTCGGCCGCGATCGAGGCGATATCATCTGGAGTAAGGCTGGGGTGAGGTGTCACAGCGGGGGCCGGTTAACGTCTTTATAATAAATGTAACTCGCGGGCACGTCACCCACCGCCGCGAACCATTGGGCGCAGTAAGGCGCCATCCAGATGACATCGCCGGTCTGCACGGGATGCCAGTCATTTTCCAGGCGGTAAAGGCCGCCGCCACTAAGCATAAGCAACCCGTGCTCCATGATATGACTCTCCACGAAAGGCAAGGCCGCGCCCGGTTCGTAGGTAAAAATATTAACGGCCATGTCAAAGGCCAGAGTATCCGGAAGCAGGTTCTGTAAAAGGGCGCGCTGGTTGCCGAGGAACGGGAGCCCTTCGATGCGGGAGGCATCACCGAAAAGTGCACCCGGGACAGGCTGACCTGCCAGGGTGACGAACCGTTTTTCGAAGATCAAAAGCCGGCTGTGCTCGCGCGCGCCATCGAAGGAGTAGTCGGTGCCCGGAGGCACGTAGGCGTAATGGCCGCGAGCGAGTGTTCGTTTTTCGCCTCCAACAGCCAGGCCGCATTCGCCTTCCACGACGTAAACGAAAAACTCGGTCGCCTCCGTCTTTCCCCGGCCCTTCCCGTTCGCCCCGAAAGTGACGTGCAATTGCGACAGATTTGCGCCGAGCGCGGGGGAGATAACGATGTGCACGACGCAATCGGTCCAGCCCGGGAGCACGCTGGGCACAAAACCGTCCGGCGTAAACAGTGCGTAACGCTGCTTCACTCTATCGCGACAAGAACCGGGGGGCGTGCTCATGAAAAAAGTGGCCTAACGAACCGGCCTCTTGCGGGCGTCTCCGTCCTGCCATGCTGGAAAATCGTCTGGCCACGTAAGATTGTTCGAACAACCCGGCAATTCAACTGGCGTCCGACATAGGGACTTTGCTTGTGACGGTAACGCAGGTCCTTCATTGAAATCTCGTGGCCATCGCGCCGGTCGACCAGGGTAAGATCGGCGTCGAAACCGATTTCAATGCGGCCCTTGCCCGGAATGCCGAAGCGCTGGGCCACGTTAATGCTGGTCAATTCTGCGATCCGATGAGGCGTCAAAGGGGAGCTCGCCTCGTCGGTCGCGGCCGTCAGCAGAAGCGGGAGCAGATGCTGGCATCCGGAAATGCCGCCCCAGGCTTCAAAGAAATTTGTGCGTTGTTTCATCTCGGGCGGGGAAGGGGAGTGATCTGAACCGATTGTGGCGACGTCGGCAAGTCGATATGACAAATCCCGGAAATCGATCAGCTCGCGTAACGGAGGAGAGCACTTGGCGATCGCTCCAAGTTTACGCATGTCGCTGGCCGTCAGGACGAGGTAATGCGGGCAGGTCTCGCACGTTATATCGATTCCCTCGGCACGGGCCTCCCTCGTGAGGGCCACGCCGCGCCCTGAGCTGACATGGACAATGTGCAGCTTGCATCGCGTTTCGTGAGCCAATTCGATGGCCTCCTTGATGGCGTCGAGTTCCGCTTCCACCGGGCGGCTCTCCAGGTAGTCCGCCACTGTCTGTCCACCGGCGGCCAGTCTGGCCGCGGTAAGGTCGCGGGTGCTCTCTTCCGATTCAGCGTGCACCGCCACGAGCAGGCCCAGTTCGGCCGCGATCTGCATCCCGGCGCGCAAAGTCGAGCGGTCGACCTGCGGAAAATCGCCAATGCCGCTGTTGCACATAAAAGCCTTCAGACCGACCGCACCGCGGTCCCGTAACGTCTCCAACTCCCCGCTATTCCCGGGGATGAGCCCTCCCCACAGGCCGAAGTCGACGATCGAACTCTGCTCGGCCGCGGCTCGTTTCGCATCGAAGCTGGGTCCGTCGATGGTCGGCGGATGCGCGTTGAGTGGCATATCAAAAACGGTGGTGGTACCGCCGGCGGCAGCCGCCTGGGAACCCGTGGCAAATCCTTCCCACTCGGTGCGACCGGGCTCATTAAAATGCACGTGCGCATCCATGACGCCGGGAAAAATGGCCAGACCGGTCGCGTCGATTTCGTCGCGGGCGCTCCCGGCCAAGTGGCGTCCGATGGCGACGAACTTGCCCTCGGAAACAGCGATGTCCGTGTCGTTTCGAATGAGCAGGTCGAAGTCAAACATGCCGCGCTTTCAGCCGTCGCAGGAATTCAGTGAGCGCGGCAATGGCGGCGGCCACGTCCTGCCGATTGACCGATTCCGTTGGATGATGGCTGACTCCTCCTTTGCATCGCACAAAGAGCATCCCGATCGGACAGAGACTGGCCATGGCGGCCGCATCGTGGCCGGCGCCGCTCGGCATGAGGTTGACTCGAGGTTGCAGCGTGCGCACAGATTCGCCTAACAACCGGGTGAGACCCTTGTCGCATTTTACCGCGGATGTTTCCTGCAAGGTGTGCCAAGTGCAGCGGAGACCGCGTCGCCGCGCGATATCGCGGGCGCGAGTCCGGAGAGCCTGGCAGGCCCTTTTCCGCGCCGCATCGTTTTGATGGCGGACATCCAGGCTGAGTTCGGCTGTGCCGGCAATCACATTGCTCGCGCCCGGTTGCACGGTGAGCTGGCCCACTGTGGCCAGGAGGCCGCCCCGCGCGCTCATTTCGACGGCGGTGATAAACTCGGCAGCGGCAGTCAGCGCATCCCTGCGCAGATCCATGGGCGTGGTTCCGGCGTGGCCGGCGCTTCCCACAAATTTCAGGGCTACGCGAGTTTGCCCGGCGATGGCATTGACTACTCCAAGGGCCAATCCCCGGGATTCAAGGACTGGACCCTGTTCGATGTGGACCTCGACGTATCCTGCCGTGTCGCGCGGCTGGCGTCTGGCCGTTTCCACCTTGCCAATGCCCGAGTTGCGCAGGCTCACTCCCTGTGCGTCGCACAGATCCAAATCGGTTTTGGTGAGACGCCCGGCCAAGGCGCGGCTGCCCAGATAGGTGCTTTGATAACGAACGCCTTCTTCGTCACAGAAACCAATGACTTCGAGGTGAAACGGTAAAGTGCAATGGGCTGCCCGGAGTTGCTCGATGGCGGCCAGGGCGATGAGGACACCGAGCGGGCCATCGTACTTGCCAGCGTCTCTCACCGTGTCGAGGTGCGAGCCTACGATGATGGTTCGGGCGTGGCGTTGCGAAGAGGACCAGCGGCCGATGAGATTGAAGAGCGCGTCTTCCCGCACCTTCAGTTGTGCTTCCCGCATCCAGCGTCCCACCAACTGATTTGCCCGGCGCATGGCGGGAGAAAGAAATGTGCGCGTTAAGCGTTTCGGTTCGTCGCTGATTTTGCCCAGCACCTGGCAACGCTCCATTACGTGGCGCGCAGCGGAATTTAGACCGCGCGGTTTCTTTAACTCCCGCGATACGTGCTGTAAGCCCATGGGGAGACAAGGAGGGGAACGTGATACTTGGCGTGGGTGTCCGAGATGGTGAAACGCACGGGCACCCGATCTAAAAATTTTCTCTCCCCGAAATAATCTCCGACCAGGAAAACGAGTTCGTAAACTCCCGCTTTCATTTCGCTCTCCGCCAAAAGCGGCGCGTCGACGCGGCCATCCTGATTGGTTTGAACGGTTTTAAGGAGACGGGCCGGACTTATCGACCAAACTTCGATCGTCATGTTCGCCGCCGGACAACCTCGCGACGTGTCCAGTACATGGGTGGTTAGCATGCTCATCCGGGAAACGCACGCGCCTCGCGTGCCCTTTTCGACGCTTCGCTCTGTCGAGGCGCTCTGAGTGATGTGCGCAAGATCATTCAACTAAATCCTGCAAACGCAGATCCGCAATTTTGAAGATCTCGGCCAGCGCGATTTTCATCTCCTGGTCACGAGAATTTCGCAGACGAAGGGGGAAAGCCGCCAGAATGGCCTCCTTCTTATTGAGGCGGGCGCAGATAACAAAAGGAAAGCCAAAACGCTCCTGGTAGGCGGCGTTGTATCCGCGGAATTGCCGGGTCTCCGTGGGACTCAGATCGCCGAGACCGGCCGTCTTTTGCTCGCGTTTGGATTCGTTTGTCAAAACCGTTTCTCCGACGAGATCGGGGTGCGCTCGGATGAGAGACAATTTTTCGTCAGCGGCCGCTTGCATCACCGTTTGGCAGAGAGCTTCGAATAGTTCAGCGCGATCTCGAAAAGGTCGTTTGGCGGCGGTGCGCGATGCGACCCATGGAGAATGCTCAAAGAGTGGCGCGAAGACATTCGTGAATTCGTGGCGTTCGAGAGCGTTGATCTGCTCAACGTTTAACATCGCCTTACCGGACTAAATCAATTAATCGTCGGACGCAATGCCTAAGCTGACCAGTAATCGTTATGGAAAGAGCCGGGTCCGTGTTCTGAAGGTGCTGCGCGAAGGCCCCACGCACCGGCTTAAGGACATCGAAGTATCGGCCCTTTTGCAGGGAGACTTCGACTCGTCCTATAAGGATGGGGACAACACAAAAGTGATCGCGACCGACACGATCAAGAACACGGTCAACATTTTGGCCAAACAGCATCTGGGAGATGAGATCGAGCGGTTTGCCATGACGTTGAGTGAGCATTTTCTAAAGCGTTATCCGCAGGTGAACTCCACTTCGATTGTTGTGAAGGAACGCGAATGGTTGCGCATGGAATTCGGGGGCCGGCCTCATCCGCATTCCTTTCTCGGCAATAACGGATCGCGCCAGTTCGCCCGTGTCACGGAAGGGCGCGACGGGCGTGTGCTGCAAGCGGGGGTGCGCGACGTGATTATTCTGAAATCCACCGGGTCCGGATTCGAAAAGTATCCGCGAGACGAATTCACGACTTTGCCGGAAACGGCTGATCGGATACTGGCCACCTCTTTCAGCGCCACCTGGACATATGCCAGCCTGCCAAATGATTTTCGTGCGACCAACGGCGCGATTCTCGCCGCCATGCTCAAGGTCTTTGCGGAAAACTTCAGTCCCTCCGCGCAAACGACGCTCTTCCAGATGGGAGAAGCGGCCCTGGCCGCGTGTGCCGAAATCTCGCGCCTCGAACTGGCTATGCCTAACAAACATTGTCTCCTCATCGATCTCTCCGCCTTTGGCTTGGAAAATAAGAACGAGGTTTTTGTGCCGGTCGATGAGCCTCATGGGCAAATCGAGGCCACGGTCGAGCGATGACGGATGCCTTGCTCGAAGAGCTGGCGGCCGCGCGGCGGGAACGACGTCCGTGTGCATTAATTACCATCGCGGCCACGAAGGGATCCGTGCCGCGCGCGGCCGGATCGAAGATGCTCGTTTACCTTGGCGGTCGGAGCAGCGGCACCATTGGGGGTGGGAAGTTCGAAGCGCTGGTCGTGGAAGAAGCCGGCCGCACCCTGCTGGCCAAGAAACCGCTTCTTAAGACATATCCACTGCACGACGGTTCGCCGGAATCGTTCGGCGCGATTTGTGGCGGAGAAGCGACCGTCTTGATCGAGCCGATTGTTATGGGCGAAGGGCTTTTTCTGATTGGAGGAGGGCACTGCGCTCAAGCCATCGCCCGCCTTGCGGCCGAGTGTGGATTCTTCGTTACCATCATCGACGATCTCGCGGAAGTGACTTGCGCTCTTCCGGCCCGGATCGCGGTGGTTCGAGACGTGGATCCCCCGACGTTTATTCGGGGGAGAGAGTGGCAGGGAGACGAAGCTTTGGTCATGGTGAGCCGAAATTATGTCATCGACCGCGAAGCGCTGGCCGCCGCCCTCGAAAGAACCGGGGCCGGCTACATTGGGATGATCGGAAGCGATCGCAAAGTGCGGCAAGTTTTTGAGCAACTGAAAGAACGCGGAGTGCCGTCGAACGCATTATCCCGGGTATATGCGCCGCTTGGTTTGGACATTGGGGCGGACGCGCCGGTCGAGATTGCCGTCAGCGTGATGGCGGAAATTCTCGCCGTTCTCCGTGGGCGCAGTGGTTCCCACCTTCGGCAGGCAGGCAACTGCTGATTCTTCGAAGGCGTCAGCGTTTTTGCGCGCGGCAAATGAGTGCCGCGGCTACCGGCCGACGCGCTGGCTCGTCTCACTCCCCAAGAGCTTCGGCCCGATCTTTTTTGCCGCGGTAGGGACAAACACTTCGTTTTTTTGCTTCGGCTACGAAATCGAAAAATTCACGCCCGAGCTCACCAAGGTTGGCCGTGGCTGCTTTTTCCAACGCCTGGGAAAGATTGAGTCCGCTCAGGTAAAGCAATCGGAAAGCGGCCTTGATGTCTTCGCGCTGAGCGGCGTTAAAACCGGCCCGACGCATGCCCACGATGTTCAACCCGAAAACGGCGTTGCGCTCGGCCGCCATGGTGAAAGGAGGCAGATCTTTGCCGAACGCGGAACTGCCCTGCACCATGACAAGGCGGCCCACACGCATGTTTTGGTGAAAGGTGGAACCGCCGCCGATAAAAGCGTTGTCATCGACGCGCACATGCCCGGCCAGCAAACAGTTGTTGGCGATGATCACGTTGTTAGCGATGGCGCAGTTATGTCCGAGGTGGGCTCCGACCATCAGGAAATTTTTATTCCCCATGGTGGTCGCCGTACCTTCCGCACTGCCGCGATGAATCGTGCAATGTTCGCGAATAACATTGTCGTCGCCGATTTGAACAGCGGTCTTTCGCTCGGGCGAGAAGGATAAATCCTGCGGGGCGGCACCGATGACGCAACCGGGGCCGATAAAGTTGCCACTTCCCAGGGTGACAAAGCCTTCGATGACGGCATGCGATCGAATGACGTTGCGAGGACCGATCGTGACGTGAGGACCCACGACGACGTAAGGCCCTATCTCATTCTCAGCAGAAATTTGTGCGCCGGAATCGATCACGGCTGTCGCATGAATTTTCAAAGCACACCAGCTTCCTTAAAACTGAAGTAACCGGATACTCCTTCGGTCGGCGCGCCGATAATAATATGGTCGAGCAGCTTGATTTGCAGCAGCTCAGCCGCTTCGGCCAGTCTGCGGGTCAGGCTATGATCGGTCTGACTGGGAGAGGGATCGCCGGAAGGATGATTGTGCACAACGACGATAGCGTAGGCGGAAGAAATGACCGCGGGGCGGAATACGTCGCGCGGGTGGGCGATGCTTTCGTTAATGCTACCGAGAGAAATTTCTTCGACGCGCACCAGATGATAGCGAGTGTCGAGCAGAACCACGCGCAACGATTCCTTGCGCAACATCCGCATTTCGGGACCGAGCAGGGCTTCGATGCTTTCGGGAGAATCGAGCTTCTTGTTTTTGGCACGGGCTCCGGCGAGACGCTTGCCAATGCCGAAAGCGGCGACCAGATGAAGCGCCTTGGCCTCCTTAACTCCCTTGATTTTTTTAAGTTCGTCAACCGAGCACCGGCTCAATCCATCGAGGGAACCGTAGCGGTCGAGGAGTTGTCGGCCAACGTCCACCGCGCTCGCGCCTTTGACCCCGACGCGCAGAAGAATGGCGAGGAGCTCGGCCTCGGTTAAGGCCGACTCGCCCCGAGCAATGAGCTTTTCGCGCGGCCGCTCGTCGGCCGGCATCTCGCTGATTTTAAGGGGCGGCATCTAAGCGCGGACTTCTTCGAAAAGTTCCCGCACCGCGTCGCTCAACCCAAACAGCGCACGGGTATATTCGTTATCCGGCAAGCCGGTCAATTTGCCTTCGGCTTTCCGCAGCAAATCCTGCCCCGCTGTTATGGCCGCGCTCAGAGCCCCGTTAGCCGCCGCCGCTTTAACCAAACGCGTGATCTCCGAAAGATTCCCTTCCAGAATCAATTCGGCGCATCGTTCCTTTTCCACCGCAGGGGCCGATCGAAGCAACATCAGAACGGGCAAGGTTAGTTTCCCTTTGCGCAAATCGGTCCCCAGGGTTTTCCCGGTGGCGTCCTCCTCGCCCGCAATATCCAGACAATCGTCATAGATTTGGTAGGCGGTGCCCACGCTCATGGCGAATTCTCTCAAGGCCAGGGCCGTCTTTTGGTCGGCTCCGCTCAGAATTGCTCCGAACTCGGCCGAAACCGCGAAGAGCGAGCCGGTCTTCATCTGGATGATGCGAAAATAATCGTCGACCGCAAGGTGAAGATCGAATCGACGCTGCGTCTGAATGATCTCGCCCGTGCACACTTCACGAGCGGCCCGCGCGATGGCACGCCCGACTTCCGCGTTCTCGAAATTAGCGGAGAGATTCAAGGCGTGCGCGAAAAGACAGTCTCCCAGAAGAACACTGAGGGAGTTTCCCCAGCGGGCGTTGACCGTCGGTTGGGCGCGACGCCGTTCGGCTTCATCCATGATGTCATCGTGAACCAGCGTGGCGATATGAATCAACTCGACGACGACCGCCAGATCGATGTGCTCGGGCGTGATCGGGCCGAGGGCGCCGCCGCTGAGCAGGGCCATGACGGGTCGCAAACGCTTGCCCCGACTGCCCACAGCGTACGAGATGTAACCTTCGATGGCTGGATCGAAGGCGGTGGTCTGCTCGGCGATGCGAGCTTCCACTCGACTCAGTTCAGGGCGAATAACGCCGGTCACTCGGCCCAGCGAATTATCGGGCGTGGCCGGGGCCGTCGCCGAGTGCATGGATACTTCCACTCAGTAAGAATAGGAGGTCGTCTTGCAGGTTGTCAAAAAGAACAGCCGGAGAAGCCATGATTTGTGCGCGATATTCGCCAAAAAGAGCTTGTAGGGGAAGGTGTCGCTTTCCCGCGGGACGCTCACAGCCTTCCCACCGTGAAGAGAAGAGGCCTCCGGCCTCGCCAGGGTCATCGTCGTTGCAGCCAACTCGTTTTTTCGTATTTCGTCGCTGCTATTTCGCGTGCCCGATCGAGCAGTCGCGTGTCCACGGATATTTCATCGAATTGCTGCGACAATGCGTGAGCAAAGCCGGGCGCGAAATCGTCAGAAAGGTCGACCTGCTGAATGCTGCCCTGATGCAAAAGACCAGCCCGCGTCCTCCGGTGAGCTGCGCCGGCTATCTTGCGACCATTCGCCATCACGTCGGCGGTGACCGGACGGGCAAAGCACGCCTCCGAAATTGCGGGCGCGTCTTCTGTGGCCAGCTCGGCCTGGCAACCGCTTTCGCGCACAGCGTCGCGCAACGCGGAATGGACGAGGGTGTAAACCGATCTCGAGGATTGCGGCAAAGGCCGGGCAGAGGCCGGAATGATCAGGGCATAAGTCAGATCGCGTCCGTGAAAGACAATTCCGCCCCCCGTCCATCGGCGCACGAGATCGCGGTCAATTTCATGTTGGACCACATCCTCGAATTTTCCAAAATACCCGAACGACAAGGCGGGATGATCCCAATGATAGAAGCGCAGCAAAGGACGCGCGGATGATTCCAAGAGCGCTTCATCGAGCGCCATGTTGAGCGCGGCCGATCGCGGAGTTGGGTCGAACACAACGTCCAATTCCTCGAAGAGTTGCATCCGCCTTTTTGTTAGCTCTGCAGCTCTTCGGAGATTCGCCGGACTGCCTCCACCGGATCGCTATGAGCGGTGATGGGACGACCAATGACCAGGTAGTCGGCTCCAGCCACAAGAGTATCACGCGGAGTCATGACGCGTTTCTGGTCCGCCTTTTCCGCCCAAGCCGGGCGAATGCCGGGAACGACCAGCGTGATTTGTGCGGGGAGTTTGTCTCGCAGCATCCGCACCTCCTGTGGGCTGGCCACCAGTCCGTTGATCCCGGCGGCGGCGCCGAGTTGCGCCAATTTCAGCACCTGCTCGCTCATCGCCCCTGCGATGCCCGTTTCACGGAGAGCCGACTGGTCCATACTGGTGAGCACCGTCACGCCGAGCAAGGCGAGCGATTCACTTCGCGCCGCCACCGCCGCTTCGATCATGGCCCGCCCGCCGCTCAGATGAATGGTCAGCATATGCACACCCAGCTCATTGGCCGACTCGATCGCGCGCGCCACGGTGTTCGGAATGTCGTGCAGTTTCAGGTCGAGAAAGACGCGAGCGCCCGTGGCCAGGACAGCCCGCACCATTTCCGGACCCTCAGCCGTGTAGAGTTGCAGTCCGATTTTAAAGATGGAAATGTGCGGACTGAGTTGCTCGACCAGGCGAAGAGCTTCCGCGCGCGTGGGCACATCCAACGCCACAATGATCTTCGCGGAGGTAGCCTCGGGCCGTGAATTCATCCTGTTTTTCTTTCGGTTTTAGTGAACAGATTGCAACGTATGCACGTTTCCGCGGCCGCGAAGATTAATCTTTCCCTGCGCATCGCCAGCCGGCGGGCCGATGGTTTTCATGAGATCGAGACCATCGTCACACCCATTTCTTTGGCGGATGAATTGACGCTGGAGAAGGATGAAGCGGGAAAGGGAATCCAGTTTCGTTGCGACGATTCCTCCATCCCGCAAGGCGATGGGAATCTTGTCGTCCGAGCAGCTCGCGCATTTTTCGAAAAAGCCGGTTTGCCG
The DNA here is from genome assembly GCA_038226905.1 of Chthoniobacterales bacterium. GTDB lineage: Bacteria > Verrucomicrobiota > Verrucomicrobiia > Chthoniobacterales > UBA10450 > JBBRDU01. Next base: position 10,226 of record JBBRQE010000033.1, on the reverse strand, counting down.
GCCGATGTGCGGATCGAACTCAGAAAAACGATCCCGCATGGGGCGGGGTTGGGGGGCGGCAGTAGCGACGCCGCGGCGACGTTAACCGGCCTAAACCAACTATTCGAAACGAGCCTGCCCCGGGAAGCTCTGATGGAATTGGCCGCAACCATCGGATCGGATGTGCCGTTATTTCTTTTTGATTCCGCGGCTCTTTGCCGGGGTCGGGGGGAACTGGTGACGCCGCGACATTTGCCGACTCTCCTCTCGATCCTGCTGTTAAAACCCGAGTTCGGCGTTTCCACAGAAGCGGCTTACTCGAGTTGGCAGGATTCCGTGGAAATTCCGGAGGTCTCGTATGCTCCGCAGGAATTTAACGGTCACATTTTTTTTAACGACCTCGAACGCCCCGTTTTTCAGAAATTTGTTTTCCTGGCCGCGATGAAAATGTGGTTATTGAAGCAGTCGGAGGTGGGCGCGGCACTGATGTCCGGTTCTGGTTCCACCATGTTTGCGGTGCTGCGTGACGAGGCCGATTCCGACTCTCTGGCAGAACGCGCGCGGAAGGAATTGGATCCAAAGCTGTGGTGCTTTACTGGCGTGACCGGGAGTGCCGTACGACCTTGATGGTAGGGACGCCGCGCTGCGGCTTCAATCTCCCGTGCGAGTGCGCCAGGTGGCGCGCGTATATTCGCGGTTCAGTTTGGCAATGAAACTGGCGCTGATTTCGGCCGGACAGACTGCTTCGCACTCATAGGTGTTGGTGCAGTTGCCAAATCCTTCGGCATCCATTTGCCGCACCATTTTCAGAACGCGCGCATCGCGTTCCGGATCGCCCTGAGGTAACAAAGCAAGATGCGAAACCTTGGCCGCAGTAAAGAGCATGGCCGAGGCATTGGGGCAGGCTGCCGCACAGGCCCCGCAACCAATGCAAGCGGCGGCTTCCATGGCCAAATCGGCGCTCGGTTTCGGGATCGGAAGGGAGTTGGCTTCCGGCGCGGAACCGGCCCGGGCCGAGATAAAACCACCGGCCTGCACGATGCGATCAAGCGAACTCCGATTGACTACCAGATCTTTGATGAGCGGGAATGGGCGGGCTCGAAACGGTTCCACCGTGATCGTTTCACCGTCCCGAAACTTTCGCATGTAGAGTTCGCAAACCGCGCCGGGATGATCCGGACCATGCGCCTCGCCGTTGACGGTCAGGCAACAAGTGCCGCAGATGCCTTCTCGACAATCCGAATCAAAAGCGATCGGTTCGTCGCCCGCCACGACAAGGCATTCGTTCACGATGTCGAGCATTTCGAGGAACGAAGTATTTGGAGAAATGTCCTTCGCCTCGTACGCGGCGAGTTTCCCCTTCGATTTGGCATCTTTTTGCCGCCAGACTCTCAGTTTAAAGTTCATGGTTGAGAGTTGATGGTTGAGAAGAGGAAAACAACTATGCGACTATTCCGGGGTGAGTAACGATCGGCGCAAACCGCTGAGCATCCGACTTTGCTCTTCCGCTGCCGCATAAATTCGTTGAAAATCATCCTCTTTGAGAAATTCCTGTCGCCGAGCCACAAATGATTGAGACACGACTTCGAATACCGATCCGGCTGCAATCTCGATAAAACGCGCGAAATCATGTTTCGATGAGCGCGACGATCCCTCTGCGATATTAGATGATACGGAGATTACCGCCCGACGAATCTGCGTGGTGAGTCCAAATCGTTCATCAGCCGGAAAATGTTTTGTTCGATTGTAAACTAGATCTGCGAAATCAATCGCTTTTTGCCATACGTCCAGTTTTTCAAAGTTAAACATGTCTTGCCTCTCAACTCTCAACTAAAAACTCTCAACTTATTTGTAGCTTCTCTGCGTTAAATGCACTGTTTCAAAATTAAGTGGTTCGCGGTGCAATTTCGGCGCGGTGGCCTGTCCGTTCCCTTGATATTCCCAGGCGAAGACGGAGGCGAATCGCTCGTCATCGCGGAGCGCTTCTCCATCGGGCGTTTGATGCTCCTCGCGGAAATGGCCGCCGCAGGATTCGTCCCGCTCCAGCGCGTCGAGGCACATCAGTTCTCCAAATTCGAGAAAATCGGCGACGCGACCGGCGCGTTCGAGTGACTGGTTAAAGTCTTCGCCATGGCCGGGGACGCGCACATTGCTCCAGAACTCTTCGCGCAAAGTCGGGATTCTCCGCAGAGCTTCCTGTAAACCTGCCGCGTTTCGCGCCATGCCGCATTTGTCCCACAGGAGCAAGCCCAGTTCGCGATGAAAGGAATCGAGCGAGCGCTTGCCGTTGACGCCGAGCAGCCGGGCGATGCGGGCGCGCACGTCTTGTTCGGCTTGTTTGAATTCGGCGTGATCGACCGACGGACGCCTGCCCATTTGGCCCGCCAGATAATTCGGCAGGGTGTAAGGGAGCACAAAATAACCGTCGGCCAAACCCTGCATGAGGGCGCTGGCTCCGAGTCGATTCGCGCCATGATCGGAGAAGTTGGCTTCACCAATAACGAAAAGCCCGGGCACATTGCTCATGAGATTGTAATCAACCCAGAGGCCGCCCATCGTGTAATGAACAGCCGGATAAATCCGCATGGGGACGCGGTAGGCATTTTCGCCGGTGATCTTCTCGTAGATCGCGAACAGATTTCCGTAACGCTCCTGAATAGTGGGTTGGCCGAGCCGTCGAATGGCGTCCGCGAAATCAAGATAGACGCCACGGCCGCCGGGGCCCACGCCCAGTCCCTGGTCGCAGACTTCCTTGGCCGCGCGCGAAGCGATGTCGCGCGGGGCCAGGTTACCGAAGCTCGGATACTTGCGTTCGAGGTAGTAATCACGGTCGGTCTCGGGGATTTGCCCCGGCGCCTTGTTTACGTCCTCCTTGCTCTTGGGAACCCAGACGCGGCCGTCGTTGCGCAGCGACTCGGACATGAGGGTTAGCTTGGATTGATATTCGCCGGCCACCGGGATGCAGGTCGGATGAATCTGGGTGAAGCAGGGATTGGCGAAGAGCGCGCCCTTTTTGTAGGCGCGATAAGTGGCGGTCACATTGCAGCCGCGGGCGTTGGTCGAGAGATAGAAGACGTTGCCGTAACCGCCCGTGCCCAGGATGACCGCGTCGGCCGAGTGCGTCTCGATTTTTCCGGTGACCAGATTGCGCGTGATAATTCCCTTGGCGTGGCCATCGACCAGTACTACATCGAGCATCTCCGTCTGCGAAAACATCTGCACGGTGCCGGCGGCGATCTGGCGGCTGAGCGCCTGGTAGGCTCCCAGCAAAAGTTGCTGTCCAGTCTGTCCGCGCGCGTAGAAAGTGCGCGATACCTGAGCCCCGCCGAACGACCGATTGGCGAGGAGCCCACCGTATTCGCGGGCAAACGGGACGCCCTGTTCGACGCATTGATCGATGATGAGATTGGCTACCTCAGCCAGGCGATAGACGTTGGCTTCGCGCGATCTGAAATCACCGCCTTTAACCGTGTCATGGAAGAGCCGGTAAACGCTGTCGCCGTCGTTCTGGTAATTCTTGGCTGCATTGATCCCACCCTGCGCGGCGATGGAATGCGCGCGGCGGGGCGAGTCCTGGTAACAGAAGCACTTCACGCCGTAGCCCAACTCTCCGAGAGTGGCGGCGGCCGAGCCGCCGGCCAGGCCGCTTCCCACGATAATGATCTCAAACTTGCGGCGATTATTTGGGCTAACGAGCCGGGAATGATCGCGATGGGTGCGCCATTTTTCGAAGAGTGTTCCAGGCGGAACGTTCGCGTCGAGCGTCCCGATCATAACTGCTGGGCCGGCTGCACCAAACCGAGAAGGATCGCCACCGGGATGGAGGTGTAGCCGATAAAGATAAGCCAGGCGAAGAGGCGCGCCCAGAAGGCGAGGGCCGGCGTAAGCTTACGGTTGCTGAGGCCGAGGGATTGAAAAAAACTGGAGGCTCCATGGGTTAGATGAAGGGTCAGGAGGAACAGTCCCACGATATAAAAGGCGGAGACGTAACGATTTTGAAACCCGTAAACCATCATGGAGAAAACGTCGTAATGATTGAGCGGATCGTTCTTCAGGAGAGGGAACTGCGGATTGAACTGGTGGCCTGTGAAATGGAGCAGATGAAAGACGATGAAAGCGAAAACGACAAGGCCGCTCGCCACCATGTGCCGCGAGGCGAAGCTGGCTTTGACGTGTTCCTTGACCACGTAAGCATGCGGCCGGGCCCGCCGATTATCGATGGCCAGCAGAATGGTGAAATAAATGTGGAGCAGAACGGTCAGGAGGAGGGACGCCCGGATTACCCAGAGCAGCGGACCCAGATCGCGCAAATGCTGGGCGTATCCGTTGATCCACTCTGGTCCGATAAAAATCTGGAGATTACCCACCAGATGTCCGACCACGAAAAGAATCAAAATCACCCCGGTCAGAGCGACGATCATCTTCCGTCCGACCGAGGAGCCGAGCATCCCGCGGATGGCACCGGGGCTGCGGGCGGGCGAAGCCGAAGCGGCGGGGGCCGTAGAATTCCGGTCAGTCATTCAAGAAATTACCTGCCTTCATAATAAGCATCCTTTTACGTATCGCTACTTGCTTCCGGGTTTGACGGCCGCAGTGGCGATGAGATCGGGTGGCAGATGGTCGGCTTCGAACGTTTCCAGATTCATTTCAATCAGGCTGACAAACGGACAGCCGAAGTCCGGTTTGGCTTGGCCGCTGCGATCGACGATGACGCCAACGGCGGAGACAACTCCGCCGTGAGCCCGCACAATATCGATCGTCTCGCGCACGCGGCCGCCGCGCGTGACCACGTCTTCCGCCACAATAAAGCGTTCTCCTTTCTGGATGGCAAAGCCCCGGCGCAGGACGAGACCTCCGGCCTCTTTCTCGGCGAAGATGTGTCGCTTGCCTAACGAACGTCCGATTTCCTGTCCGACAATGATGCCGCCGAGGGCGGGGGAAATGACGGTCTCACATTGATAATCCCGCAGTTTCCCGGCCAGCCTGCCGCAGACATCGGCCGCGATTCCGGTGTGCTGGAGAAGGAGCGCGCATTGGAAGAATTGCCGGCTGTGCAAGCCGGAGCGGAGGATGAAGTGCCCATCGAGCAGCGCACCCGTTTTCCGAAAGAGGGCCGGAAGATCCTCACTCATATTGGTTTGTCGAGCGCACGCCACCTCCCCGGATTGGGTAGGCTCGCGCGGATTCTATTCTTCCTGTTCCGCGGCGCATTCTATCCGGAGGTATCGCTGGCCACGCCCCCGCCAGACCTGGCGTAGTCGACCGCAATCACTTCAATTTCAACGCGGGCGTTCTTGGGCAGAGCGGCCACCTGAACGGTGGAACGGGCCGGAGGATCTTGTGGAAAGTGCGAGCCGTAAATTTCGTTGACCGTTTGAAAGTCGGCGAAATCGGTGAGGAAGATGGTGGTCTTGACGACATTGGCGAAGGTGAGACCGGCCGCCTTCAATACCTCGGTAATGTTCAGCATGACTCGTTTGGTTTGCTCGGTGATGTCGGGCGAGACAATCTGGCCGGTCTTGGGATCCAAAGGAATCTGGCCCGCGCAGTAGAGGGTCGATCCGACCCTGACGGCCTGGGAATAGGGCCCGATGGCAGCGGGCGCGTCGGCGGTGGAGATGATCTTCTTCATGGCCGAGAATAACTGCAAAAGCATCTTGCACAATGATGACGTCACCGGACATGGCCAGGCGTCCAACGCGGAGCTAACGCGCGCGCAGTGCACGCCGCAGAGCCACGTCCCTGCGACTTCTCGCGCCGGCCCGTTCGCGCCCCGGCGAACTCTGTGCGACAGGTTCCGACCTGTGCGGGCTCCATTGATACGAGCCGGATTTCGGGGATATTGATAACGACATGATTGGTTGGATTTTAAAGAAAATAATCGGGTCGAAAAACCAGCGCGAGGTAAAGCGTCTGTCCCCGATGGTTGCTCGCATCAACGAGTTTGAGGCCCGGCTGCAGAGCTTTTCGGACGACCAGCTGCGCGAGATGACGAAGGTGTGGCAGGAGGAATTGGCCAAACTCCCGTCGGCCCAGGATCAGTGGGCGCGCCTGGATGAGATTTTGCCGGAGGCCTTTGCTGTGGTCAAGAATGCGGCTCGCCGTCTGACCGAACGCAAGGAAACCTTCAGCGTTTGCGATCAGCCGATGACCTGGAACATGGTGCACTTCGATGTGCAGCTGGTCGGCGGGATGGTCTTGCACCGCGGGCGCATCGCCGAGATGGCCACGGGTGAAGGTAAAACGCTGGTGGCTACCTTGCCGCTTTACCTGAACGCGCTGACCGGACGGGGCGCCCACCTGGTCACGGTTAACGACTATCTGGCCCGGCGCGATGCGGAATGGATGGGGCGGCTCTACCAGTTTCTCGGCCTAACGGTTGGCATCATTCAGCACGATCAATCGCTCGAGCTTCGTCGTCAGCAGTACGCCATGGACATTACCTATGGAACGAACAGCGAGTTTGGTTTCGACTATTTGCGTGATAACGGCATGGCCACCACTCGCGAGCAGCAGGTGCAGCGCGGCTATCATTACGCCATCGTGGACGAAGTCGATTCGATCCTCATCGATGAGGCGCGCACACCGTTAATCATCAGCGGTCCGGCCACCGTCTCGACTCATCAGTACGATAAATGGAAGCCGCTGGTCGAGCAGGTGGTGCGCAAACAGACCATGTTGGCGAATCGGCTCGCCAGTGAAGCGGTCGAGCTTTGGGAACGCTCGAAGGTCGAAACTTTTGTTCCGCAGGAATCGGATGTTGCAGCTTCGGACGCGGTCAAGAAACTAGCCGCGGAACTCCGGGTTCATCTCTCCGAGATCACCGCGACCGGCAAGGAGGGAAAGATCACCGAGTCCGATGTCAAATATGCGGCCGGGCTGCAGGATCCCGGGCTGCTCATGTTCAAGGTCAAGCTGGCCCAGCCGCGCAACAAGCAGCTCTTGCGCATGATGGAAGATCCGGAAAAGCGGCGCGCCATCGACAAGGCCGAGTTGCAGTTCTACCAGGATTCCCGCAAGGACGAGCTCTTCGCTCTAAAGGAAGAACTCTTTTTCACGATCGACGAGAAATCACAGGAAGCCGATCTCTCGGAGCAGGGCCGCGCTTTCATGAACCCGGACGATCCCAATGCCTTTGTTCTGCCCGATCTGATCAGTGAATTTACGGAGGTCGATCTCGACCCGTCCCTGACCCAGGAAGAGAAGGACAGCAAGAAAGCGGAGCGCCAGCAGCACTGCGACGCGCAAGGCGAGCGCATCCACAATATTTCGCAGCTCTTGCGCGCCTACTGTCTCTTTGAGAAGGACGTCCAATACGTCATCGAAGAAAATAAGGTCGTCATCGTGGATGAATATACCGGTCGAAAAATGCCGGGCCGGCGCTGGAGCGACGGCTTGCACCAGGCGGTGGAAGCGAAAGAGGGAGTGCAGATCGACCGCGAGACGCAGACGCTCGCCACCATTACGATTCAGAATTACTTTCGGCTCTATCAGAAGCTGGCGGGCATGACCGGAACGGCCGAGACGGAAGCGTCCGAATTCCACGACATTTACAAACTCGACGTCAACGTCATCCCGACCAACCGGCCGGTGGCGCGCAAGGATTTTAACGACCGGATCTACAAGACCCGGCGCGAGAAATACAACGCAGTCATCAACGAAATCAGGGAGCGTCACGCCAAGGAGCAGCCCGTCCTGGTCGGCACGGTCAGCGTGGAAGCTTCCGAGTTGCTCAGCCGCATGCTCAAGCGCGAGAAAATTCCGCACAACGTGCTCAACGCCAAGTATCACATGCAGGAAGCGGAAATCGTCATGCGCGCCGGTCAGCCGGGAACGGTCACCATCTCCACCAACATGGCGGGGCGCGGCACCGATATTAAACTGGGCGAGACAGTGGCGGATCGGGGAGGCCTTTATGTCATCGGGACGGAGCGACACGAATCGCGCCGGATTGATCGCCAGCTGCGCGGGCGTTGCGCGCGCCAGGGGGATCCGGGCAGTTCGCGCTTTTATGTCAGTTTCGAGGACGATCTGATGCGCAACTTCGGCGCGGCCGACCGCATGACACGCATCATGGAGCGGTTTGGGTTGGAGGAAGGCCAGGAACTCGAACACGCCTGGTTGAACAAATCCGTCGAGACCGCTCAAAAGCGGGTGGAGCAGCGCAATTATCTACAGCGCAAACGCACCCTGGATTTTGACGACGTCATGAACAATCAGCGCGAAGTCGTCTACGGCTATCGCAATGAAGTAATCGATTCGGAGAATCCGCGCACCCTCGTTTACGAAGTGATCGATGAGGCCGTTCCGGCCAAGGTAAAGGAACATGTGGACGAGGCGGAACCCGAATACAGCGCCCTCCTGCACTGGGTGAACACGACATTCCCGCTTGGCCTAACGAAGGAGCGAGCGGAGTTCGAAAGCCGGTCCGTCGAGCAAAATTCGAAGTTTCTGGTGGAGCGAATCAAGGAAGCCTACGAGCGCAAATCGAGCCATGAAGAAGCGACGGCCGTGACCAGCCTGGAGCGATACGTCATCCTGAATGCGATTGATCGGCTCTGGCAGGAGCATCTTTACGCCATGGACGCTCTGCGCGAGGGCGTTTACTTGCGGGGTTACGCCCAGAAAGATCCGCTCATCGAGTACAAGACCGAGGCCTACGACATGTTTGTCGATCTCATGGCCAACATTAAGAACGAAGTGCTGCATAACCTTTTCCGGAGCACTTCCAATCTGCAGGCCTTCGAGAATTTTCTCGCGACCCTGCCGCAATTTTTGCAGCGCGAACATACGCCCAGTGCGCCCACCGCGGACGGACCACCGCGTGGAGTCCGGCCCCACCCCAGCGGAAGTGTCTCAGCCAGCGGGAATGGCGATGGGGATAACGAAATCACACTCGATCTACCGGTCCGGCGCGGGCTCCCGAAAGTGGGTCGGAACGATCCCTGTCCCTGTGGCAGCGGGAAAAAGTTCAAGAACTGTTGCGGTCGCACGGCATAAAAATCAGGCCGCGCCCGACATTCGATTCCGCGATCTCTCTTGAATTACGTGGCTTGAGTTGTCACCTTCTCCCGATGCCGAGACGGTCGTTTCACCTTCTGACCAGCGCGATCATTCTGGCTGGCCTTTGGCAAGGATGTGCCTGGCTGCCCCATCGACCGGTCTCGCCTCTCGCAGGAACATGGGTCAACCGGGTCGGCGCCGTTTGGACCATCAAACAAGATGGGACGTTCGAGGTTGACCTAACGAACGATGGCAAGCCGGAAGCGTGGGGAAAATACTCCATCGATGGCCAGGCCATTAGTCTTCAAAGCACCGGCGGGATGATGCCGAAAGACTGCACCAGCGACGGACTCTACCGGTTCGAGCGCAAAGGTTCGGACCTCACCTTCACCCTCGTGCGAGACAGCTGCCGACTGCGCAGGCGCAACGTCCTCCTGGGCTGGCGCCTGAAACGATAACCGCACTTAGCCCGGCCCCGATTCGGTCTCTATAGCCGCCTCACTCTGTTGAGGCGTCCCGACTTGGCAGTTAGGCAGCCGCCCGACCGAGACTCCAAACTCGGGAGGGGAGCGATTCGAAGTCTTTTCAGTGGTATTCCGTGTAGTCAGCGGTTAACCGATCCTTTTTCGACTTTGCACGCAACGACCCGCCTTCTTCCAGCGACCGTCGATTTCACATTCCTGCAAGATTCACAGGCCGACCCCCAGCATCCGCCCGCCGGTCTCCGGTGCATTAGGGGGAAGATGTCTAGTGCCGCACGAGCCAGCCACGAACCTGTTGCAGAACCAGCGACTTGCTCGCCACCGGGACCTTGGAAGCCCATTTGCCGTTGACTCGCAAGCCGAATCGTCGAGCATCGCTAAAAGGCAGATCCAACCCAATTCTCGCGCGCGCGTATTTGTGCGCGGCCTATACCTCGTTAGGTGACTCCGCCACATGAACCTTACCCAGCGTCAAATGGTCGGCATTGGTCTCATCATCGGTTCGCTCATCGCGGCGATTACAATCCAGCTAGTTACTGGCGATCTTTTTCATGTGACGACCACAGAAGAACCGCCCGGCGGCGGTTCGATTCTTTCCACGCAGGTGATTATTCACATCGTGACTCTCACATGGCGCTATGCTGGCTCAGTGGTTGCATGTGCCGCACTCGGACTTGGGTGTTTGTTCATCCCCCGTCGCCTAACCAGACGATGAAGCTTGTATCTTCAGATTTGTGTCCATTTTGTGGCAAGCTTTGGGTG
>JBBRQE010000032.1:0-27803 GCA_038226905.1 Chthoniobacterales bacterium | reverse complement strand
CGGCCCGTGCAAATCCCGCTCCGAGTAGGGCGAACCCATCCGAATTTGGCCCTCGTGATTAAGGTAACGCGAGGGAATTCGCACCGGTCCTGCCGATTCCAGAACCAGATAATCTTCCTCTTCCACCTTATCAGGCACCAACCGGTAGGTGATGCCGCGCGGAATGACGATGTAGTCCTCCGCGCGATAGCGCAGTTTTCCGAAGGCCGACTCCAGTGTTCCACCTCCTTTGAAAACGAAAATAATCTCATCGGCGCCGCCATTCCGGTAATATTCAAAATCCCCGTAGGCTTTGACCGGCCGAGCGCGGTAGGCCGTCATATCCTGGTTAAAGAGAAGGGGAATACGGCCCGTATAAACATCGCCGCGCCGGGGCATGTCGGCCGTTTTCAGGTGATGATGTCGCAAGGGGCTCTCCGCCGCCTTCTTCAGCTCCTGGCATTTCAAAAGCTTGACGCTCCGCACGCGGGTGGGCGGGCGCAGGTGATACATGATCGAATAGGCCTCGTTAAATCCCTCCGTCGTAATGACGTGCTCGTAAGCGATCCCTTCATTCTTAAACGTGGCCGCGCCGTGGCGATGAAACCAGATGTGGTGCTTGCGCGGAATTTCCCCCAGCTTGTGATAAAATGGCATCGGCTTTGGTTCTGTTACAAATTCCCGCGCGCGTCCTGCTCCCGCTCGAGCGCCTCGAAAAGCGCCTTGAAATTTCCTTTGCCGAAACTCTTCGCACCTTTGCGCTGAATAATTTCAAAAAAGAGCGTTGGTCGATCTTCCACCGGCTTGGAAAAGATCTGCAATAGGTACCCTTCCTCGTCGCGATCAATCAAAACGCCAAGCTTCTGCAACGGCGCCAGATCTTCATCGATGTGTCCCACCCGATCCAGCACCGTGGCGTAATAACTCGCCGGAATCTGGAGGAACTCGACCCCGCGTTTTTGTAATTCCGAAACCGTGGCGACGATATCCTTGGTGGCCACGGCGATATGCTGCACGCCTTCGCCGTTGTAAAATTCGAGGTACTCTTCGACCTGCGACTTCTTTTTTCCCTCGGCCGGCTCGTTGATGGGAAACTTCACGAACCCGTTGCCGTTGCTCATCACCTTGCTCATGAGCGCGGAGTATTCAGTGGAGATGTCCTTGTCATCGAAGGTCAGGATATTGCGAAAACCCATGACCTCTTCGTAGAATTTGACCCACGGATTCATCTGGTTCCAGCCGACGTTGCCCACGCAATGATCGACATAAAGGAGACCGGTCTGCGTCGGATTGTAAGCGGATTCCCATTTGCGAAATCCCGGCATGAACACACCCGTGTAGTCATTGCGCTCAACGAACAAGTGCACCGTGTCCCCATACGTATGGATGCCGCTCACCACCACCTTGCCGTTGTCGTCCGAGAAAGTCTGGGGCTCCAGGTAACTCTTGCCCCCGCGCCTGGTGGTCTCCTGCCAGGCCGAGGTGGCGTTCCCCACTTTCAAAGCAAGAATCTTGACGCCGTCCCCGTGCTTCTGGATGTGCTCGGCGATCGGCCCGTCCTTACGCAGCGGCGTGGTCAGCATGAAGGTCAGGTTGTTCTGACGAATGACGTAACTGACCCGATCCTTCACTCCGGTTTCGGGTCCGGAGTAGGCCAGGCTCTGAAAGCCGAAAGCGGTCTTGTAAAAATGGGCGGCTTGTTTCGCGTTTCCCACATAGAACTCGACGTAATCGGTTCCCTGCAACGGAAGAAAATCAGGTTCGCCCGCGGGAGCCTTTTTCGGAGCTGCGATGGTTGTTGCCATAATGATTCCTTCCAATTGATAGCCGCCCTCAAAATATAGAAGCACCCAACGCCCCCCGCAAGGAGGCGCAGGTAAGGTTCACGCGCCTTCGCTCAAACGCTCCTTCGACATCTTCGGCGACATGTCAGCTTGGCTTTTGTCGCGGCGAACGCCTATATCATTATGTAAAGGGGCTACTCGAAATTGGGAATCTTCACGATGCTGCCCTTCGCTTTCGGGTCTTTTGGATCTTTCACCACCGTGACGAACAATTCCTTCTCGTCTTCACCAAAAGCAACGTTGGTCGTTCCATCACCTGCTGCGATTTCGAAGACATGCAGGAGCTTGCCTTCGGGGGATAGTTTCAAAACCTTGCCACCGAACCACTGCGCGACATAAATGTTGCCCTTGCGGTCGATCTTCATGCTATCGGGGCCAAGCCACCACGATTTGTTCTTGTCGGTCACAAGAAGATTGAGCAGCGCGAAATTTGCCCTGTGACTCAACGAGCCATCGTCATTGATGGTGAACTTCAGCATGCAGTTGCCCACGGTTTCACTGACGTAGAGGGTTTTTTGGTCGGGCGAAACGCCGATGCCATTGGCGTAATTAAGATCGTTCGCAACCTCGGCCCATTGCTGACCACCCGGGGCCAGATACACAATTTTCCCGACCACGGAGGTGGGCAGGTCGGCGTAGGGGCCAAAGACGGTGGCATAAGCAGCGCCGTTAGGCGCTACGACAATGTCATTGATGCCGCCGGCAAAAGGCTGGCCGTTTTTGTCGGCCTCCCAACGGCGCAACTGTTTCCCGGCCAGATCGAGTTCCATGATGGCGCCATGTTCCTCGGTACAAGCGAGCAGAAATGTTTTCTGCTTCGTAAGCGCCAGGCCGTTATGACCGCAGCCCTCGGTATGATTCAGCACGGTGGATGTTTTGCCATCCCACTTTTCCAGCGTGTTCGAGACCCAGCCGACGTAGTAAAGATTGCCGTCGATGAACAACGGACCTTCCGGTCCCAGGACATCTTTCACGACTGTGACTTCCGCGGCCCACGCGGGAGCAACCAGCATGACGCCCAACGCGGTACAGATAATTTTGTTAGTCTTCATTTTCTCCAGTTAGCCAGATCGTTCGCTGAAAATTAAAGAGTCCAAAGCGCCGTTCAGCTTTACACAGGAGGTTGCCATTTCCGTTAGCCTTATTCCGGCGAGGGTTAGGGGCGGTTGACCGAACCGCCCGCGGGCGATTGGGTCAATCGCCCCTCCCTTTTGACTTCAGCGCGGCGCGCACTTTTAGCCGGAGCGCATTCAATCGAATGAAACCGGTGGCGTCGCTTTGATTATAGGCGGCCTCCCCGCCTTCCATGGTCGCGATCTCGGGATCGTACAGACTAACGGGACTCTTTCTTCCGACCACGATGATATTGCCCTTGTAAAGTTTCAGGCGCACTACTCCGGTCACGTTCTTCTGCGTTTCGGTGACCAGGGCCTGCAAGGCTTCGCGCTCGGGTGAGAACCAGTAGCCGTTGTAAACGAGGGTGCTGTACTTTGGAATCAACTCGTCGCGCAGATGCATGACCTCACGATCCATCGTCAGAGTTTCCATCTGGCGATGGGCGAAATGCAGAATGGCGCCGCCGGGTGTCTCGTAAACGCCGCGGCCCTTCATGCCGACCGAGCGATTTTCCACGATATCAACCCGCCCAATACCATGCTTCCCGCCAATCTTGTTTAGTGTTCGCATAACCTGAAGCGGTGACATTCTGGAGGACGTCGCGCTGTCGGCGCCTGAATCTGAGGGCACGACGGCGCGTCCCCCTCCAAGAGTGACGGCCACGCAGTTCCCCCGCTCGAACTCCAGATCGATAAATTCCGGCTCGTTAGGGGCGTCCTCCGGCGAGACGCTTAACTTGTACATGTCCCGCATCTCGGGGGCGCTGGCGTCGAACCACGGATCTTCCAGAACCCCGCTCTCAAAGCTGATGTGAAGAAGGTTGCGGTCCATCGAATAGGATTTGGCGACGGTGGCGGTTACGGCAATACCATGCGCTTCGGCATAGGCAATCATCTCGGCCCGACCGGGAAATTCCTGGCGGAACCGTTCCTCCCGCCAGGGAGCGATGACCTTCAGCTCCGGGGCAAGCGCCGCCGCGGTCAGTTCGAATCGAACCTGATCGTTCCCCTTCCCCGTGGCGCCATGCGCAATGGCCGTGGCGTTTTCGGCGCGCGCGATCTCAGCCATGCGCTTGGCGATAAGGGGGCGCGCGATACTGGTCCCCAGAAAATATTGATTTTCGTAGATGGCCCCCGCTTGAAACATGGGGAAAATAAAATCGCGCGCGAACTCCTCCTGCAGATCTTCAATGTAACATTTGGACGCACCGGTTTTCAGGGCCTTCTCCTCGAGTCCCTCCAGCTCTTCTTCCTGTCCGATATCGGCGCAGAACGCGATGATCTCGGCATTGTCATAATTCTCCTTCAACCAGCGGAGAATGATCGATGTATCGAGGCCGCCCGAGTAAGCGAGGATAATTTTCATTGGGGCATTGCGGTGCGACGAAGAAATCATCGGCTGCAAGCCGATGCCACTCTAATCACCAAAGCAGATTTCCACGTCGCGCGCCGTTTGCACCATTTCTCCGTTGGGCGGCACCAGGCGCAGGCGATTGACCGCGTCGGCGATGGGAACGTGTCGCATCTGATAATTTTGGTAACTGACCATGGAACCAAAGTGTCCTTCGTTAGCCAATTGCACGGCCTTCACCCCAAACCGCGTCCCCAGGATTCGATCCAGCGTGGTCGGCGCTCCCCCGCGCTGCAGATGGCCGAGCACACAGAGGCGGGTATCTTTCCCGGTGCGCGTGGCAATTTCGCGCGCAACCATGTCGCCGATGCCGCCGAGGCGAAACTCGCCGCCTTCCATGTCGCGTTTGATTTGTTGTCCATCCCGCGCCTTGGCCCCCTCGGCTACCACCACCAGCGAGCTCAGGTCACCGCCGGCGTCGCGGGCCTTGATCGCGTTGGAAATGTGCTCAAAATCAAAAGGGATTTCCGGAATTAAAATGACGTCAGCCCCGCCCGCCACTCCGCCATGCAAAGCAATCCAGCCAGCGTGACGTCCCATCACTTCGACTACCATGACACGTTTGTGGCTGCTGGCCGTGGTGTGCAGGCGATCGAGCGCGTCCATGACTACGGCCACCGCAGAATCAAATCCGAAGGTCATGGCCGTCGCTTCCAGGTCGTTATCAATCGTCTTTGGAATTCCGATGCAGTTGATGCCGGCTTCCTGCAACTGCAAAGCCGTCGTCATGGAGCCATCCCCACCCACGATAAGGAGCGCTGTTACACCCAGACCGTGCAGGACTCCCTTCGCCTTCTCGATCACGTCGGCGGCTACGACCATGCGATCGCCCGCCCCGACCTTGGCAATAAAATGGCCGCGATTGGTCGTGCCGATCATGGTGCCGCCCAGACCCATGATTCCTTTGGTCGTATTCCGATCAAGAATGAGACTATCGCCGGAAGGCAGCAGCCCTTCGAAGCCGTCCTTAAAGCCGACCACTTCCCACCCCAATTTCTCGGAGGCCAGCACAACTCCGCGTAAGACGGCGTTAAGCCCCGGGCAATCTCCCCCACTTGTTAGAACACCGATGCGCGGCTTCATCTCTTGGACAGCTGCCTAAAGAACTTTCAGCGGATCGACCAGCCGGCCGCCCGCGACCCATTGATCGTACAATTGCCATCCCGTCCGGACGAGCGCATCGCCCTCGGCGAAACGATTCGTGCTCCCGAGCAGAACGATAATCAAATGACGGGGGTAGACGGTTGTCATCTGCCCTTGCTTGACGATTTCCGCTTCGCGATTAGCCGAAAGGATCAGGCACTGCCCGGCCCGCGCGGTTTGCCCGGTTTTCACGCCGTCAATGCCATCGCGCCCCAGCAGTTCGTTGGTGTTGCGAACCATGTAGCTCCGTTTGCGCCCCTGATGATCGAAGGAAATCTGGCGTTCTTTTTGTGACACGTAGAAACGAAAGCTCGCCTTGTTCGTCGCGTAACGAGCGAGGCGCGCCATATCCTCCGCTGTGGAAAATGGAGTTGGCTTCACCTTATCGTCGATGCCATGCGGATTAACGAACCGCGTCTTCTCCATCTTCAGCTGCTTGGCTAACGCGTTCATCTGGCTGACAAAAATATCGACCGGGGCTAATGGTTTCGTTCCGGCCGGCAGGCTCGATTGCAATTGCGACCCCACATGGGCTGCCAGGGTGTAGGCTGCGATATTGTCCGACTGCACGAGTGCGGCATAGAGAAGATCGCGCAACTCCATGCGATCGCCCGGTTGAAAACCGATGTGATTCTCGGTCACGCCCACGAACGCTTCCGGTGGAATGGTCGCCACCTGGGCGAGGTTCCCGGACTTGTGTTCGGCCCAGTCCAGAACGACGGCCGCGGTCGCGATTTTAGTCAGGCTCCCCACCTGCCGTTTCGCCTTCGGTTCCTGTTGTTGCAGGATGTAGCCGGTTTTCGAATCAGCGATGATGTACGCCTGCGCCGCGTTCGCCGAATCCGCGGTGACGATCCGGCTAAGCGCAACAAAAAGAAGGACAAATCGACGTAATACGATCACAGGGCGGCTTGGAACGGCAGCACCTTAGTCGCCGCCTCCCGATTGGCAACCCCCAATCAAGCCCTCTGCCTCGGAGGCGACTTACTATTGCAAGGTCGCGTCCGAACGCTGTGCGTAACGATAGGGATTCGTGCTCAGAGTAATATACATCCGCTCCGCTGCATTGCGCAGGTCGAAATGACTCGCCTTGCCCAGGCCGCTCGCCCGGAGCGTTCCGAGTTTGCCTTGGTAGCCGCTCCTGCCCGCCATGTCGAATTCATACACCACCACGCCTTTGCTCACGTCGGTAATCCGGACATGCAAAGCCAGAAAGGAACGGCCCGGTCCGAAATTGCCGACAAAGAAACGCGCTAACGGACTCCCGCCATCGATTCGCTCAAAACGTCCTTCCACCAGCCAGCCGAGGCGCGGACTCTCACTATCCTTGAGGACGCGAGCCGGAGCTATTTTTTCCAATTCCTGCTTGAGGTCTTCCGCAAATTCGACAGGAGCCAGCGCTTTCCGGATGGGCATTTCGCCTTCCGAATTGGCCTGATCACCTTCGAAGACAGCCGTATCGATACAGAAGGGCCGGATATAAATAGCGCGTGGGTCTGAAGCCCCTACTCCGCAATTCGTCGTCATATGCACGCCGTTCGAGGCGAAGTCTTTGGCGTCGATGGCCGCGCCTGACCCGCCACCGGGAGTGGCGACGTCGGTTTTGGTCACATACATGTCGGCGCACGAGCAAAGCAGCAACCCGGAGAGAATGGCGAAGAAGGATTTCATATATAGATATTGAGCGCGATCCGTGCCCCTTTTCTCGGGGGACAAATCATCGGCGCTCCAATGCTGCAACTCTTGTGCCGTTCCTCGCAGAAATCTGCGCCCCGGCCGCCGGGTTAACCGCTGCTGGCGCAATTTCGGGCCCGGCTCACCAGCAGGCGCATCAGCACATAAGCCCCGACCGCTGCCGGAATGGCGAGGAAAAGCGAGCCGATCAGAGCCGGCCAGATCCAGCGCGAAAAAAGGTGCCAGTTGACATAATCGTAGAACCCGATTCGCCCAAAGCGCATGCGGACCGGCGTCGGGCGATGCAACACCCAGCACCCCAGTTTGTACTCCGCGAAATAGATGGCGGGCATCGCGAAGATCAGCACGTCGTGCAACGTCACGGCAATGGCCGCAGCCACTTTATTGCACCGGCATATCCACGCCACCACGATGGAAAGCAGAGTCTTGAGCGGATAGAGCGGAGTGAACCCAAAGAACATGCCAATGGCCGAGCCGAGCGCCATGGAATGCGGCGTATCGTTGATCGACATCAACGTCATGTGATGATCGTTCAGCCATTCCTTGACACCCGCGACCGAGCGGGGAAGCCGCGGACCGTAACTGCTGGGGGTCGACCGCGTTGGCTCTGTGGGCTCCACCGTCCGAGCCTAATCTAAAACAACTCCAGTGTCGCGGGCGGCCGCCGGACAATCTGCCCGAGCGCCGTGCGCAAACGCGAGGCCGCTTGCGGCGCGTAATCGAGAGCGTTGTTGTTGAACACGACGTGCACCTTGCGCGCTTCCCCGGCCAGCTTCTTAGTTCGCTCCGCCACCTCCGCCACTTCCGCATCGGTGTAGTCGTAATTGAAACGGGCCGCCACCGTCTTGCCTGTCATGTAGGCTTTGGCGTCGCGCCCGTGCAACCGCAAATAAGCGATCTCCTTGTTTGTTACTTCATCGAGATCGGACGGCATGATGGTGAAATGCTCGTCCCCCGGGGTATCGACATTCACAAAAATTGCACGATGCCGCCGCAGAAATTCCCGCGTCTCCTCCCACTGCTGGCCGACCGCCCAGTTGCGATTTCGAAATTCAATGGCCACGGGATAGGCGCCGAGTAAATCGAGGAACGGCTCCAGCTCAGCCAGCCCGTGTTGGCGGGGCGAAAACGCGGGAGAAAGTTGCAGGAGCAGGGCTCCCAGTTTTCCGGCCGCCTGCAGGATGGAAACCGGAAGAAGAAATGCCTCCAGCAACATTTCGCGCAAGGCCGGCGTGGCTCGCACTCTTCCCTCGGCGTCGCTGTGCGCGACCTTTTGCAAGGTGGGCGGCAGCAGTTTCACCGGAGTCGAGTGAAACGAAAACAGTTGATGCAATTTGACATCGAAAGTGAAGCGATCGGGCGTAGCTGCGCACCAGCGCTCGACCGTCCGCGCGTCAGGCACGGAGTAAAATGTGGAGTTCACCTCCACCATGTCAAAATGCTGCGCATACCAGCCGAGACGCTCATGCGCGGGCATCCTTTTCGGATACCACCGCTCCACAAACCCGGGATCCGTCCAACTGGCCGTCCCCACAAGAACGCGGGACGCCTCCACCTGCTGCTCGCTCGCCACGGGGAGAGATTCGACTGATCCGCTCGTGCGAACAACCATTTCCGGCGCCTGGGCGTAACGGCCGCGAGTAGCCCGGAACATTAAATTAGGACACTACCCAGCGATTGACACGTTAGCTTCTAATTTAATATCCTGCCGGTTGGTTGCCGGATTCGTAGCGAGATAAAACTCACTCTCCGCCGGCAAGAGTTCGCTTCCAAGGAGACATCTCATGAAAAATCAAATGCGCGGCGCCGTTCCAGAAGTGGGTATCGGGCGAATGAGACAAATGTATTCGCCTAGTTTTCCAGGGCCGTGTCTGGCCGGCCTCTTCTTCTTTTTGCTTCTGCTATCTGTCGCGGTAAACGGGGCTGTGATTACGGTTACCGGTAGTGGTGACACGATTGCCGTTGATGGCGTTTCCACGCTGCGCGAGGCCATCACGTCCATCAATAACCAGGCGGATGTGAACGCTGACATCACGCCCAATCGAGCCGGCGGCTATGCCTCGGCAGCCGGCGGCGTCCCGGACATCATTAATTTCAACATCACCGGCGCGGGCGTGAAGACAATCACCGCGACTGGCGCCGAGCCAACGATTGCTCGTCCTCTGACCATCAATGGCTACACCCAAGGTGTTGCCTCGGTCAACACGCTCGCCAATGCCGACAACGCCGTAATCCTCATTCAGCTCAACGGGTCTAGCGCCGGCGCGGGCGTCGACGGGCTGACCCTCGGCGCAGGCAGCGGCGGGAGCACGATTAAGGGTTTGGACATTTCTAATTTTGCGGGCAACGGCCTCGTCGTGCAGAGCGACGGCAACTTTATCGCCGGCAACTTCATCGGCGTCGATCCGACTGGCACCCCGCGGGCGCCTAACGGCACCTTCCCGAACAGCGGCGATGGCATCCGCATCCTCGACGCTTCCAACAATCAGATCGGCTCCACCAGTCCGGCCGACCGCAACCTCGTCTCGGGCAATTCGCTGGTGGGCATTCATATCGTGGGCGCCCTGATCACGCCGGCCACGGCCAACACCATCCAGGGCAACTTCGTGGGCGTGGCCGCGGACGGCCTGAGCAGCGTGGGCAATCGGACCGAGCCCGCCCCCGCCCCGGGCTCGGCCGAAGGCAATAACCTGTTTGGAATCGAGATTAGCGGCGGCAACCTCAACACCATCGGGGGCACGACGGCTGGCGCTCGCAACGTCATCGGCTTCAACGCCGACGGTATCGAGATCGATAACGGCGCACAGCAGAACACCATTCAGGGCAACTACGTAGGCGTCGGTGCGAACGGCGTCGCGGCTACGAAAAATTTATTGCATGGCATCGCCCTGCGTAGTTCCAATGGGTTCGGCGCGCCGCTCGGCCCTCCGCAGGCGAACGAGCCAGGAGTATCCAACAACTTGATTGGCGGAACGGCGGCCGGCGCCGGTAACGTCGTCGAATTTAATGGCACGGCCGGCATCGCCGTGTTCGGCAATCCCGTGTCGTCTTCCGGTCAACCGAACGTCGGCAATGCCATCGAAGGAAACAGCGTTTTCGAAAACGGCCGCGACTACCAGACAGCCTCGTCGGCCCCGACTCCGCTCCTCGGGATCGACCTGTCGAATGCCTTTCCGTTCCCGCGCGACGATGGCTTGACGCCGAACGATTCCTTGGGCCATGGCGCGGCTAACGACCCGAACAATCTGCAGAATTTTCCCGTGTTGACCGAAGCCCGGTCACAGGGAGGCATGACGACTATCACCGGCACCTTGCACAGCGCGCCGAACACCACTTTCCGAGTCGAATTCTATGCCAGCGATATCGACCCGTTGGGTCTTCCGGCCGAGGGACAGGAATTTACTGGTTTCCGCAACGCGACGACCGACTCCAGTGGCGATGCATCGATCAATACCACTCTGAATTTTCCGGTAAGTAATGGCCGACTCGTCACTGCCACCGCCACCGATCCGCTGGGCGACACTTCCGAATTTTCCGCGGCTGTCACAGCCACCGATTGCGATAGCAACCCGCCGCTCATCGGGGTGCCGAACACGATCAATGTGACTGCCCAAAACAAAAAAATGAACCACCAAAAAGGAGCGTTCGTTAGTTTTGGTGTCAGTGCAGTTGATCCGGAAGATGGGCCGGTTACCGCAGTCGCGACCCCTCCGTCGGGAAGTTTCTTCCCGGTCGGCACGACCAGCGTGCAGGTCACCGCGACCGATCACTGCGGCAACACTTCGACGGCTTCTTTTAACGTCATCGTGTCCAAGAAAATGAAACACCATTAACGGGCCTGGGAGTGAGAACAGACCGCATTAGAAAATGAGCAAATCCCCTAAGAAATTTCTGTCCCTGTTTTCGCTCGCACTGTCTTAAGCGCCTTTTCTGCGCGAGCGCAGTTCCAGCTAATCGACGTTAATTTTTACTCAGAATTCTATCAGGGAGACAACGCGACCGGAGCGGCCGTGGTCGGGAACAGCACGGATGTCTGGAATGGCATTAACGCCGATCCAAAATCCGGCGGGCCCATCACCCTGAATGACGCAAGCGGGAATCCCACGGCGGTCACCCTCTCCTATCGTTCCTATGGAGCGGTGGTTTCGCGTGCTGATAATATCCAGCCGAACGCGAACCTGATGAGTACTTACCTGTTTAATAAAAAGAACGATAAGGTCACCGTGACTTTGCAGAATTTGGTCCCGGCACGCGCTTATAATTTGTTCTTGTAAACACGGCGTCAAATGACGCGCAAAAATCAAATCGAGCCGCGACCTTCGCCGTGAATGGAGTTGAGCTCAGTGCCACCGGTGATCCGCAGACGAGTTTTGTCCTGGGCAGCAACTATTTGAAACTGACCGTGCCCGCCGACAGCGAAGGCAAGAAGCAAATTATCGGAACGCCGGGCCTGCAAAGCCACAGCCACGAGGTCGACCTGAACGGACTTCAGATTTCAGCGATGCAGTAAGACTTTTTCCGGGTGCCTGGGACCTCCGCCGCGAATCGCCATCATTGGTTAGGCAGTCTTCACCTTTAGGAAAGACCAAGGAGGATTGCCTGGATTAGCGATCGAGGCGCACAAGCTGTCTCCGCATTCGTTCTGCTGGCAAAGCTGCTGACATTTGCCTCTAAACCGGTGCCTGCCGTTGCAGAAACGGATTCTCGGTGCGGTTTCAAAGTGACTCCCGAGGTAGGACTCGGCGGTATCTTCGCCGTTTGCTAGGCCAGGTTAAGCAGGCCTTAGCTGAGTAATCAAGCCAACTCTGTCACTACTCGGGCCGACTATTTAACTTCTGTTTGCTGGCAATTTTGCTGGCCCTGACCGTGGCCGGGGTAGAGCTATTGACTCTGCTGGCGGCGGTCGCCCCGCCGGCTGTCGATCATGGTCCTTTCGGGTTCACCGATTGCTTTCCAGCCGGATGCTTTTGTGTGTATTCCTGCCAGGCCTCCCAGGCGATCTGCTGCGCGTTTGCAGCATCAGCAGGCTCGATTGGAACCTCACTCTTGCCATCGAACGCCGCATGGAACGGGGTGCCGACCGGACTTTGTTTGTAGACGGCCGCGTAGATTGTGCAGGCCGCCAGATAAGAGCCGAACGGCGATGGATGCGTCGCGACCTTATTCATTCCGTATTTCTTGTCGGTCTGAAAATCAATCAACGCATACTGCGGCATCTTCTCACTGCACCGCTCGAACGCGAGTGCTGCGGGGGCGCAGGGAATACCGAGTTGATCCGCCATTTTTGCGTTGCGCTCAATGACAGGACGGAAGACCTGGGGGTCAATCTCCCGCGAGATCGGATGGCCCATGAAATACAACATCATCGGCATCCCTTTTGCCGATATCGATTTCGCGTACTCAGGGAGGATGGATTCGAGATTGTCCTGCACTTCGTCGTTTTTCGGCGTGTGTACTCCCTGCACGATCACGAGGTCGTAACCGCCTTGGGCGATAGCTTCCGGCGCCGTTAAACCGCTGGGTTTGGAAGGATTGGTCCAATGCCAGTTCAAACCTTTCCTGCCAGCGATGTGAGTCGTGATCTTCAAAGTATGATGACCTGCCTGGGCGAGGTGTTCGACAATCGCCGGGATTCCCCACGTGTAGGTAAGACTGTTCCCGATCATCAGGATCTTATGAGGTTCGGGAGAACCCGCAGCCGTGTCAGCACCTTGCGAGAACCAGGAGGAAACCAGCAATCCAACGCATGCGCAGGAGCGCAAAAAAAGTTTCATGTTTCCAACTGAAATGAATCTCCGCCAACTGCTGGGCGGAGGCGTGAATATGTGTTTCCACCTCGACGAGGTCGAGGAACAATTTGGTCACATAAACGGATCTTCTGACTTCACGCTGCGTTCCTTGTCACTTAGGTAAGAGCAAACAGCGACTCATATTGCTCCGGTCGATAGCGTTCTGAACTCGACCGCAGCAAGTATTCGACTGGGTTGCCGCTAGCGAACTTGTCCACCAGGTGCTGACTGGCAAATGCGGCGAAGCTGTCGCGTTTGGCCCGACGTCCGATCGGTGAGCCCTCGACGCGCAGGTGCGGGTCGGCCGGCAGCGCACGATACACGGCATAATCCCAGCGCATTGGTAACGCCACTGGCTCGCCCAGATCGTACCACATTGGCGAGGTCGCCCAGTAACAGGCAATGTCGATATCGGCTGTCACAGCTTGATGGTCGGGATGGATGTCGTTCGCGCTCGACACGAAGATCACCCGCGGCTGGATCTGGCGGATCAACCCTGTCAGCAGGCGGCCGATACCGGTGAACTGCCCATCAGGACGGCGATGCACTCCGCGCAATCCCATCAGCTCGCCATCAGGCAGACCAAGCTCATGGATGTGTTCGCTGGCAATGCCGAGGTGCTGGCAACTGGCAGAAAGTTCACCGCTGCGCAGCGCTGCCAGGCACGTCTGATCCTCAGGATGACCGTAGCCCTTCGATCCATCGCTAACGACGGCTAAGTGGACATCAATTTTTTCCGCAGCTGCCGCCGCAACCGTCAGGCCCATGCCAATCGCCACATCGTCATCATGTGGCGATACACACAGCCACGGGCCGGGGCCGATAGCTTCAGTCATCGTCGCCATGCGCTTAACCGTACCCGCGTCGTCGCGCCGGAGGATGCTGGAGGTGAGTGTCTGATCCGTGCTTGGAGTTGCGTGGGTGAGTGTCATAGTTTTCCAATGGATATGCGCTCAGTCTCAGCACTGGGAGATAGGTCTGGGCTGACACTCTGGTGGCGTTCTCTGCTTTGCGTCTCATTGCTTTTTAATCTCCGCGACCTCTGGTGTGCAATACGGAATAATCTCGGCGGCATATTTTTCGCAGAGTTGTGCCGCGAGGGCTAGAGCCTCGCGCTGAGATCGGACCACAATATCCGTTTTAGCTGTATCCACGGCGCGCTTTAAAAAATCAGTTGCACGAGAGCAACAATCGCCGCGACGGCTAACACGGCGGTTGAGATGGCCTCAAGCACTAGCCAAGGATTGTTGGAGGTCAAGAAGCTCCTCGCTATGAGGCGCTTAAAAAATGGCTCCAGAGGTAGGACTCGGCAGTGTCTTCCCCGTTTGTTAGGCCAATTTAAGCAGGGTTTAGCTGGATAATCAGCCTACTCTGTCACTACTCGGGCCGGAGCTTTTACGGCCTTCTGCTGGCTAACCTCCCTCAGGGGTCTCACCAGGAAACCAAACCACGATGATTCGCGACCGCGATCCCGATTGTCCGAATTCGTTGGAGGCGGTAGTCGTGGGCCGCTTTTACTGCAATCAATATCACCAGTGCATATCCACCTAAATGCGGGAACGGAGTACTACGGGCAGCGCACATCTGGCCAGATCCCCTCCTTTTAGCGAGGATTCATCACGGCGTGGGCACGGATCCTTTTGACTGTGAGCGCCCTGATTTAGCGAGTTCGACCATTCCACGTCGCCGGACTTACGCTGCGCATCGGCGAGCCGGTTTCGCTCCGCTAACTTTGCGGCCTCTTCGCCTTGCCGTTGAGCATCCGCTGCCCGGTCCTCTTTAAGGAGGCTGGCGATGCGCGCTTGCGCGCCAGCATCCCGAGAAGTAAGCGCACGTGCGATTCCCAGATCGTTAGTCAATTGACTCCTGGGAACGATCGTACTTTGCCCCTCTATTGCTACCGTCGCGTCCCCTGCTGCTTCAGAAACCAAATGCACCTCCGTCCCCGGCGGATAGCCGACCACTCCACCAGCACCGGTGAATGACACGCGTTGCGTCAGGAAGAATACTGCTGGATCAGCAACAGGGCTCTTTTGCGCGGCCACCGCTCGCAACTCCGCGGGAAGATCTGAGATCATCACGTGCGCGATTCCAGACTCATGAATGATGGTCGCCGCAGCTCCATCATTGCTCGTTATCTTTGCGCTCTTAAGAATCGTTCCGTCCCTCAATTTAATGTCATCGGCGCGTAGCGACGTGGTCATGACTAGGCAGCAAAATACTCCGATGATGATTCTCATACGTTAGTTAGGCCATTTAAGCAGGCTCTTCGTGGGTAATCAAGCAAACTCTGTCACTACGCCAGAAGGCTATTCCTGAGGCAACCAGGATTCTTGCCAAACAGCCTTGCTGCGAACGCCCGGGAACAGCGCTCTTGGGTCGTAGGAATGTCGTGGGTGGTCATGTCCTTCATCATGGGCGCCCATGTGCGCTTACCCATTGTCGGCTCGTGGGCCGGCATCTTGCTCGGAACCAGCGCTCGACAAACCCGGGGTCGGTCCAACTGGCCGTCCCGACCAGGACGCGGGCCGTCTCCACCGGCTGGGGCTCGACCCGAGGAAGATTCGGCCGATCCGGTCGCGGGAACAACAATTTCCCGCGAGGGGGCGACGTTAGTGCAAACAAGGGCTTGCCGCCTTCGAACGAGTGGGCAAGATATACGCTCGGTGGCTGCCAAGAATCCAGAGTAGCTCAGTGGTAGAGCGGTCGGCTGTTAACCGATTGGTCGTAGGTTCGAGTCCTACCTCTGGAGCCACTTTTCACACCTCTCACGGGCTGAATCATCAAAGATACAACGGTTCATGACTAACGAATCAGTAAAAAAACGCATCCAGACAGGCCGCAAGATCGAGGGTATCTCGGCGGTCCTGCTCCCTTTTCAGGACGATCACCGGATCGATTTCGATTCTTTTGCCCAGAACCTAGGCCGGACGCTCGAAGCGGGGATCGCACCGGCCGTCAACATGGACACCGGGTATACCAACCTGCTGAGCGCGGCTGAGCGGAGCGAAGTGCTGCGACTCTCGGGCAAGGTGGCGGCGGGAAAGCCCTTCGTGGCCGGCGCTTTTGTCGAAGGAATGGAGGGAGACACTCTGAGCCTCTATCAGAAAGCCATCGCCGAAATCGAGGGCGCCGGCGGAACTCCCATTCTCTTTCAATGCTCAAAGTTCAAGAGCATGTCGACGGCCGAGTTGGTTGGCGTTTATCAATCGATCGCCAAATCGTGTCCGCGGTTTCTCTTGTTTGAACTCGGCGAAATGTTCGCCCCCTTCGGCTCGATTTACTCGCTGGAAACGGTGCGCGCTCTCATGCAGATCCCGCAGATCACCGGCATGAAGCATTCCTCCCTTAACCGGGAAATGGAATGGGATCGGCTGGCTTTACGCGACGAAATTCGCCCCGAGTTCAAGGTCTACACGGGCAATGATCTGGCCATCGACATGGTCATGTACGGGAGCGATTATCTCCTGGGTTTGTCCGCCTTTTCCCCCGAAGCTTTTGCCGCACGGGATAAATTCTGGGAGCAATCCGATCCGCGCTTTTACGAGTTGAACGATCTCCTGCAGTACCTCGGCTTTTTCGCTTTTCGTTCGCCCGTCCCGGCTTACAAACACACGGCCGCGCAGTTTCTGCATCTGCGCGGGCGGGTCGCGACAAATCTGACGCACCCGAAGTCCTTGTCGCGTCCCGAAAGCGACATCGCGGTTCTACGCGACATCTCCGAGCGCCTCGATCGACTGGTTCCTCGTTAGGCGAACAACCAACGGAGGGCGGCGCTCCCGCCACGCCATGACTCAGCGACAGGCGGGCTCGCGGGAACTCGCCCCTCCAATTTAGGCGCCGACGGCTTTCTTGATGGCCTTGAGTGTCTGGGCCTCCGGCTTGGTCGAATAATATTTATCCAGCGGATAACAGCCGCTGATAAGGCCGTTGCGCGGCGCCGTTGTGCAATCGCTGAAGGTGCGGCAGATAAATTTCGGGGTGAGCGTTCCCGTGGCCATGCCGTCGGTAAAAACGGTGGGATAACTCAGGACCATGCGGCCCATGCCCACCATGTCCGTCCAGCCATGCCGCACGACGGCCTGCGCCACATGCGGAAGATATTCCTGCAAGTAACTATAGCCTGTCCCGACCAGAATCATTCCGGCGGGTGCACTGGCTTTGAGCTGCTTCACCACACCGATCTGGCGTGCCACGTCGATGAGCGGATCGTGCGCCGGTTGATAGCCATCGGACGGCGGGTAAGCGGCCGGCCGTTGGATATGCGGATTATAGTAGGGCGACCCGGCGCTTAAATTCAGGATCTTGATGCCCAGTTCTCCGCAAAGATTTACGAACTGAATGGTCTCCGTCAGGTCGACTTCCAGCGGATTATCGTGCTTCGCGCCAAAGGCATAGCGATAGGGCACCGAAAACTCCTCGGGAATGCCGGGGCCGAGTTTGCCTGGCTGAGAGGCGGCGGGATCGGGTCGGAAGGGCACGGAATCAAACGCGCTTAACCGAACGGCCAGGTCGATCTCATTGCCGCTCGCGCGAATGCCCTGCACGATCTCACGCAAAATGCGCGTGCGGTTCTCAAAGGAACCACCGTATTTGCCGGGCCGGGTTACGGCACTCAGGAATTCATGCAATAAGTAACCGTGACAATGCTTTAGATCGACGAAATCCGCTCCGACTTCGCGCGCGATGGCGGCGGCCTCCACGTATTGCTGGATCAATTCCTCGACCGCGCCATCGCTCAGCACCTGGTCGTCACTGACCACGTTAAATTTCCGGTCCAAGATCGGATGTCGATAGGCGATGCGCGATTCCCATACTTTCTTATCGTTAGGCCGGCAAAAACGACCGGAATGGGTCAGTTGAAAACCGATAACCAAATCGTCCACCGTGCCGCAGTGTTCCCGGTGCGCCGTCATCAGGGTATCGCGCAGGTGCGCAATGCCACCCTTGTTTTCCTGATTGATGATCAGCTGGTTCGGGTTGGCCCGGCCGGCCGGATGGATGGCCATGGCTTCGCCGCCGTAGATGAGCTTGGCGCCACTTTCTCCGAAGCGTTGCCAGCGCCGCACCATTTCATCGGACAGGCCACCGGTCCGCGTGCCATCCCATCCTTCCATGGGCTGAATGGCGAAGCGATTGCCGATCATCTTGCCATTGATGCGGACATGTTCGACCGGCGCACTCAGGGGCGATTCCGCCGCCAGTTCGATTTTCTCGTCGACCGGGATTTCGATTCCAAGACTAGCCAGATGATTTCGAAAATCGGCCACCGTTTTTAAGGTCGCGATCTTGGTTAGTTTAAAGGGCGGTGTCTCCATAAGCGGGCGCGAAATCAATGACTCAGACGGTGTGAGAATTACGGGGGTTGCCTAATATCAGGTCACTGCAAGAGCCGCTGTATCAAAGAAACCCTCTGATTTCAATGCTCGCGTGAGCCCGGTGTGGCGATCAAGCAGTTCGGCGTAGACCTCGCCTTCGGTCGCGCGCGGCAGGACGCGCGCCGGGTCGAGCTTGACGTTGTTCTGAACAAGTTCCTCCAGAGAGACCGGGTGAGCGGCGCTTAACGAATAATGGGCAGCCGCCTGGAGGGCCGCACCCAGCGCAGCCGCTTCCGACGATTGCAAGGTGGCAATCGGACAGCCAAAGATATCCGCCGCGATCTGCCGTAATACAGCACTCTTGCTGGCGCCGCCGGTGAGCCGGATTTCGGTCGGAATTACTCCCAGTTCGGCGAAGCGCCGCATGGCATAACCGAGCCCGAGCATAACCCCTTCCACCACCGCGCGCGCCATCTGGGGAGCCGCCATATTCGCGGTATTCAATCCATGGAAAACACCGGAGGCGCCGGGCAAATTCGGAGTACGCTCGCCCGTCAAATAAGCGAGGAAAACGATGCCTTCCGCCCCCGCACTCACCCTGGAAATTTCAGTCTCCATCCGGGCAAAATCGAAGGCGAACAGGGCGCGCGCCTGGTCGAGCGCGACCCCAACATTCATGGTGCAGGCCAGCGGCAGCCAGCGATCTGTGCTATCGCAGAAGGCAGCGATCTCGCCACGTCCATCGACGATCGGTTCATCCGCACAGGCATAGATGGTGCCGGAAGTTCCGAGGCTGACCGTCACCACTCCTGCGCGAACGTTGCCGGTGCCGATCGCGCCCATCATGTTATCGCCGCCGCCCGCACCCACCACCACGTTCTCCGGCAATCCCCATGCCTCGCGCCGCGCTTGTTGCAGCACTCCGACAGGTTGCCTCGACGATCGCAGGGGCGGCAAGCAGGCGGCGGCGCCGGCGTCGATGTAATCGAGCACCGGCCTGCACCACGTCCGTTTCCGCACGTCGAGGAAACCGGTGCCCGAGGCGTCCCCGTACTCCATCTGCTTTTCGCCCGTTAGCCAAAAGTTAATGTAATCGTGAGGCAACAGGATGGAACGGGTCGCCTGAAAATGAGCGATCTCCTTTTGTTTCAACCAGAGAAGCTTGGGCGCGGTATAACCGGGCGTCATGGCGTTGCCTGAGGCCGCGATGAGACCCTCCGCGCCGCCGAACGCGTGATTCAACTCATCGGACTGCGGGGCCGTAGATGTGTCGCACCAGAGTTTGGCCGGGCGGATAACGCGGTCCTTTTCATCGAGAACGACGAGCCCATGTTGCTGACCGCTCACCCCGATCGCGCGGATTTCGCTTTTGCGCGAAGCGATCTGCGCGACACAATCGCGCACCGTTTCGTCCACCGCGTCCAGCCATGTCCTGGGATCCTGTTCGATGTGTCCGTTGGGCAAACCCTTCACCATGTGGTGAAGCCGACTGGCCTGCGCGAGTATCTCGCCCGAACCGGTGTCGACTATGATCGTTTTCGTGCTGCCGGTCCCGCAGTCAAGACCGAGCGCTAGCATTTGCGCGAAGGATAGGGTCCGCTCCTTCCGCGCCGCTGGTGGACGGAGGCTTTGCCATGGACGCGCGCGGTGCGCTCAGTTATTGAAGGGCTATGCCATTGTGAGGCGACCGCTTCTCCTGCATCATTCGTTGAGCTGAAACGGGATCTCTTTATCCCCAAGTCTAGACAGAAGTGATCCATAATTGAAACTGAGAACAACACATGCCCTCGATCTATCGCGCGATTCTTTTTTCGTCGGAAGCCTTCGAGCGGGTTTTCCCACCCGCGGTGCTGGCCCAGGTCGGGCGCGCCACGGAGATCTCCGGTCCCCCGATACCGGGAGTTGATTTTCGCAAGTTTCCCGAACTCCTGGCCGAGGCGGATTTAATTCTCGGGACCTGGGGCATGCCGCGGCTCGATCGCGAATTTCTGGCGCTCGCTCCCAAGTTGAAAGCCGTCTTTTACGGAGCCGGTTCCGTGAAGGGTTTCGTCACGGAGGAAAGTTGGGAGCGCGGCGTTGTCATCGTCAGTGCGGCGGATGCGAATAACGTTCCGGTGGCCGAGTACACCCTTTCCGTCATCCTCCTTAGCCTGAAACAATTCTGGCAGCAGGCGCGCGAGACCAAGACAGAAAAACATTGGAAAAGAACGCGCGCTGTGGCCGGTGCCTATGGCTCGACCATCGGCCTCGTCGCGCTCGGGTCGATCGGGAAGATGGTGGCCAAACTCCTGCGCAATTTCAATGTGCGCGTGCTCGTTTACGACCCATTCTTTCCGGCTGAAGAAGGCGCAAGTCTGGGCGTGACGCCCGTTCCGCTCGATCAACTTTTTCGTGAATCGGACGTGGTCAGTCTGCATGCCCCCTGGATCAAGGAGACCGTAGGAATGATCGACGCGCCGCTTCTGAAATCGATGAAACCGGGCGCGACTCTGGTGAACACGGCCCGCGGAGCGATTGTCAATGAAGCAGATCTTTGCCAGACACTGGCGGAGCGTCCGGACCTTACCGCCATCCTCGACGTGACATATCCGGA
The DNA here is from genome assembly GCA_038226905.1 of Chthoniobacterales bacterium. Classification (GTDB taxonomy): domain Bacteria; phylum Verrucomicrobiota; class Verrucomicrobiia; order Chthoniobacterales; family UBA10450; genus JBBRDU01. Next base: position 6,916 of record JBBRQE010000032.1, on the reverse strand, counting down.
ACCGCCGGTGCCGGAGTCGCCCCTTTATACTTTGCCTAACGTGGTTCTGACACCGCATATCGCCGGCGCCCTCAACGCAGAATGCGGCCGCATGGGACAGGCTATGGCTGACGAGGTCGACCGTTTCGTCCGGGGTGAACCGCTGCGCCATGAAGTAAAACGGGAAATGGTCGCGCGAATGGCGTGATGGCCCAAAGCCCCACCGGCTTGGCCACGACCGTTCCTACACTTTCGTGACGTACTCAACACACACGCAGAATCCGGACGTGATCCTGATTGGCAGCGGCATCATGTCGTCCAACCTCGGGGCGATGCTCAAGCGGCTGGAACCGGCGCTTTCCATCCAGGTGTATGAGGCGACTGAAGGCCTGGCGCAGGAAAGCTCGGATGCCTGGAATAATGCCGGCACGGGACACGCCGGCATGTGCGAACTCAGCTACACGCCGACGCGCGAAGCAGACGGCTCGGTGAATCCCCAGAAAGTCATCGAGATCTTCGAGCAGTTCGAATACTCGAAGCAGTTTTGGAGTTACGCCGTGGCCAGCGGGATGGCCGATAATCCGAAGGAGTTTATCAACCCGGTCCAGCACCTGAGCTTTGTCCATGGGCAGGTCATGGTCGATTTTCTCAAGGCCCGTTACGAAAGCATGTCGGCGCATCATTTCTTTCGAGAAATGGTGTATGCCACAGATCGCGCGACCATCGGCCAATGGGCCCCCCTGCTCGTGGAAGGCCGGGGTGAGATGCCGATCGCGGCCACCAGAATGGAGCATGGAACCGATGTCAATTTCGGAGCCATTTCGCGTAAGTTGCTCGGCTGGCTGGAGCGAAAGGACGGTTGCGGGATTGCGAGCAACCACCGGGTTGTCGGATTGGAAAAACGGGATGGCCAGTGGGAAGTCCAGGCCAAAGATCTCGCCACCGGCGAAGTCCGGACCAACCGCGCGAAGTTTGTTTTCGTGGGCGCAGGCGGAGGCAGTTTACGGTTGCTCCAAAAATCCGGAATTCCCGAAGCCAAAGGTCTGGGCGGCTTTCCCATCGGAGGCCAGTGGCTCGTCTGCGATGATCCGGAAATTGTGAAAAAGCATGAGGCCAAGGTCTATGGCCAGCCGCTCGATGCTGCCCCCACCATGGCGGTGCCTCATTTGGATACGCGGATTCTCGATGGAAAAAAGACTCTGCTCTTCGGTCCTTTCGCCGCCTGGACGACGAAGTTTCTTCACAAAAAAGGCAGCCCAACCGATCTGCCTTTCTCGGTGCGACCCGACAATCTGTTTACCCTGATCAACATCGGGATTCACAATCTCGATCTCGTCCGCTACCTAGCGCAACAAGGCACCCAGAGCATGGATGATCGCATGGAGGTCTTGCGTATTTTCTATCCCGCCGCCCAAGCCTGCGATTGGAGATTGATCGACGCCGGCATCCGGGTGCAGGCCATTAAGAAGACCGACGGTAAAGCCGGAATTGTTCATTACGGCACCGAAGTCATAACCGACGCGGACCGCACCATCTCCGCGCTGCTGGGGGCTTCGCCCGGAGCATCGGTTTCGGTTCACATCGTGCTCGACGTGGTGAAAAGCTGCTTCCCCCACCTGCTTTCCACGCCCGCCGGAAAAGCGCGCATGAAAGAGATGATTCCGATTTACGACGAGGATATCAAACTTCCGGAGAAGGCCGCCCGTTTTCTCGAAGTAGGCCGGAAGGCCGACGAAATCCTGCAACTGGTCTAACTAACAGAACCTCTGCCCCTCTAGCCGCCCCACTCCGTTGAGGCGTCTTCCTTCGAATATTACATCCGCAGTGCGGCGTCCCTACCGTTTCACCTGCGCATTACTGGCTTGGGCCAACTGCAGCACTTCGGCTAGCGTGGCCATGCTGGTATCGCCGGGGGTGGTCATGGCCAGAGCGCCGTGGGCCGCCGCGATGTCGATGGTCTGTTGAGGCGTCTCGCCTTTGAGCATCCCGAAAATAAGGCCCGCCGCAAAACCATCGCCCCCGCCAATCCTATCCATGAGGTCGAGGCCCGGATAATTTCGCGACCGGTAAAACGTGTTGCCCATGCGTAGCAAACCTCCCCAATCGTTCCGGGAAGCCGTGTGCACGCGCCGTAAGGTAGCGGCGGCCACTTTGATGTTGGGAAACTCAGCGAGCATCGCGCTGATCGAGTTCTGCAAAATTTCCGCCTCGGCCGCAAAAATATCGTTAGGGTGAGGCTGACTCACATCCACCGTTGCTTCGCTCTCCGTGAGCGTTCCAAACATCACATCCACATGCGGCGCGAGGCGACGATTAATCTTCTGCGCGGCGGCAAAACCTCCCCTCTCCTGCCAGAGGGATGCGCGATAATTCAGATCATACGAGACCATAACGCCATGCTTCCTGGCGGCCTGACACGCGGTCAGCGCGAGGTCTGCCGTCCCGTCCGATAAGCCGGCGAAAATTCCGCCGGTGTGCAGCCACTTGATCTTGTGTTCGCCGAAGATTTTGTTCCAATCGAAATCAGCCTTCTGTAATTGAGAGGCCGCGCTATGGCCGCGGTCCACGCAACCGGTAGCGCCGCGCACTCCAAATCCGCGCTCCGTAAAATTCAACGGATTCCGCACGGCGCGTCCGATTCCATCGTAGGAAACCCACTTGATGAATTGCGTGTCGACGCCGCCCTGCAGGATCAGGTCCTCGATGAGACGACCGACGCCGTTATCCGCCAGAGCGGTGAGCACGCCCGTAGACAAGCCAAAACAGCGCCTCAAACCGCGCGCCACATTGTATTCGCCTCCGCCTTCCCAGGCCGTGAATCGACGAGACGTATGAAGGCGCCCTTCGCCCGGATCGAGACGGAGCAGCACTTCACCCAGTGCGAGCAGATCGTAAGAAGCCATGGCCAATCAATCGTGTCCGGAGTTCACGTCTGGTAGCGAGGCAATTCCGCAGCCTCAATCCCGGTCATGCCGCATTCGGTTGCGATTTCATTAAGCGCTTCGATTTCGACATCGCTGAAGAGAAGACCGCCCGCCGTGGCCGTATGCTTCGCGCTCTCCGCTTCCGGTTGACCAGGCAGGATGCACTTCTCGTTGCCGTGACCAAGAATGTCATCCAGCACAGCTTTCACATTCTGTTGCTGATCCCGCCCTCTCCCAAACAAGCCGCTGCTGATCGCGTCGGGATGGATCACTTGAAAATAGAACGACGATGTGCGCTTCTCACCGGCCGGCATTGCCTTGCCCAGAAATTCGGGATGGCCACCGCCCCCGCGCAGTGTGGGGAGCGATCCCCCGATCAATGCACCCATTACTTCGATCAACACGGAGAGCCCATAGCCCTTGTGAGCACCGAAAGGCAGAAGCCACTGCGCCTTTTGTGGATCGGTCGTCGCATAGCCCTCCGCATCGACCGCCGCATCGGCCGGCAGCGCCTTGTTCTCGCGACGAAATTGCTGCACCCGGCCCATCGCGACCGTCGAGGTCGCCCAGTCGATCACGATGGGAAAACCGCAGGCTTCAGTCGTGGGCAGGCCCCAGGAATGCGGATTCGTTCCGAGGACCGGAAACTTGCCCCCGAACGGAACCACTTCGGCAAGGGTGGATGTGCAGTTCGTGTAAGCGATGTAACCTTTTTTGGCAGCTTCCATGACGTAACCGCCGCCCCACAAATAATGAAAGGCGTTGTCCACGCTCACCTGTCCAACGCCATGCAGGTCGGCCATCGCCATGCAACTCTCCATGGCGCGGAAAGCCACACTTTGACCGAGCTTGAGCTGGCCGTCCCACACTTCGCTCGCGCTGAAAGATTTCTCAATCACACGGATCTCGGCGCCCGGTTTACATCCGCCCACCGTGCTGCCAAAGAGTTGATCCAAGTGCAGGGCTTTGATGGCATTGTGCGTGTGAATGCCGTGGGTCGCGGCCAGCTCGCAAAAGCGGGCGGCGTCACCCGCCTCCTCCTCTTTGTAACCACGATGGAGATAAGCCGCCCGTACCAGGTCGTTATGCCTGGCCGTGGGAAAAATGCGGTAGGAAGTCACACTTAAAACTCGTTAGCCTGGATGAAGTCCGGATCGTTTCTCAGAAAGTTTACCAGATTCAACGTCGCGCGCATGGCCTGACGGGGAATGCTCTCAAAAGTGCCCGAGCCGATGTGCGGCGTGATGAGAACCTTTGGGTGTTTGAGCAAAGGATTATCCGGGCGGGGTGGCTCCTCCTCCAGCACGTCGGTGGCGTAGCCCGCCAGTCTTCCGCTGTCCAGCGCGGCTATCACATCCGTAATCTGCACCAGCTCGGCGCGCGCCGTATTGATCAGGAGAAGACCGGGCTTACTCAAGTTGATGCGTTCCTTGTTCACAAGGTGCCGGGTCGATTCACTCAGTCCCGCGTGCAGGCTCAGCACGTCGATCTGCGGCATCATCGTCTCAATCGTTTCATGTCGCGTCACGCCGAATTCATTTGCGAACTCCGACGGCCAGTGGCGATTGAGTCCGTGCACTTTCATGCCAAAAGCGATCGCTCGCCGGGCCACTTCCTGGCCGATTCGTCCAAGGCCAACCAGCCCGATGCTCTTTTGCCAAAGCTCATGACCGGTTAGGCGATTCCACTTTCCCTCGCGCACCGCGTTGGCCGACTCCACTAGATTGCGGGCCACCGCCAGGAGCAGGCAGAAGGTGTGCTCAGCCACCGTCATATGATTCACGCCCGGCGTAAAAAGGACCGGAAGCTTGCGTCTCGTACACTCGTGCACATCTATTTTGTCCAAACCGACCCCATATTTACTAATCACGCGCAGGCGCGGCAAAGCCTTGTCGAGGACGGCCTTTGAGATCGCGTCGTCGCCACAGAGGAAGGCATCGAAATCTCCCGCGAGTTGCAGCATCCGCCTTTCGGGCAACGGTCCGCGCTCGCATTGGACGTCGTAATTTTGCGCCGCGAGTAGGGCGTGATGGGGACCCGGCGTGTCCTGATAGGAAGTCGTGGTCAGAAGGACGCGCATGACTAGATCGTCTGGGATAAAAACCCGCCATCCACCCGCAGGTCGATACCCGTAACGAAACCACTGGCGCGCCCGCTCGCCAGAAATACAGCGGCACCCACTAATTCGCCCGCCTCGCCGAAGCGGTTCATGGGGGTGTGATCCAGAATGGACCGCGCCCGATCGCTGGGCGAACCGTCCGGATTAAAAAGAAGCGCGCGATTCTGCTCGGCCGGGAAGAAGCCGGGCGTGATCGAATTCACCCTGACGCCCCGCTTCGCCCATTCCCGTGCCAGGAATTTCGTCAGATTGAGCACCGCCGCCTTGGCCGCGGAGTAAGCAATTACCCGGCTCAAGGGCAAGTGCGCGGAAACACTCGCGATGTTAATGATGCTGCCGCGCTCGCGCTCCAGCATGGCTGGGCCAAATTCCTGACAGGGCAAGAGAGCGCCCGCCACCAGGTTCAGATCGAAGCTGGCCCGCCAGTCATTCAGTTCGATTTTTTCGAAAGCCTTTTCGGCCGTCACGGTCACTTTCGGATCGTTGCCACCGGCGGCATTGACCAGCACAGTCGGCGGCCCCAACGTCTCCACAATTTTGCAGTGGGCCGAGGCAAGGCTTTGCGGATCCAGCGCGTCGCACGGGAAAAATCGAGCGACGCCGCCGTTGGAAATGATGCGGTGCGCGCAAGCTTCGCCACTCTCCGCCTTGCGGCCCAGCACCGCGATAGCCGCACCCGCACGAGCCAGCCCTTCGGCGAGGGCACCGCCGATGACGCCAGTCGCGCCGATCACCACGGCTACCTCGCCAGTCAGATCGAACAACGCCCGCACAGTTTACCGCAGGAAGGCTTCGTGCAATCCACCGTCCACAGTCAGGATCTGCCCGGTTGTTTTGCTCAACCGTTCACTCACCCAAAGGAAATAGGCCTCCGCCTGGTCCGCCGGCGTGATCCGCGTTTTCGTCAGCGTCCGTTCGGCATAAAATTGCGCGAGCTTCGTCACGAGCGACTCCGTTTGCTCGTCGTCTTTATAGGGAATGCCATATTTGGCGAGAGAAGCGATGACGCGGTTCCGCGGGAACATCGTGCTGCCCTGCACGACCGTGGCGGGTGCGACGCCGTTCACACGGATCAAGGGCGCGAACTCAATTGCAAGTTCCCGCACAAGGTGGTTGGCGGCGGCTTTACTGCAGTCGTAGGCCACACTCCCCTTTTTCGCGACAACCCCGTTTGCGCTGGTCGTGAGAACGAGATTTCCGCGGAGACCCTGCTCTTTCCACGTCGTAAACGCTTCGTCCGCCACAACGTAGCTGCCAGTCACGTTAACCCCGAAAGTGAGGGCCCATTGCGCGTCCTCGATTTTTCCCGAAGTATCCGGTGCAAAGAAAATCCCGGCCGTGACCTCGATCGAATCGAATCCGCCATAAGCGAGCGCCACCTGGTCCAGCATGGCCCGCACGCTTGCGCGATCGGTAATGTTCGCGGCTAGACCAACAGCCGGACCGCAGCCGCTGATGCCCGAGCCGCCCACACCGATGCCCGCTCCGAGTTTGTCCGTAATTTCTTTCGCCGTCTCCTCGGCGGCCGCTGCGTTCAAGTCGACACTGACAATGTGCGCGCCGTCTTTGACCAGGCGATGCGCCACCTCTTTGCCAATGCCCGATCCCGCGCCGATGACCACATGAACCTGTCGAGCCAGTTCCTTTTCCGCCGGCATCCGTTTGAGTTTTGCTTCTTCCAGCAACCAATACTCAATGTCGAAAGCCTCCTGCTGGGGCAATGCGATATATTCATCTATCGCTTCAGCTCCTCGCATCACTTCCACAGCACAGTTGTAAAACTCCGCTGTGACCCGCGATTCAGACTTGTCCTTACCCCACGCCACCATTCCGAGCCCCGGAATGAGAATGACGGTCGGATTCGGGTCGCGCATGGCAGGCGAACCAGGTTGCT
>JBBRQE010000031.1:0-27842 GCA_038226905.1 Chthoniobacterales bacterium | reverse complement strand
CGAGACTCGAACTCGCAACCAACGCCTTAAAAGGGCGCTGCTCTACCATTGAGCTACCGACCCGTGTGGAGAATCCTTACTCGAAACTTGCGGGAGAACCAACCCCGAAAGCGTTCGGGACTGTTCTACTATCCGCAAGAGAGGGGAGGTTTTACTCCAAATAGAAGCTAGCCGCAAGATTGTAACCGAAGGCCAGGACAACAATATTTTTAACAGCAGAGCAAGGCGCGGCAACGAGCCTCGTTTACCCCATACATTTTTCCGTAATTTGCTTGATTGAATGGCAATAACGTTGCCATATAACCCGATGCTTTTTCGATCCATTCTTCGTCTTATCGGTCTTGGTCTAGCCGTCGTGTGTTGTGGTGCGGCTCAAGCGAAATCGCCGATCTCGCTCGATGTCCTGCGCCGCGACGGATACGGCGTCGTGCGGATCGCCCAACCGGCGCCGAACACGCTGGTCGTGCCTGTTTCCATTAATGGTCATAGCGTGAAGCTTCTGCTGGATACCGGCTGGGGCTCGGAAGGTATCACGGTGGATGAAGCTTCCGGGGTTCGCGTCCAGGCAAAAGGGATGAAGGAGAGCGGCGAAACCGCCTTTGGTGCGTCCCACGAGATTTCCGGCGGGATGGCCGAATCGGTGGTCATCGGAAACGTCCAAATTCATGGCGCCCCCGTTTTCTTTGGAAAATTTAATGGACTAGGGAAGATCGACGGTGAGACCCACGGAAGCCTTCTGGGACAATTGTCGATTGGGGGAGCCGCGGCCGTCGGCGCTTCCGGTTTCCTCGGTCGCGGATTCCTGCGGAAAAATAATGCGGTTATTGATCTGGCGAATCTGCAGCTTTATTTGCGGCCACCCGGGAAAGGTCGTCGGGTCGATTTGGGACCGGCTCTAAAGGCCGCAGGGATGGGAGAAGCATCTTTCGCCGAGATGGCGCATGGGAACTTTTTGGTAAACGTGGAAGTCAACGGGGTGGCGGGCAAAATGATTATGGATACCGGAGCATCGCTCACGGGGTTGGACGTGCGCTTTGCCGCGCGGGCCAAAGTCAGAGGGAATGGCCGGTATGGCCTGAACTCGATTGACGCTGCCGGGTTGAAGAGAGAAGAGGACCTGGCCGAGATTGGCAGCTTTAAGATTGCCGGAGTACCGGTTCATTCACCGTCCGTGACCCTGGATAATTTTCGCTTTTATGGTTCCAGCGGAGGAAAAATTGTTGGTCTGCTTGGTTTAGATGTTCTCGGGCAAAACTGGGGTATCATCGATTTCGGTCAGCAAAAATTGTACTTCGCCAGGGCGCGGTAGGTCGTCAGAAGCGGGTCGCAGGATCAACGCGCCGCCATTTAGGTAGGGGCGGTTCACCGAACCGCCCGCGCCCAGTGGCATGCCGCAACTTGCTGAGTGGTCTCTGGGCGCGGGCGATTGGGGTCAATCGCCCTACCTGTGGATAGGAGCGCGAGCGGTTGGGGTCAATCGCCGCTGCCTGTGAACGGAAGCAGATCGCACAGCGAATTTTCCGGCCGTTTCAATTCGAAAACCGTTAGGCCGGCGGCCCGCGCTGCTTTCCAGTCGCGCTCCGGGTCATCGCCGACGTGCAGGACATCGTTTGGCTGTAGGGCGGCGAGTTTGAGGGCCCGGCGAAAAATTTCCGGATCGGGTTTATCCACGCCCAGTTCGCTGGAAATAAAGACATGCGAGAAGTAATGGGAGAGGCCGAGTTGCTGCAGAATGATCCGAAGACGGCCGTCAAAGCTGGAAACGACAGCGAGTTGATAGCGGGTTTGTAATTCCTCCAAAACGTCCGCGACTTCCGGATAGGCCTGCCAGACTCCCGCTTCCGTAAAGTGCTCGTAGGCAATTTCGAAAAAGTTATCGCGATCCAATTCGTGCAAGGAGGGCGCTGCCTGGTCGAGCACGCGATAGACGATGTCTCGCCACCAACCTTTGTCGTCGTTTTCGCGCGGGCCTTCCTCGGCGGGACGCGGCGGCATTTTCTTCCAGACGGAACTGAAAGCGCGATCAAGCGCCTCTGAATCCAGGGTTAATCCAATCTCGCGGCCGACCAGCGCGTAATGGTAGCCGACGCTCCCGGTCAGGTGAAAAAGCGTTCCGACGGCATCGAACAAGATGGTTTTAATCACGTGCTGGACCAACCCTGGAACAGGTCCGATCGAAGGTCCAACGGCGTTCCCGCATAGGGGCTGTTGGAAAATTAGCCGCAATGACGTTTATTGCAGCGCAATGGCGCCAGTTGAACATGACGATCCGATCAATGCGAAGATCCTGGCCGTTTCCGAGGATAAGATCGAGGGCTTCGTGCGTGAGCCGTTTCAGGAAATCGCGCATCGCTCCGGCGTGCCGGTGGAAACGGTCATGTCGCGGATCACTGCCATGCTGGCGGCCGGGACGATCCGGCGGGTCCGGCAAACGCTGCTGGCCACCAATTTGGCGGACGGCGCTTTAGTCGCGTGGAAAGTTGCCCCGGACAAGATTGATCGCGCCTTCGACTGGATGTTTCAGCGTGATCCGTTCTCCGGTCATGTCGTGCTTCGGTCGACCGACGCAGTGACTCCCGGTTCCGATTACAAACTTTGGACAACGGTCAAAGTGCCGCATGGGGATTCGTTGCGAGAGCATTGCGAGCTGCTCGAGAGAACGGTGGGAGCGGATCATTTTCGGCTGATGCCGGCTAAAGGAATCTTTACCCTGGGGGTCGGGCATGTACGGCGAAAGACGATCGATCCCGGAAGCAAAGCGGACGAGCCGGCAAAAATGGCGCCTGTGCATGTGGTTGCACTAACCAAACGCGACTGGGATGTCCTGGTGGCGTTGAAGCGCGAGTTCGAGCCGGGCGAGATTAAGGAAACACCGTGGGCCGCTCGCGCGAGCGAAGCCGGACTCGATCTGGAGGACTTTTACGAGGTGGCGGAAGCGTTAAATTCGCGAAAAGTCATCGGTCGATTCTCGACTTTTCTCGAGCACGTGAAGCCATCTGCCGGCGGAGTAAGGGTCACTCGATTCAACGCCTTGTTCCACTGGGCCGTCCCGGCCGGCCGAGAAATTGAAGCGGGCGGCGAGGTCGGGCGTCATCTCATTTTGACGCACTGCTACTGGCGCGAAGCCGGCCCCGAGTTCAGGAACGTCAATATCATGGCGGTGGCGCATGGCACCGATAAGGCGTTATTGCTCGAGCATAAGGCCGCCATCGATCGGCATTTGGAAGGAGCGGGAATTCCCGTTTCGTACACCAATGTTTTCTGGGGCGGGCGCAGCGAAATCAAGCCCTCTGAGATTGCGCCGCAGATTTACCGCGAGTGGAAACGCAGCATGAATTCATGAGACGGATACTGATGAGCCGAAGCGGGACGGCGCGCCCATGAAAGCCCTGGTCGACAAAATGGACGCAGGCCTTGACCTCAATAGTGGGGACATGGCCCTCGCCATGACGCTCCTGCTTTCCGACCAGGTCGAGGATCAGGCCAAAGCGGAATTCCTGACTTCCCTGCATGAGAAAGGCGAAAGCGCGGAAGAGATCGCGGGGTTCGTGGCGTTGCTGATGGAGCGCGCCATCGATCCCATGCTCAATCCAGCCGAGTTCGACGGTCCCCTTTTGGATGTGTGCGGAACGGGCGGCGACGGTCTCGATTTCTTCAACATTTCCACCACCATCATGTTCGTGCTGGCGGCGGGTGGCGCTACCGTGGTGAAGCACGGCAATCGGAGCGTGACCTCGCGCAGTGGCAGCGCGGACGTGATCGAGAAACTGGGGATCCCGCTGCAAATGGCTCCGGCCGATTTGCAGGAATGCCTCAAGCGCCATGGGGTGGGTTTTCTTTTTGCGCGGCAATATCATCCGGCCTTTCGCGCGCTTGCTAAAATGCGCGAGGGCCTGGCCCGGCAAAACACACGGACCATTTTCAACCTGCTCGGGCCGCTTTTGAATCCGGCGCGGCCGCCCCGGCAATTGATCGGAGTTTTTGCGCCGCACTTGACCACTGTTTTCGCCGAAGTATTGCGAAAGTTGGGGCGGAAAAAAGCATGGATCGTGCATGGCCTGGCCGAAGAGACAAACGGGATGGACGATGTTTCCATTTGCGGACCCACGACCATTGCCGAGTTGGACGAGGGAAAAGTGACTTCCGCAGTCCTTGATACACAATGGCTGGGTCTGGCCCGTTGCCCGCTCGGGGAGTTACGAGGCGGGAGCGTGGAAGAAAACGCCGCCACTCTCCAGGGGATACTGGCGGGAGAAGTTAAAGGCGCCAAACGCGACATGACTATCGCCAATGCCGCAGCTGGATTTGTGGTGGCCGGTTTGGTCCCCGACTTGAATGGCGGAATCGCGCTGGCGCGGGAGCAACTGGAGAGCGGGCGAGCCCTGCAGAAGCTGCGAGCGCTGCAAAGCTACGGCGTGAAGACGGCGTCGTAGCTTCCAGCGAGTTCGCGCAAGAGGGCGACTGCGAACTCCTGCCGCGGGACGGGTCGCCCGCAGGCGGTCGTCAGAGAGATGGCGGTCGCGCGCAGGGCAGGGGAAAAATCTGAAGAGGTTTGGCAGACATTGACGCCGATACCGACAATGGCGAGATGTGGACTCCCCGGTTGAGCTCGCATCTCAACCAACACGCCGGCTACTTTGCGATCAGTAATGTAAATGTCGTTAGGCGGCTTGACCGTGGCCGCTACGGACAACTCCCTCAAAATCGCGCTGGCTACACTTTGGGCGGCCCAGTGGGTCAGGCAACCCGATTGGGCCGGTTCCAGACGCGGACGCAGGAGAATGGAGAACCAGAGTCCCTGCCCGGGGGACGATTCCCAGCGATGGCCGCGCTGGCCGCGCCCGGCTGTTTGGGTTTCGGCCAGGACGACCAGGCCCTCCTCGGCGCCCTCGCGGGCCAATTGCCAAAGGGCATCGTTGGTGGAGGTGGTAGTGGCCAATACCAAAACGCGCTGGCCGATCCGGCATCCCTTCAGGGCGCGCTCCAGCTCCGTCGCGTCCAGCGCGCGCGCAGGATCAGACACGCCCATGCGTCATCTCGAGCGACAAATCGATGGCCCGGGCGGAATGGGTTAAGGCGCCGACCGAAATATAGTCGACGCCGGTGGCGGCCACGCGCCGGACATTTTTCAAATTGATCCCGCCGCTTGCTTCGAATTTTATTTTGCCTTTTCCCAGCGCGACCGCTTCGCGAAGCTGAGCCGGCGTCATGTTATCGAGCAGAATGATGTCGACCCCATCAATATCCACGAAGGAACGAACCTGCTCGAGGTGATCCGCTTCCAATTCGATCCGGACGCCGGGGCGGTCCTGTCGGATTTGACGAATGCACTCGGCGAAACCGGCCAGCCCCGAACTGGTGGCCAGATGATTGTCTTTCACCAACACCATGTCGTAGAGGCCGAAGCGGTGATTGCCGCCGCCCCCTGCGATGACGGCAGCCTTCTCCAGTTGCCGGAGCCCCGGGGTGGTTTTGCGTGTGTCGATAATTTGCACGCGAGGATTCTGAGCCGCTTCCACAAATTGCCGCGTGAGGGTGGCGATTCCGCATAAGCGTTGCAAAAAATTCAGGGCCACGCGTTCGGCCGTAAGGATGGCGCGGGCGGGCGCGCGCACTTCCATGATGGCGTCACCAGCGGCAATCTCGGCGCCGTCCTCGCGCAGAATCTCAACCTCGGCCGCCGGGTTTACCCTTCGAAAAACTTCCGCGGCGGTCGCGGTGCCGGCGACGATCGCTTTTTCACGCGCCACGATTCTTCCCACGGCTCTAAGCGTGGCCGGGACGAAGAAATTGGTGGTGATATCGCCTTCCCCGACATCTTCGGCCAGAGCGACGGCGATCGGATCGTGACCGCCCGTAATCATTGGGTGGAGGCGGGGGGCGGCGCCTGATAGACGCAGCGGCCGCGCACGTAGGTGGCGAGAGTCGCGTGTGGTCCGCCTCGATAGATGCAGAGGGCAATGACGTCTTCGGGAGAGAGCTGATCGAGCGCCGGGTTAGCGCTGCCGTAGGGGATGAGGGCTGAAAGATCCATAATGGTCAGGTCCGCTTCCTTACCCGCATCGAGCGTTCCGATAATTTTCGCTTTGCCCAGGGCGCGGGCTCCGCCGTGCGTCCCGAGGTAGAAGGCTTCGCTCGGGCGCAACGACCGTAGATTGGGTTCGTAGGCACCGCGCGCCTTTTGCACGTCGATGGCGGCGCGCATGACCTGCCACATGTTCAATTCCGGCCCGGCCGCGACGTCTGAGCCAAGACCCACGGGAATTCCGGCTTTCATTAACTGGTCGAGTTTCATGAGGCCGCTACCCAGAAATAAATTGGAGGTGGGACAATGCGCCACGTTTGCCTGGGTGGCGGCGATGGCTGCCACTTCGCGTGGATTAAGATGAATGCAATGTCCCAGCATGGTCTTGGGGGTAAGCAGCCCGCACTGCTCATAGACATGGGTGTAGTCGCGCGCGCCCATGAAAAGATGGTGCACTTTTTCGATCTCCTCGCGGTTTTCCGCGAGGTGCGTTTGCAGGTAGGCATCAAAGCGCGTGGCCAAGTCGGCCGCGCTGCGCATGAGCTTCTCGGAACAGGCGACGGCGAAGCGGGGACTAAAAGCATATTCGAGGCGACCGTCCTCGGCGCGGTGCCATTTTCGGCAGAGTCGTTCGCTTTCCATCAACGAAACGGAAAGGATTTTCTTGGGCTGCAGCGTTCCGTAGGAAGCAATATCCATCATCATCTTGCCGAGGATGACGCGAAGCCCGCTGTCGCGGGCGGCCTCAAAACCTACTTCACAGCTGTCTTCGTAGATGGCGGCAAAGACCATGGCCGTGGTAGTGCCATGGCGAGCCAGCTCGGCAAAGAAGCGGGGCGCCTCGGTCCGGGCGCGTGGTCCGGTGAATTCCCGTTCGACCGGAAAGATGTGCTGGCGCAGCCACGGCAGGAGTTCGCTTTCACCACGGGCCACCGCGGAATACTGGGGCAGATGGGTATGGCAATCGATCAGCCCGGGAAAGATGGCGACCGCGCTTCGATCGATCCAGCGCAGGGGCTTCGGTCTTTGCCTCCGGCGCAGGTCGTCATATTCTCCGACCTCGGCGATTTTCCCATTTTCAATGATAAGGCCGCCGCGTTGGCAGCCTCGGAGGGTGCCGAATTCAGGAGCATCGATGAGGAAGCCGCGAATCCCGAAGGCATTATCGACGTTATCCATGAGTCCCGCCTATCAGAACACCAGCGAAAGAAGACTGGCAATCCCGCAGTTGAGGCGTCCTGCCAAAAAAAAGATTCGGGCAGCGCACGCAAGGAGAAACAACAAATACGAAAACGTGCCACTACCCGAATCGCCTTAACCTGTCTAATTAGACCCCCACAAGCATTGGGCGTTCAGACTATCTCGAGGAATTTTGTGTTTTTTCGCGCTCGGGAGACCACGCGGAGTGAGCCGGCCAGACCGACTGCTACAAGGCCAGCTCGATTTGGGCGGGGGCTCCTTCCGGCTGCACCTTGGCCGCCTCGTTCCGCACCTCCTGAAGGAGTGATTTAAACTCACACTTTTCCAAGGCAGAGATGAGGCCAGGATAATCGGGGCGAATCGTCAGCTGGTCGATCGGTGCCGGCAATTCGAGATGGCAGTCCAGCGCGACCATCTTCCGATTTTGGACAATCTGCTCCCGGCCCGTTTGTAATTTCGCGCGCGTGCTTTCGCTTTTCACCTTGTCGATATGGGCGAGCAATTCATCCAGGCCGCCGTGCTCGTGGAGGAGCTTGGCCGCCGCCTTTCGACCGATTCCTACTCCGGGAATATTATCCACTGCGTCACCGGCAATGGCCAGGATATCGCCAATCTGATTCGGCGGAACATTCCATTTTGCGATCACTTCCGATTCGCCCAGCAAGGCGAAGGCATCCTTCGGATTGACCAGGTCCGCCTTGGCCGTCGTGTAGACGGTGACGCGCGGGCCCACCAGCTGATAGAGGTCCTTGTCGTTAGTCGCGAGCACCACCTCGAAGCCGCGCGCGGCCGCGTTTACGGCGTAGCAGCCCATCAAATCGTCGGCTTCGGTATTTGGAAGGGACATGTTGGTGAACCCGAGCAGGGGGGTGAGCTTTTGAATGTAATCAAGCTGCGGCACCATGGGGGCGGGCATTTCCTTGCGGGTCTCCTTGTAACCCGGCTGAAGCTCCACTCGCCGTTGCGGCAGGCCCTGGTCCCAAACCACGGCTCCCAGGTCGGGTTGCAGATGCTTCAGCATGAGCCGGAGCGTTTTCGTGAAACCGAAAATCGCGTTGGTCGGTTCGCCTCGGGAGTTGGACAGGTTCTGAATGGCGAAGAACGAGCGGTAGACATAATAGTGACCGTCGACGAGCAACAATTTCATCCCGCACAGGATTAACTGGATTCTCCTGATTTAAAAGTGATCTTGCGCAGCGACGCCATGAACGAACTGGAGCAGGAATGGATGATACGGGTGGAGGGCAGGGAGTACGGCCCGGCCGACCTGGAAACTTTGCGCGACTGGAAAGAGGATGGGCGGGTTCTTGGCATCAACGAGGCGCGTCCAGCCGGAGCGGAGGATTGGGTGCGAGCAGCTGAGATCCCCGGGTTGTTCGCCTCGACACCCGTCCATACGCAGATTGATGGGCCACCTCCCCCCGGCCTCCTCCGAATCTGTTTCGACACCGTTGCTCTCTATATAAAGGGATTTTTCCCTTTTCTTGGCCTGACCCTGCTGGTGGTAGTTCCCTCGATCCTGGCCCAAATCACGGGCGCGTTCCTCGATGATTCGCGCGCACCCGACCTTAATTTGCGCACGCTTCTCGCCGCCGGCTTTACTTTCTGCATGTTGCTTCTGACCCTGGCCGCCTGGCCTCTTTACGTCGCCGGGATTCAGATTCTGACGGCGGAGCTGGCGGTTGGCCGTCGGCTCCCGTTTTTCGATTTACTCAACCGCGCAGTCAAATTTTGGCCACGGGTAACCTTGCTTTGCCTTCTGGTTTACCTGGCGTTCGCTTTTTGGACGATCTTGCCCATGGGGGTGATCGTCCTGATTGGCATGGCCGGCCCGTCGGTTTTCTCCCTCTTTCTCATCCTCGCGGTGGGGGTCGCCCAAGTCTGGGTGGTGGGTCGTCTCTTCGTTAATTTTCTCTTTTGGCAACAAAGCGCAGTGCTGGACGAATGCGATGTGTCAGGTGCCCTAAGGGAAAGCAGAGCGCTCGCGCGGAGCGGTCAGGACTTGCCCTGGTTTAAGCGGCCGCTTTGGCAGGGCGTGGTTGTCGCGGGATTATGGTGTTTATTTGTGCTTGCTCTCTCTTTACCGACGCTCCTGCCGGCTTTTCGCATATACTTCCATGTGGCCGCGACCACGTCGGATCCCCAGGAGCTTTACAAGGCGCTGTCCGCCCTGCCTAAAACCCATGGAATAGATCGGTTGAGTTTCGCGCTGAGTTTGCTCGACGCGATGCTGCGTCCGCTTTTGGGAATCGCTTTTGTCCTGATCTTCTTTGCGGCAAAATCACGCATGGTCGAGCCGGGGGTGAGCGATCAGACTAACGAGTTGTAGGCGGACCAGGCGACAAAGCCCCCTCTGCTTTGTGACCAGCAGGAATCAATTCAGCGTCAGGTAAGGGAGCAACCCATGCCGACCGCCTTCCCTGCCGAAGCCGCTTTCCTTGTAGCCACCGAACGGGCTGGTGGGGTCGAATTTATTGTAGGTATTGGCCCAGACCACGCCGGCTCGCAGTTTACTCACCACCTTGAAGATCTTGCTTCCCTTATCCGTCCAGACCCCGGCGCTCAGGCCGTAAGGGGTATTGTTGGCGCGTTCAATCGCTTCTTCCGGGGTGCGAAAAGTCATGACACTGAGGACGGGTCCGAAAATCTCCTCCTGGGCGATGCGATGCGAGGCGGTCACGCCCGTGAAAAAGCTGGGCGGATACCAATAACCTTTGGCGGGCAACTTTAAACGCGGTTGCACAAGCTCGGCCCCCTGCTGCAAACCGCTGTCCACTAACTCGCAGATTTTATCGAGTTGCATGCGCGAATTGATCGCGCCGATGTCGGTATTCTTATCGAGCGGGTTCCCCACCCGCAAAGTGGAGATGCGGTCGCGCAGCTTGCGAATGACCGCGGGAAATATTCCCTCCTGAACAAACAAGCGCGACCCGGCGCAGCAAACGTGGCCCTGGTTGAAATAAATTCCGGAAATGATGCCTTCGACAGCTTGGTCGATGGCCGCGTCTTCGAAGATGATGTTGGCCGCCTTACCCCCGAGTTCGAGGGTCAATCTTTTCTTGGTCCCGGCCACCGCCTGCGTGAGAAGTTTGCCCACGGAAGTGGATCCGGTGAAGGCAATCTTGTTAATATCGGGATGATCGACCAGCGCCTTACCGGTCGGGCCCGCGCCTGTTACAATGTTGACCACGCCGTCCGGTAATTCCGCTTCCTGAAAAATCTCGGCCAGGTGCATCGCGGTAATGCTGGTGGTTTCGGCCGGCTTCAGGACGCAGGTGTTTCCGGCCGCGAGGGCTGGAGCCAGCTTCCAAGCGGCCATCAGGAGCGGGAAATTCCATGGGATGATCTGGCCGGCCACGCCGAGAGGCCGCGCGGTCCGCCCGGGGAAGGCATACTCCAACTTGTCCGCCCAGCCCGCGTAATAGAAGAAATGTGCCGCCACCAGGGGTAGATCGACGTCGCGCGATTCCCGGATTGTTTTGCCGCCGTCCATCGACTCGAGGATGGCGAGCTCGCGCGATTTTTCCTGGATCAGGCGCGCAATGCGGTAGAGATATTTGCCCCGCTCGCGGCCGGGCAACTTGCCCCAAACCTGGTCATAGGCGCGGCGCGCCGCTTTCACCGCCTTGTCCACATCGCGCGCGTTGGCCGTGGCGATCTCCGCGAGATTTTCTTCGGTGGCCGGATTAATGGAGGCAAAATATTTACCGGACGAGGGGGCGACGAACTTCCCATTGATAAAAAGAGGATAGCGCGCTTGGAGTTTGATGTAGTTGTGCGCTTCCGGCGCGGGCGCGTAGGCCCACTTTTCGCCGAAATCGAGATGGCGCTCTTTGCGCGGGAGGGCGACGCGATGATTGAGAGTGCGGTCTTCCCGAACAACAATAGCAGCGGCGACTCGTCGTGATTTCTTAGGGGGCATGGCGGGGGAGTTCATCATTAACTGCACTCCGGCCCGGCCGCACGCAAAAAAGAGATTGGGAAGCGTCGGTTCCTAGGATTTTGCGATGGAAAACGGTTGTGGCTTTTCCGTAAAGGACAGATATTCTAGGCGCCGCTTCGACGGCTTCCCCTATGAACCAACATTTCTCAAACCAAGGCGACTCGGTGCGCCGCACTCTCCGGACAGGTGCAATTTGTCTTTGCGCGATCGTTTCGCTCTCTCTGCTCCATACTGCGGCAAGCGCACCGGCCAATGTTGATAACGGCGTGCGCCAGTTGTTGGGGGAAAGTTCTGTCACTCCGGCCCTTGCCGCGCAGGCGAAGAGCGCAACGGCGCCACGCGGAATTTCAGGGAAAGCGCTGCGCGATCGGGAGAATCGGGTGCTGCTGAGTATTCATCTAAGCGGAAAGACGACGCTGACCGAGGTGCGGGAGCGACTCGTTACCGCGGGTGCGAATATCACCGCCGAGTCCAGCCTTTATCGTCACGGAGTGATTTCAGCTTTTGTCCCGGTCAACAAAATAGCGGAGATGGCGGGCGCGCCGGGTGTGCTTTCGATTTCGCTGGGCCGGCGTCCCATTCGTAACGCCGGGGCTGCGATTTCTGGCGGCGCTCTGCAATTGCGCACCGCGATGGTCAATGCTCAGGGTTTCGATGGGAGCGGCATCACGGTGGGTTGCCTTTCCGACAGTTACGACACGGCCGCGACCGACCTGAATGGTGACCCGTTAACCGATCACGCCGCGCAGGATGTGTTGTCCGACGATTTGCCCGGGACGGGAAATCCCAATGGAAACACCGATCCCGTGGTGGTCCTGGAAGACTCGCCCACGCCCGACACTTTCGACGAAGGGCGCGCCATGCTTCAGATCGTTCACGATATCGCACCGAAGGCCAGGCTGGCCTTTGCCACCGCCTTCGTGAGCGACACAGATTTTGCCAATAATATCCGGAGCCTCCGGACGACGGCTAATTGCGACGTCATCGTCGACGACGTTTTTTACACGCAGGAGCCAATGTTTTCCGATGGCATCATCGCGCAGGCGGTCAACGATGTGGCGACGAGCGGAAGCCTGCCGGGAAAAAAGATTGCCTATTTTTCCTCGGCCGGGAATCAGCAGGGAGGAGGATATGTGTCGACTTTTAATCCCGTCTCCGATGCGACGGTGCGGGCCGGGTTGCCTAACCAAAATCTCGATCTGACCGGGGTGCTGCCGGCCCTGACCTCCGGTGGATTTCACAATTTCAACACGAACGGCGGGGCGCCGGACGTTTCGCAATCGTTTCCCATCGCCGCGCAAACGACCGTCGAGTTTGATTTTCAATGGAACGACCCGTTTGATGTGCTGAACGGTGTGACGACCGACTACAACGTTCTGATCTTCGACGAGAGCGGCAATTTCCTGAGCAGTTTCTCGGGAACCTCCGATAACTTCGCCAACCAGGAACCGATCGAAGATATTTCCGTTACCAATAGTAGCGATAGCGAAGCGATTTATCAGGTGGTGATCACACGCGCCGGAAACTCCCCCTCCACTCCGGTGGCTCGAAAAATTCGCTACCTGGCCATCGACGACGCGGGCGGCGGAGTGGGGGCCACGGAATATTACCAACCGCTGGCGTCGAGCTCGTTTGGTCACAATTGCTCCGCCCATGCCATGGGCACGGCGGCCTACGTTTATGACGATAATCCCTCCGCGCCGGTCGCTCCTCCCTTCACTCCTTCGATCGAGGATTACAGCTCGCAGGGACCTGCCACCATCGACTTCGATGCAAACGGCGCCCGTCTGAGCCAATCGGAAATCCGGCAGAAGCCCGATATCGCGGCGCCGGACGGCGGTAATACCACCTTCTTCGGCTTCGATTACGAAGGGGATGGTCTTCCCAACTTTTTCGGAACCAGTGCAGCCGCTCCGCATGCGGCGGGCGTGGCCGCTTTGCTTTTGAATAAGGCCGCGGCGCATAGCTTATCCTTAACGGAAGCCCAAATCCGGACGGACCTGCAGAACAGTGTCCTGAATCCGCACGATGTTGATCCATTTTTCAGCGAGGCCACTGCGTCCGCTTCCGGACGGGGTAGGCACAAGTCGAGCGGGGCTTCCGTGCACGTGACAGGTTTCGGCAATGGCAGTGACGCTTCCTCGCGTGACGCCAATTTTTTCACCATCACTTTCACGCCTTCCAGGACGAATGAAACACTGGCCCGGGTGACGATCGATCTGAGGGCGGCGGGTTTGTCCTTCGATAGTTCCACTGAATTCGGATCCCCATTTAAACTCGGCAAACTCCAGGGAATCAGCGCCAGCGATATTATCACAAACGTGCCGCCGGACACATCGGACATCGGATCTATCACACTCTTTTTCGCCAAAAAAACTTTTACCGCGGGAACGTCCGTCTCGTTTGGAATCGATCGCGATTTTACGGGCGGCGGCGGCGGGAACAGCGCCGACCTGATGGCGGGAGGCCAGATTTTTGCGAACACGAGCAAGGGTTCGCTTTCCGGAACATTCGAGAACGCCTTCGGCACTGGCTACACGATCCTGGACGGGTTTGGTCTGATCGATGCCGTCAAGGCGGCCCAGGCGGTCCCCTAACTACCTGGATGCCGCCGACGGCGGCGCGGCCACGGTGAGTCCGGTTAACAAAAACACCAGGGCGGCGGAAATCAGACAGTAGCGACAAAAAGAGTGGAGCAGGAACGCTTGCACGCCGAGGAGCCAGAGCGTGAAGAGAAACATCGCTCCCACTGTCAGGACAAGTAATCGGCGCGCCTTGGGGTAGCCGGAGGCGGCGAAAGTTGCGAAGGTGAACACGCCGAAATAGGCGAGAGCCCCGAAGGCTGCCACCGGCATGCCGCCGATGTGGGCGTAGACGCTACCGAGCACCTGGAAGCATCCGGAGGAACCGCCGCACACCGCTGTCTCGCCGGTGAAAAAGAGCACACTCAGATAAGTGGCCTCGGCCAAGCCGCCCAGAGCGATGACCGCGGTGAGGACATGCAGGATAACATTCAGCCGCGATGCAGCGGCGGGCGTTGACGTGTCGGGGGAAGATTCCATGGTCGAACGATATTAGTTAGGGGGCTTCCCCTTCACGGCCACCTCAACGGCGGCTCGCAAGTTTTTTTCGCCCAAGGCGGAGGCCGGGATCGCCCGATCGTTCAAAAAGAAAGAGGGCGTGTTCGTCGCCCCCACTTTGGCCGCCCGGCTTTGGTCCGCCCTGATTCGGTTCGTGACCGTACCGCTGACCATGTCTTTTTCGAATCGATCGACGTCTAAGCGGAGCATGGCCGCGTAGGCGCTAAAAAGTTTTTGCACGTCGGGTGCCTTGGTCCACTCGCCTTGCTCTTTGAACAATAGATCATGCATCTCCCAGAAACGGTTCTGCAGGCCGGCAGCCTCGGCGGCGCGGGCGGCAACATCGGCGCGCTGGTGCATGGCCAATGGATAATTCCGAAAGATCAGGCGCAGCGCGGGGAAATCCCTCACCATTTGCCTGAGGGGTTCGGCCATGGCGCCGCAGGGCGGACACTGGTAATCGCCGTACTCTTCCAGCGTCACCCTGGCGTCGACCGGGCCGAGAGAATGACCGGAAACGCCGTTCGGCTGCTCGCGGCCTGGCGCAATTACCTGAGGCACCTGGCGTTTGGCCCGGTAGAGGAGGCCGGCCCCTGAAGCAGTCAGCAGCGCAACCGCCCCAACAATGATGAATGGCACAAAGCGCTTCATCCCGCCTACATAATACGGAGCTCTCCTATTGTCGACGTCATGTCGCAGCCAAAAAACGCCCGTTACGGTTCTGTCCCGACCAAAGGGAAGGGAAGACCCTACCTGCGCTCGTTGATCGTCAATTATGGCAATCTTTTCTGATTTTGTCTTTGAGTGAGTGTGACGTCAGCTGAGTCGATATTATTGCTGGTGTTGACATCCATGCGAAAATTTGACTGTGTCACGGCTTGGTTATTCTGTCTCTGCACCAGAGTAACGTCCGCGGAATCTACGTTCCCGCTGGCATTTACATCACCTAACAACACGCCCATCGGCCCAGAGACGTCGCCGAAGCCGAAGCCGTCATTTACGCCGAAAAGATTAACGGTGATGGTTTGAGCGTTGCTGACGCCGGTGAGGTTGACGGTAACTTGATTGCCCGAAACGACGGGCGGCCCTGAAACGGAAGCGCTGCCGCCTGTGCCCGGCGTAACAGTGGCACTTGGGGTGCCGATGATGTTCACGCCGAAGGTGAAGATGACCTGGTGGCTTCCTGCGGTTGGGCCGGTGCGGCACTCAATCCCAACCGGGTTACCGCTGCTTGGCAGGTTGACGTCATACGGGACGCCGGCATGGAGCTTACGTGAGACGGCGCCGGCCAACTGCGGTGCCGGGCCGACCACAGCGTAGGTGGAAGAATTGGCGCTCAGATCGTTCGCGGTCGCATTTGTCGTGGTATCGATCGCGTTCGTGCTCCGGATTTGGGAAGTCACCGCGTTATACGTACGAACCGCGAAGGCTCCCATGATGTCGCCGACCTGAACATTGCCGATCTTATCTTTCGACACGGCAATCGTGATCAGGCCTGTAGTTGTAAAGCTGCCGCTATCGGGAGCTCCGAGGGGCGTGGTTGAAGGCACCCCGAGAACCAGCCCCACGGTGGCGGTCGCAACGGTGCCATACTCGAAGGAGATTGAACCGTTCTTGGTCATGCCAACATAGTATTGCTGGCCGGGCGAACGTGGATCCGCCCAAACGATGCGCCACATCCGCTGATCAGGGATGAGAGTGAGATCAGCGACCTTCAGGTTGAACACGATTTTTCCGGCGTTCGGTCCGCTGCCGGGCTCGGAGATGGAGAGCGTCTGGATATCCAGATCGGGGTTGGCAGCCTGCGGGGCGCCTTCGGCTACACCGGAGGGATCGTCCGCGACGACGAATCCGCCTGCGCTATGAGAGTCGCCGACGAAACGAGCCGAGACTTCGTTCTCCTTGCAGGAAACGCCTTGGGCGTTCACGGCCTCGACCTTGTAATAGTAAGTCTTGGTCGGATCGTTTGCGGTGGCATCGTTAAAGCGCACGGAACTCCCAGAAACGGAAGTAAGGAGCGCTTCACCATTGCTGCTGATCCCGCGATAGATGTTGTAGCCGGTGATGGCAGAGCCGCCTTTATCGGCTTCGGACCACGCCAGTTTTACCAGCCCGCCGTTGCGCAAGGCCGTCACGGTCGGAGTTCCCGGCGCAGCCGCGCCCGCGTCCGGTGCGTTATCATAAGTGGCAAACATGCGTTTGCCGCCGGACTGCCGTGCGATGGCCGCGAGGGCGGTGTACGAGTTACCGACCGCGGTCTGGGGAGCCTGAGCGCATTCTGCGCCCGCGCAACCGTCGGCGTAACCGACGAGAATGCGGCCTTGATGATCGATCGTCGCGTCGATGAAATCGAGGAGGTTTCGGCAGATGTTGGCGCCGCCGCCCTGCCAGATGCAACCGCGTTGAAGCGCGTCGCTGGAAGTCGCGTCCACCGTCGTCCAACTCGCGCCGCCATCATAAGTGCTGGCGACGTAAAGATGCCAGACACCGCGGAAGCCATTATCCTGAAGACCGCCTGTGGTGGGCGTGCCGAGGAACGCCACCGCGGCACGGCCGGCATCGCCTGCAACGAACGTCGGATAGGCGACGTTGTTGAGACCGAAAGAAGCGCCCACATCGTAGGGCTGGCTCCAGTTCTGGCCGTGATTGGTCGAGGTCGTGACTGCCAGTTTGGTATCGGCATCGCCGTAGGCCATGTACACCTTGCTAGCGGCATCAGTCGCCACGGAAGGATCGCTGCCGCCGGAAGTACTGCCCGGCACCGGGCGAATGCTCCAGGTGATGCCATCGTTCTCCGAAACAAGTGCCGCCTGCTGGCCGGTGCAGCCTTTGTTAGGCAGATAGACCGTGCCATCCGGCGCAACCTTTACGTGACCGTGCAACCCACCGCACTCACTTGTATAAGTCACGGTCGAAGGTCCATAATTAATACCGCCGTCATCGCTGCGCGCGCAACTCGCGTCGACCAGCGCCTGTGAGCAATAATAGATCGCGTTTGGATAAGCTACTCCCGGAGTAATCGGCGGGATGGGCGAAGGGGCCGGCGTGGGCAGAGGGTTCGTGTAGGGCCCACCGCCAACCGTCTGGTGATCGACACCGGAGCCGATCCCGGAGCCTTTGCTCACCGTCCAGACATCCCCATCGTTCCCGGGCGATGCCGTATCCGTGAAGGAAGACTCACCGGCGATTACGTTTCCGGCGAAAGTAAGCAAATGAACAATGGTGCGGCCGGTAGCCGGATCACTCCAAAGGATCGGATCGAAATCTTGCTGTGAAGTTTGGGGCGGTTTGTTTTCCCAAAGCGCTTTGGGGAAGCTGCAGCCGCTAAATGTAACGCGCAGCGTTTGCACGTCGGATTGATACATCGCACGGCCTTCCGGATGCCCGTTAATTGGGGCTCCCATACCGATGGAAGGTTCACCCGAGTGCAGGCCGAGCGTAGCCGGACCTGCTGCGGGCGGATTATAATTTTCGAAGCGCGGCGGGAACACTGCCGTGGTTGGCGATGGTGCGGGAATGGGCGGCATCGCAGCGGAAACGACGGCCGCACGGCCACGATATTGATCGGTCGGGTCGGAAAGGAAGTAAACGACGTGAACGGTGAAAACGCCGGTGCCCACGTTCAGACTGGCCGGGTTCAACGAGGTCGCCTCGCTCGTTGTGCCGCCGGAAGCGGAAGAAGCCACCACCGGGCCGCCTAGGCCGCCCTTGTGGATATAGAGATCGTAATCAGTCGTGTTAAGATTCCAGATGATCTGGACGTTGACTTGCTTGCCGACCCAATCGCTCGGCTGCCCAGTGAGAGTGAGAGTATAGCTATCGCAAGTCGTGCCTTCATGCCCGGTGCAATCCCCTTCGCCGTTCGCAGCAGGTGGAACTCCGGTCGCGGTACCATCCCAGGTCAGCACGGTTGAACTGCCGGGATCGAGCTGGCCGCCTGTCGGTGACGCGGCAAAGCTGAACATCGCCAGCCACAGGCCCACGACGCCAAGGAGGAATGCGGCGAAAATGCGCGGATTGAAGAAACCAGATTCGGGAGCGGATTTTTTGATCATGAGATAAGCGGGGCTGAGCTAAGTGTTGTTCCGGGCAGATTTACAAACTGACTGGCTGGTTGGTTTGGGAACGACAGCAGCAGCGAAGCAAGCCTCGCCAAGTAATAAGTCGTGATCAACAGAGTGTTCGACCGTAGATGACCTCCAGATTCCGCATTACAATTTTGTAATGCGAAGCCGCGCGTCTTTGTAGGACAACCATTCACGATTGCCACGGGGCATCTTTGCCTTCCGGGTGAGGCAGATTACTTCGGCAAAGCCGCGATCGCCTTTTTCGCCATTTTCTTGGATTTCTCCAACTTCATTTCCAGCTTGTCTGGACCGCCGAAACTCACCCGCAGCATCCGATCTCTTTCGAGCACATAGAGAATTCCGCCGACCGCGCTCGTCGTCCAAAAGGCCGCTTCACCAACGCCCTCGATCTTCAGCGGGTGAACCTTCGACCCCTCTTCGTCCTCTTCCGATTTATGGCCTTCGGCGCCGGGCGTGGCTGCTTTGTGCTTCTCCCGGGCGCCCTCACTCTTCTCCTCGCTATACTTGTCGAAGGTGTCGTGCCAGAATTCTTTCACGGTTTGCCTTGGTGGCGCCGTGGGTCCTTCCTGAATCACCCCGAGGGTGACCGACATATTCGGCGCGCTCGAAGCGTAGTAACATTGCGAGGCGGCGAAGTCGCCTTGTGGCGTTTCGCTCGTCTTCGTATCCGTGATTTGCGCGCCCTGAATGGTCGCGACCTCGTCCTTGCTCACCAGGCTGCAAGCTTCTACTTTCGCCAAAGAGGACGGACGCTCGCGTTTTGCAGAATCGACCGTAACGGGCTGCTTCGCGCTGGGCTTGCAGCCGCCCGCGAAAAGCGAAAGCAGGATTATTAAGGGGATGACACGAGTCATGGCGCGATCATACGCCGAGGAGCTCCATCGCCAATCGATTTTTCTTTCATAATCCTAGGTCGTTATGCGAGCAGTCGGTGTCCTGCGGTCTTCCCTGTCAAACCTTTCGGGGTCTGTGTGCTCAATGGGTTAACAAGCGCGGAAAAGCAACACGCGCTCGCCCCTTTCGGAGCGAGCGCGGTTTCAAAAACAGCTGCGAAGCAAACTTACACAGTGCGGCGGCGGCGAAGAACCGTCACACCCACAAACGCAAGGCCACCCAGTCCCACGAGAGACCAAGTCGAGGGTTCCGGAACCGTGCTTACCGTGAACGATCCTGTCCCCGTGTTATCACGTGCAAAACCTCCGTTAGCTCCGTTGTAAAAATAGCTGCCGTAGTTTGTGGTGGTACCAGGAGTCGTTGAGAACGTGTAGGATGTTCCCGAAGCCGGTAGGCTTGCGAAATTGTACGAAAAGTGAAGCGTTGTTAACAAGATTGAGCCACTACTAATAGTCTGGTCCAGCGAATAACTAAATCCCAGGTCGTCAGTGGAACGCGCCCCCACATCGTTCGGGTCGTAGTTCTGAAACGTATAATAATTCCCGCTGGAGACACCCGCCGGTGCGGCGAATGCATCGGGATAACTCGGCGCGCCGGACGAGCTCGCAGCGACAAATGGTGTATTACCCGTTATCGAAAAAGCACTTGCCCCGGCACTATTGCTCCCCAAGAAGAGGTCAAAACTGGATAGGTCGGTTGACGCCGTATTGATACCAACGGTGATATCAAAAATGCCGCTAGTTCCGGCGAGGGTCGCGGTCGAGGGCGTAAGTGTGAACGAACCCTGGGCGAGGGGTGCGCCCGCTGTCGCAAGCGCGACGGTGACGGTAAGGAGGAGTTTTTTCATCTGTGTGGATTATGTGCTTCTGATTGGTTTTTCGTTTTTTTACAGTTCGGCGACTGGGTGTCACCAAATTTTTCTGAGATTTGCCGATTCTGTTTTTTTGACCGTCGTTGAATGGCCAGAGATCGGACAAAAATCTCGCTCAGCCATTTAGGGTAGCCGTTTCTGGTTTTGCCGCTGGGTGATGGTGACGTCGGCTGAGTCAACGTTGCCACTGGCATTAACGTCGGTGCGGAAGTTGGAAGCGTTAACGGCTTTGTTGTTTTGTCGCTGGACCACAGTGACATCCGCCGAATCGACGTTGCCACTTCCGTTTACGTCCCCCACGAGCACGTCCATAGGGACGCTGAGGCCAGTGAGCGTGCTGCCGCCGCTGACCACGTTGGTGAGACCGACGGTGAGGTGCTGGGCGGTGTTCACGCCGGTGAGAGCGACGGTTACTTGGTTAGCATTCGGGCCTGCGGCCGTGCTGGCCGAACCCTGCGAGGTTGTCGCCGTGCCCGGAGCCGTCACGGGTGAGGCGAAGGTGAAGATCAGCGAATAGCTGTTGCCCGTGGTGCCCGTGCCGCGCGTTTCCTCTCCCGGGCTGCCGGTGATCGGCAGCGGGATATCAAAATCACCAGCGGTACCATGATGCTTGCGGGAAACCGCGCTTTGCAGCGGGGCGCAAGCCCCGTTCGGGGTGACGACGTAGCTGCCTGTATAGGCGAGGCTGTCGGGCATTTGATCGAAGAGGGCAACGGCGTTGGCGCCGACGCCTGACGGGTTGGCCGGCTGAGCCACGCCGGAGACGAAACCGTTAATGGCCGAGCCCACGCTTAAGCCGAGGTCGCTCGCTTTCACAACGATGAGGATGTTTCCTGTTGAGGAAGTATAGCTGCTACTAGCTTCAGCCGGGACGGAGCTGCCGGACGTGACGAATCGTCCATCCACGCTGCCACTGGAGTTACCGCTCGGGGTGTAGGACTCGAACGTCGGAGTAGCGCCGCTATAAACCATCCGCACACCTTTGTAAGTGGTAGTAGCGCCGTTAACGAATTTTATCACGACATAATAGAAAGTGCCGGGTGCCTGGGCGGCAGTGGCCGTTGGATCGATTTTAATGGTGAAGGCGAGCCGGACGACGTTATCGCTGGCGTAAGGCTGGGCCAGGCTGAACGAAAGAAGGTCGGTGCCGGGACCGCCTATAGAATCGCCAGCCGGATCGGTTAACTCAGTGAGACCAGGAATGACACATGGATCTTGCACCGCTGGGATAACGATGGGCAGATCGACCTCGTTGCTGAGCGGACCGCCGGCGGCATTCACGGGATTCACCGCGATAATCTTGTAGAAGTAGTGGGCGACGCTCGGATCGGCGGTCGCATCGGTATATTCCCGTTTGCTGTTGGGACCAACGCTATAGGTCGCGATCTGGACTTCATTGCCAGCGGTGGTGCTGCGCAGAATCTGGTAGGAACTAATATCAGCGCCGCCGTTATCCGGCGCTTTCCACGTCAGATGCGCACCGGCAAGGTCGCGTGTTCCGCTCAAGCAAGCGGCTCGCGGGGCTGCTGGTTCGACGGGATCGAACTGCTGGAAAAGCGGTTTACCGCCGCTCTGCCGCGCCACGCGCATGGCGGCGCCGAGGTTGCTCTTCGCGGTGCCGCCGATGCAATCAACACTGGTGCAGCCGTCGCTGTAGCCGTAAAGAACATGGCCCTTGTCGTCGGTCGTGATTTCGTTGAAATCCAACAGATTGCGATCGCCCTGGTCCCCGGCGCCGCCGCGCTGCCAGATGCCGGTCATGCTTTGCACGGGATCATTCGGGGTGGCGTTGACGGTGGTCCAGGTGACGCCTTCGTCGTAGGTCGTGGCGATGAAGGCGTACCATGTCCCTCCAAAATTGCCGTTCTCATAATCGCCCGGGACGTTCGTCCCGAAGAAACCGCACGCGGCGCGACCGGTGGTGCCGCCGACAGCTTCGGGATGGGCGGCGTTGACTACGCCGTGGGTGGTACCGACATCGGTGTCGCGAATCCAGTTAATGGCGGAGCCGACGCGTTTGCCGGTGGCGATGTGGAGGTGGCCTTCGGTCCCGTTCGCTTGATTATTGACGTAGCAGTAATACAGAGTGTTGTTCGAATCGATGGCGATCGAGGGATCGGCGCCATCCGCCTGCGGGGTTGCGGTAAAGGCCGGGCCATTGGCATCGGCCACCGTCTTCTTCACTTGGAATTCGGTCCAAGGGAGCGTGCCGGCATCGAGAGTAAAGGAACCGCCCGAAACGCTGCCGCACGATTTATCGGGCAGATAAGCGGTGCCATCGGGAGCGACATGGACATGGCCGTGGAGGCCGCCGCAGCCTTGCGTGTTGGAGGTGCCGTTGCCGGTGGCAACGATGGCCGGTCCCCAGACCGAGCCGAGGTCGTCGCTGCGGTTGCAATTAGCACCGACGAGGTCTTGTGAGCAGTAGAGCGTATACTGTCCTTGATTTAGAGGGGTAATATTTGCCGCAGCCAATGCAGCCGGATACGGCCCGGTCGCGATGGTTTGGTGATCTGCGCCCACGATGGGAGAAACGCTGACCGGATTCCAAAGGTCGCCGTCATTGTCCGAATACCCGTAGAGAGCGCTCGCACCAGTCGTAGTGTTCGAGGCAAAGGTGCGGCCGCTCTTCTGATCGGTCCAAAGAATGGGGTCCAGGCCGGTGTTCGTGGTTTGGAATGATTTATCTTCCCACAGGCCTTCGCAGCATTCCGGTTTCGCCGGGATGAGCAACTCGGGAGGCGTGATCCGCCAGATCGGGCCGGAATTCATGTTCATGATGCGGCCAGTCGCAGGATTGAATCCAATGTTGTATTCGCCCGTACTCGATTCCGCCGAGGAACCTTTCGGCGCATAGAAATTTATGTAGCGCGGCTGCCCTGCCACGGTCGGATCCGCGCCTCCAAACGGCACGCCGCCGCCGCCGCCACCGCCCGAACCCACCGCGCCAGGGAAGAACTCGATTTTCACATTCAAGGTTTCACCGGTCGGCATGTAGGGAACGAGCTTGATCGAGTATTGATGCGGCTGGCCGTCATCGACGAGCGGGAAAATGGTCGCGATCTCCGGGTTGGAGCCGCTGG
The DNA here is from genome assembly GCA_038226905.1 of Chthoniobacterales bacterium. Taxonomy (GTDB): domain Bacteria; phylum Verrucomicrobiota; class Verrucomicrobiia; order Chthoniobacterales; family UBA10450; genus JBBRDU01. Next base: position 4,658 of record JBBRQE010000031.1, on the reverse strand, counting down.
CTGATTGATAGTCTGCCAACTGGTTGCCATCGGTGGTCGCGACGTTACCCTTGTAAATGTAGAGATCGTAGTCTGATTGGCCGGTGCCTTTGTCCACCCAGCCGGCCGTTACTTTGACCGCAGCGCTCGGGTGTGTGGTGTTGTAACCGCTGGGTAGGGTGATCGTGAGCAGATAATTATCGCAAGGGAATCCAGAGGTGCCGCAACGCGGGCCGATATCCAGCTGGCCAGCACCGGCAGGCGATTGGTTCGGCTGATTGAACGGACCGGCAGTGTAGGTGAGCGGGCCGGAGATGTCAGTGAGCGTTCCAGTTGAAGGAGTGGAGGCGAGGCTGAGCATAGCCAGAGATATCCCGGCCACGCCGAGGAGTAGGCCAGCCAAAACGCGCGGGTTGAGGAAAGCAGATTCGTTCGACGTGTGTTTTTTCATGACAATTTTGTCAGTTATTGGATATGGAAGTTGAGACTCTGCTAATTCGAGTTCTGTGACCGAAGTGGATGGACGATTAGTCAAAAAGGCCGACCGTGTCGAGGCTTAATCCACAATATACGTAAGTGGTTTACTGTCAGTATTTTGAAGAAACTGCGAATATCTGCGCCCCAGAGAACTCGTTAGGCTGGATTCGAGCCCCTTGCCCCGCAGCGTCTTCTCTATTCGGGCCCGGTCCCGTTCGCAGGCTTAACCACAAACAGGGTAATCTTGTTCGCCTGTCGATTTCGGGCCGCCGGCAACAACTCGGCAGAGCGGCTTTTTCGGGCGGAGCGTCCCAGGCAATCTTGTTCGAATCCTGGACAGGCGCTTTTTTAATCTCTTCATTTTGTCGAAAGGCATTTCCTTGCCGGCGCGGAGAATTCCTGTCAGGAAAACGATTTGATTATCATGATCGAGTTTGGCAAAGACCGCGGAAAAATCGGTGCGGCTCAATTGCAACAAAATTTTATGTTCGTCCCGCGCGCCACGTTGATCTCGATCCTCTTCATTGCCACCCTCCTCCTTGGGGGATGGGCCGGATCGCTTAATTTATCGAGTTTGGCCCGAGCTTCTTTCAGTTTCGTCCCCAACGAAACGCGCAGGATCGAGTCCGTCACTCTCACCGAGCGGGCATTGTTTACGCGCACTTCGAAGGGAGCGAGGCCGTTGGGCGCGACAGAAGGAAGCGGTTTCGCGGCGAGCGCGGACTCGCCCGGGGGCGCGGGGCTGGAGTCAGGCTTTTTGCCTACGGCAGCGAAAAATAGTCAGGACCCTGGTAATTCCCGTCCACGCTCTTGGCGATTTGCATGAGAACGTCGTTAACCAGAGTGCTCGCGCCAAAGCGGAACAGCTCGTTCGTTAGCCAGTCGTCGCCCAATGTCTCCTTGACCATCACGAGATAGGCCAGCGCCTCCTTGGCCGTGCGAATCCCCCCGGCCGGCTTCATCCCGATGCGCAGACCGGTCTCGTAGAAATAATCGCGAATCGCTTCGAGCATGACGAGGGTGACCGGCATGGTGGCGGCCGGCGTTACTTTGCCGGTCGACGTCTTAATGAAATCGGCCCCGGCGCGCATGGCAATTTCGCTGGCGATGCGCACGTTGTCGTAGGTCTCCAGTTCGCCCGTTTCGAGGATGACCTTGAGATGAGCCGGACCGCACGCTTCCTTGGTGGCGGCGATCTCATCGAAAACGCGCGCGTGCTGACCCGACAGGAAAACACCGCGATCGATCACCATATCGATTTCATCGGCGCCATCTTTCGAAGCGATGCGCACTTCTTCGAGCTTAAGCTTTAACGGCATCAGGCCGGTGGGAAAGGCGGTCGCTACGGACGCGACTTTGACGCTCGAGTCCCCCAAAAATTTCTTCGCCACCCGCACCAGGTTGGGATAGACGCAAACGGCCGCGCAGGATGGAACTTGATAGCGTGGATCGATCGGTTGCATGGCCTTGCGGCAAAGAAAAGCCACCTTCCCCGGTGTATCTTTTCCTTCGAGGGTGGTCAGGTCCATCATGGAGAGCGCCAGCTTCAGGCCAGCCAGCTTGGCCGAGGCCTTGATGCTGCGCTTGGCGAAGGACCCCGCGCGTTCCTCGATCATCACCTGATCAATCGTAGGCACCCGCCATTCGCTGCGGGTCATCTGTTGCGAGGGAAGAGGGCGATCGAGCGTTTTCATAGCGGGCGCAGGTTGGCGTTCTTCAATTACCAAACGGCGAGGCCACAAGCAACGTCAACCCGGTTATTCCGCTTTTCCCGGGACGCAGGGCGGTGCTTCCGCCGCCTTGCGCCATTCCGCGCGGGCTTCGACCACGAGGGGAGCGATTCGTTTAAAATGGGCGAGCGCGTAGAGGAGATAAGCGCTGAATCCGGCTACCTCCGCCACGGCCAGCCCGACGTGAAAACTGCGTCCCAGGAAAGTTGTCGACCAAAGGCGAATGCAGATATAGCAACCGAGATTGAAGAAGACCACGGCGGGGACGAGGAGGGCAATGTTCAGCTTCTGATCGTGCGTGACCACGGTGGTGAGGCGGTCGCTGGCCGGGCCGGTGCTGTCCCGGGCGCGGGTCCGAATCAGGCGAAGATCGTAAACAAAGAGACTCCAGCCGACCGCGCCGAACATCATTCCAAAAGCAAACCAGGCCCTGGGATTATGTACAGAAGTGAAGAGCAACGCCTCGAACAAGGCGCAGGCGATATAAAGAAAATTATGACCGAATTCCAGCGGCCATCGAATCACCGTGATGATGTGCAGGACGGAGCGCGACCAGAAAACAAAGATAACGAGCAAGCCGGCCAGAACGTACGGCCAGAACAGCATTTCCCGCGGCGACATGACTGCGCGGGCGCTCTCAATCAGGAAATATAAGGCCACGCCCTGGATGATGCTGACGAGCGTGAGTTCGATTTCCACGACCATGGAGTCGAGATCGGAGCGCGCGGCGGAAAGGTTCACAAGAGGGATAAGGTGGAGACAAAGTGTGCCTGGAGGGATTCGAACCCCCAACCTGCTGATCCGAAGTCAGCTGCTCTATCCGGTTGAGCTACAGACACTCATCCGCATTCTAGATAGATGGTAGGCGCTTGGCCAATGAAACCAGAACGTGGTTTGCCCCGGTGGAACGCGTTTCCGAGCGCGTTGTGCTGCAAAGTCTAAGCGGCGAGCAGAAGGTCGACCCTATCGAGGGCCGCAATAATCTCACAACCGGCCAGCAGTTTTTCCAGATCGTTACAGCCGTCCAACTGGTCGTCGTTCACGAGGAATTCCCAAAAATTGGACGGAGCGGTGCGGAAGTTTGACTGGCCGAAGAGATCGGTGGAGGTGAGCACGCCGAAGGTTTAGCAGCACGCGTGCCAGCACTGTTTGAGGCCGGGATTGCCCCGCTGCCGCGTCCAAACGGCCCTGGTTTTAGCGCGGAGCCTGTTGTCTGGAGAAATAGATGGCCAGGGCGATTAGGTAGGAATAGGTGCGATCTGGTGCGAATAAGCCATTGAAAGAATAGGGCTTACGATGCGTTTTCGCAGGGAAGAGCAATTTGTCATTAGCGAAATACTTGGCCAGGCGTTCGGAGGTGCCTTACCCAGCAAGAGGCGCTCAAATCCGGACGCAAGGCGCAAGCCCTGTTGAAATACTTGGCCAGGATTGGGCGGCGGGATCGCGGAGTCGGCGCGAAGCTGTCGCGAAGGGTCCCCGGCGAGGTGCCTACGTGCCAGGATCGTCCGAGTAGATGTCAGTATCGACATCCGTGCCGCCGGTCCATTCGAGAATGTGCTCGAAGAAATCGCCGCGCCGATTGATCCGGTCGGCCGTCTTAAGATATGTGTAGCCGTCGATTGCAATCGGGTCTGGCGGCGCCGAAATAAAGCCGCAGTTTGTCGAGTCTGGCTGATCCTTCGTCCTGGTCGTTTGCCGAGCCACTGGCGCGTAGACAATGAACGAATCCTGCCCTCGCTGCAGCTTATCGACGAACTCTTGCGCGTTATCCGTGAGCTTGGCGTACTTTACTGCCCGATCGGACGCGGTGTTTTGATTCTTCCACTCCTCGATCGCGTCAAGGTCCGAGGAGCTCAGCTCTGAGTCCCCACCAGTTTGATATCGAGGATGCAGCTCCAGCCTCTTCTGAATTTCAATCCATTCTATTTCCAAGAGGCCTACGGGCTCGCCGCTCTGAAAGGCGTCTTCAATGGGATTGGGCGTTAGGGTCACCGTCATCGTTCCACGTCTGCCGGGTGCTTTGTCGACTTTCACGGTATCGACCAGAAAACCGGACGGCGTTCCGGACATTGCAGCGCGGCGATCTGGAAGGCTCGACATGACCGAGGCATAAGGACCGGAAAAGTGCCGCGTGTAGCGAGGGCCGTCCTGAGTATTCTCAAACTCAGGAGAATCGGAGGCTTCCACGAGCGATGCGCTGCCGCGCCAGACTGGACTAGGCATTTAGACGCCCCCCCAGGTTAGGGGCGCTTTAATCAAGCGACGTGACGGATTTGTTGTGCCTAGCAGCGCTACCAACTTTTCGATCCCCGTGGCACTTCGCCGGAGATAATCGTTTATAGGGCCCCCTTGCCCAACGAAGAGGCCAATCTTGGCAAAGCGATCGCCTTCTGGAATCTTCGCGCCACCACCAGCGGCGCCGGCGGAGGCAAATGTTCTCCAGCCAGGGGCCTTGTCACCATCCGCCGCCTT
>JBBRQE010000030.1:0-27933 GCA_038226905.1 Chthoniobacterales bacterium | reverse complement strand
GTACTTGCTCCGTAATCAAGCGCCCTCGGAAAATCGCAAGGTGTGGGAAGACATGCTGCAAGTCCTCGAACATCTCGAGCGCCCCATCACGGACAAGCAGCGCAATTACTTCCTCTGACGTGGCTCGGGCTCCAGCCCACGTCCCATCGGCGGGAAGCCAATGCCACTGACGCCCTACCCCAATCCGCGCCGAAACATCTCGGAGAGAACACGACGCGAGCCCAGCGTGATGGCCACCGAGGCCAGCATGCCGCGCACTTCCTGTCGCGGAACCTTCACTCTTTGCTCAAGCGCCTGCACTCCCACTGCGCGCAGGCGCGCGATGGTGCGCGCGCCAATCAGGGCCGGCAGCACCGTGGCCATGCGCACCCGGCGATTCTTGATGGCTTCGACATAGCGCATTCCGGCACGCAGGCCGCGTTCCGCTTCCCCCAGCCACTTGTCCATGATCGGTTTGAAAGCAGCGGGACGTTTCAAAATATCCGAAGGCTCCAGACCCGCCGCGGACAGTTCGTCCTTCGGAAAATAACAGCGACCCGATCTCAGATCGGCGTAGGCGTCACGCAAAATGTTAATCAGCTGGAGGCCCGCTCCGTACGATTTTCCCAGCTCGCGCATTTCCGGCTGCGGAAGCTCCGCGAAATTCTCCAGGTGATGAAAGCACAACTCCGTCCAAAATTCCCCGACGCAGCCGGCGATGAGGTAGGCGTATTCTTCCAACTCCGCGGCGGCGCCGAGAGCCCGAAGTTTCGTCGTCTCCGAAAATCGCTCAAGGTCGCGACCCTGGGCCTGGGTGATTTTACCGAGAACGATGCGGATTTCTGATTGGTCGGCTGCGTCGAGTTGATCCAGTTGCCGCAAACATTCCGGAAGCGAAAGGATGAGCTTTCGTTCCGCTTCATCCTTTTGGAACGGGGCAAAAGAATCCTGAAGATCCGGAATTTGACCGAGCGCATCGCCTTGCTGAATCGCTTTCGCCAGGACGGCCAGTTTTTCTCGCCGCAGGGGGGTGGGCACCTCGGTGCTATCGGCCAGCGTATCGGTCGCGCGGGCCAGCAGATAAGCCAATCCGACCGGCTCGCGCAAACGCCCAGGCAAGAGACGAACGGAAAGATAAAAGGAACGCGAAACGGAACGCAAAAGGTCGCCACTCAACCCGCTCTCCCCTGGCCTGTTTCCCGAAGGCATTTGTCCTAACGAGTGGGTGTGCGCGTTACACTTTTCAACATAATCCGGTCGGGAGCTGCGTTGCCCAGGCCGCTAATGCTCGCGGCCTGCACGTAGATGGCCATCGGCCCGATGCCCGGCAGACTGGCCTTTGTGCGCCATTCTTCGAGCTTCCGTAAGATCACCGAATCAAGGGCCACCGGATCCTTGCTCGCGTAAATGGTCGCGTGATGTTCGGAGTAAAGCGGCTGGGACTGGGGACCGCCCGCGTACTGCGCGACCAGTCCGTCGACGATATTGAGAACGACTTTTTGCCCAACCATGGGCGTTCCGTACAGCTCCGCGATGCTGGTGGCCCCGAATCGGTTGCCCTGGGCAAACCGCCTCCAATTATCGATGTTCGGAATGGTCATGTTGTAAAGGCAGCCTGCGATTCCGTTCATTTCCGTGTTACTCATGACCGGCACGTTTATGACCTTGGTGACATCGTCGGCGAGGATGCGCGAAAAATGGCTGACATTGCTGGTGTTCTCCGAATCGTTCAGTGGCTCGATTCTCCCCAACTCGTTCCGGTAATCCAAGTCGCCCCACACCAACGTTCCCAATAACGGCGCGGTCGTGGTCGCCTTCTCGGCATAACCCACCTTGGGCGGGATGTCCTTCAATTGATACCCCTCCGCCCCGGGGCGGTATCCAGCCTCCTGAATGCCGGTGAGGGATCGGTCCCACACAATGATGCTGCGACGCGAGTGACCGGCCGCGACCAATCAGTCGACGATGGCTTCCACCACCTCCCGATGGGTCGTGAAAAGCTGGCCGCCCGCCGCCGAAATCTTGATACCGATGCGGTCGTTAGGCGCAACCAGCTTCCCCCAGGCCTCCGCTACATCGGAGGCGCCTGTCACCGCCATAACCAGCCGGTCAACCATAATACGGACCGCTCCGGCATCGGCACGAAAATTGGATATGGCGTCGGGATTGTGCGCGAAATAGACCACCGAGGGAGTGGAAGCGGGCCGCGCCGGTTCCTGCGCGTGCAGCGAGCCCATGGCGAAAAGCAAAACAAGAGTTACGTTTCGAATCAAAGCGATTGGCCTCGGCACCGGAGTTTATGAACAGGGATGGGAATCACAATGTGGCCGGATTAGAACCCATTCGCCATGTTTACGTTCACATTCCGTTCTGCGCCCGCCTCTGTCCTTACTGCGCGTTTTATAAGGATCATCTGGATCGTTCGCAAACGGATAAATTTTGTGAGGCCATTCTGGCGGAAATAACTCTCCACACCAAGACTCTCCCGGTCGTCCCGCAGACCATCTTTTTCGGTGGAGGAACACCCACCGCTCTTTCCACCGGCCAACTGCAAAAGCTGCTCCAGGGCATGGGCGAGAGACTTGATCTATCGGCTCTGCACGAATGGACGACGGAAGCGAATCCGGGCAGCGTCTCGTCTCGAAAAGCAGACGTTCTGCGCGCCCATGGCGTGTCGCGCATCAGCCTCGGAGTTCAATCGTGGGACGACGATTTGCTCAAGGTCCTGGGAAGAGAACACAATGCGCAGCAGGCCGAGGTCTCCTTCCAACTCCTGCGTGCGGCCGGATTCCGCAACGTCAGCATTGATTTAATGTTCGGTTTGCCGGGACAAACTGCCGGGCAATGGCGCGACACCCTCGAAAAAACCGTGAGCCTCGCGCCCGATCATATCTCGGCCTACTGCCTCACCTACGAAGAGGACACGGATTTTTTCCTGCGCCATGCTCGAGGCGAACTGCGCTCCGACACGGAGGTGGAAGCTGACTTTTTCGAAATTGCCATGACCACCCTGGAAGCGGCCGGCTACGAGCAATACGAAATTTCCAACTATGCACGCCCGGGTTTCGCTTCGGCACACAATCGCGGGTATTGGAGCGGCGCCGACTATCTGGGAATCGGCCCGAGCGCGTTTAGCACCATTGGCATGCGCCGTTGTCAGAACGTGGCCGATTATCGGGCCTACGCCGATCGGGTCATGGCCGGTCAATCCCCCGTCAGTTCGACCGAAGAACTAACAACGGAAAATAAGCGTGCGGAAAAAATCGCTCTCGCCCTGCGCACCAGCGACGGCGTCGCTTCTGAGGTCCTTTCGTCCACTGAAGGAAGGACCAGCGAATTCGTGGAGCTCGGTCTCTTGCGTGAATCAAATGGACGTTTCGTCCTGACCCACGCGGGGCGATCCCTGGCAGACAGCGTGGCGGAAGCGTTCATTTAGAAACGTGGCACCGGCATCCTGCCGATGGGACATGGCGGGAAGCCCATGCCACTCTGATCTACTCCAGACCGCCGTAACGGCGCTGCCTGCGCCCGTATTCGTCCACCGCGGCGAACAAATCTTTCCTCGTAAAATCGGGCCACATCTTAGGCGTGACATACATTTCGGTGTAGGAGAGCTGCCAGAGAAGAAAATTGGAGAGGCGCATTTCCCCGGAGGTGCGAATGAGCAGATCCGGATCGGGATAGTAACGCGTGTAAAGATGTTTACTGAACATCTCCACGTTGATCATCGCCTTGTCGATGTGCCCCAGTTCGACGGCCCGCAACAGGCTTTGGATCCCATCAATAATCTCAAGACGCGCGCCATAACTGAGGGCCAGGATCAAGGTCAGTCCGTCGTTTGACGCGGTCGCTTCAATGCTGGCGTGTAATTGCTTCTGGCAGCGCGCGGGGAGGTCCGTCAGGCGACCGATGGCCTGCAGACGGACGTTTTTCTCCAGCAACTCGGGCGTCTTCTCTTTTAAGAACCTCTCGAGCAAACGCATCAGGGCGAAGACCTCGCTCTTGGGCCGCTGCCAGTTTTCCGCCGAAAAAGCGTAAAGGGTCAAATACTCGATCTTTAACTCTCCGCAGCCTTCCACGCATTCCCGGACCGCCTGGGCGCCCTGCTCGTGTCCCTTAATCCGGGGGAAGCCGCGTTCTTTGGCCCAGCGGCCATTCCCATCCATGATGATAGCGACATGGCGCGGGATGGACTTGCCAAGCGCAGACATTATTTATTGGTCACGAAAAGAGTCTGACCACGTTCCGGCCCTACGCTGACCAGAACCAGTTTCGCGCCGGTCAATTCGGATATGCGCTTGACGTAATTCCTGGCTTTGACAGGGAGTTGTGACACTTTTTTTGCTGTATGCGTTGATTGTTTCCAGCCTCGCATTTCTTCGTAAATCGGTTCGCAGCTGGCCAACTGCGCCGCATCGCACGGCGGCACATCCAGACGTTCCCCTTTCAGGCGGTAACCAACGCAAATCCGGATCGGATCGACCGCATCCAATCCGTCCAGGTTGGTAATGGCCAGGTCGTCGATCCCGTTAATCATCGTCGCATACCGCGTCGCCACGGCGTCGAACCATCCACAACGGCGAGCCCGTCCCGTGGTCGCGCCGAATTCCCGCCCCATTTTGTGGAGCAAATTCGCCAGCCCTTCATCTTCGGTCGGCAAGGCCCCTTCACCCACCCGCGTGGTGTAAGCCTTCATCACTCCCACCACCCGATCCATTCGATGAGGCGGAACACCGCTGCCCGTGCAGGCACCCCCCGCGGTTGTATTTGACGAGGTCACATAGGGATAGGTCCCGTGGTCGATATCCAAAAAAGTGCCCTGAGCGCCTTCGAAAAGGACTTCCTTTCCGCGTTGCAGTGCGCGATGCAGATAAACCACCGTGTTCGCCACAAACGGTCGCAGCGCCCGGCCGGCCGCCAGATACTGCTCATTCACCTGTTGATAGTTGATCGGTTTTGCCCCCAGCGCTTTCAGAATGCTGTTATTTTCCCTGACCTTGGCCTGGAGTTTTTTCGAAAACAACGCCGGCTGCATCAGGTCGGAAACTCTCAGACCGGTGCGCGCGGCCTTGTCCCCGTAGGCGGGCCCTATTCCCCGTTTGGTCGTCCCTATTTTCGCGCGGCCTTTGCGCAGTTCGCGCTGTTCGTCCAGGGCCCGGTGATAAGGCAAGACGAGGTGTGCGCAATCACTCAGCATCAAATTCTTCCCGATGGGGATGCCAAGTTTGCGCAGGCCTTCTATTTCGCCGACCAGCGCCAGCGGATCAACCACCACTCCGTTGGCGATCACACAGACTTTCCCGCGCCGCAGAATGCCGGACGGAATAAGGTGAAGAATATACTTCGTGCCCCGATGAATGACGGTGTGACCGGCGTTGTTCCCTCCCTGACTGCGGACCACGATATCGGCCTTGGCCGTGAGAACATCAATGATCTTCCCCTTCCCTTCATCGCCCCATTGGGCGCCAACCAGAATTGTATTTGCCATAAATAAGCGGGCAAAAAACGTCCCGACGCATCCGGCAAGACGCAGTCGGGAACTTGCCTACGAATGATAGAAAGCCCGCGAATCCCTGCAAGATGTTTCGACAGAGATGGGGCGTCTCCCAATTTTTCTCTTTCCTGAACCCGTCCAACCAGCCGGGCTGGTCCGTAATGACCTACACCATGCGCACCATCTTATTGATCATTCTTATTCTCATCCTGGTCGGGTCGCTGCCTACCTGGGGTTACGCGCCAGTCGGTTGGGGCTATTATCCCGGCGGCGGTTTGCTCGTGGTCATCGTCCTGATTTTGCTGCTCTGGCGAGCCTAACAACTCCCCATCCAGGCCCTGTGGCATCGGACATCCTGTCGAATCAGCCATGACATCGGCGGGAAGCCGATTCACTACGAGGGCGTCTAAAAAGTGGGGAGGGTCGCGCGAAAGCGTCTTGGGCCGTATGGCAAGGCGGACGCGAGGGAGTAGCCCCACGGCGGGCTTTGACTGAGCGGCCAACGCAGCCAGACGGCCCAAGGCGCTCTCGCCCTCCGGGTGGCGTCCCTTCTAGCGCGCGCCAGCGTTGCTCGTTTGGCCCGCACCAATATCAACAGCAACGCGGCCCTCCCTACTTTTTAGACGCCCTCTAAGGCTTGGACGCTAACGCCCGCTTGAGGGCGGCGGCCGATTCGCTCGATCCACCACCGCTATGGGCGTGGGAAAAATTACGCGCCTTATCCCATTTGATGTTGGCGTCCCGGGAAAATGTATTCATAGCCACCCGATAGGTTCCGCCGCCGGTGGCCAGATGCCGATGGCCCTGGATAAACTGCGTCGGGTCATAGTAATTGCTGAAGTCCCGCGCAAAAGCGGCGCGACTCATCCCGATCTCCAGGTTCTTCCGAATCTCCAGATGCAGGTGCGCATCGTAAAGGCCATGGGCGTTTCCCATGGTGGCAATTTTCTGGCCGCGCGTGATGGCCTGCCCGCGCTGCACCAGCATGCTGTTCAGATGGCCATATAAAGCGTCGACCGTTTTGACGGAGCCGCCTTCGCGGTAACTGTGGCGCACAATCAGGACGTTGCCCCATCCCATGTGGCAATCGCGCGCAAACACGACGAGACCATCGCCGATGCTGTAAATCGGGTCGCCCAAATCCGTGTCGCCTCCCCGCACGCCGTCCCAGTCCTCCCCGAGGTGACCGCCCGAGCGAAAGCCTCGAGCCTTGTAATAACCCTGCGCGTCCGGTCGCCCGACCGGGAAATCGAAGCCATCAGCCAGTTTGGTGAAAGCCGTATCGAAATGCCCGCTGAGCGGTGGCGCAATCGTTGCCCCGGGCATCGTCTCCGCGGAGGTCGATGATTTAGCCGGCGCGTACGCTTCCTTCCGCACATAGTTCGAGGCCAGGACAGCGACGGGCTTGACGGTCACCCCTGCTTTTTTCGTTACCGGCAGCGTTGATGACGACGACTTCGTCACGGTCGTTTTTCGCACTGGAGAATCCTCGGCGTCATCTTCCTCCGGAGTTGTCACGATCGGCGAAAGCGTTGCCACCTTCGTCTGGGTAACGGGCGGCTTTCTGGAAACGTTAGCTACCACTTTCTGCTTCGGCCCTTCGGCCGGAACTGTCACGACTGCGGAGCCGCCAGCGCTTCGAATTTTCGGAGCGGTCGAAGAATGAACAACCGGCACCGCCGACTTGGGCGCTTGCGCTACTCCGGTCTCAGATTTTGCACGGATGGGCAGCGGTGCGGTTGGAAGCTTGGGCTTGGCCAGAGCGACCGCGGCGGACTTTGCCTGGGTCGGGATCGACGCAGCGTGCTTGGGCGATTCGGTCGCCGCTACGGTCCCCTTCTTCTCAGTAGAAGCGACGGACTCGTGTTTTGTATTAGGAGCGGCCGCATCTTTGCTCGCCGATGCCGGCGCGGTTTTTGCATCGTTTGCCCCCGTGACCTTTTTAGCCGGCGCTTTGGCTGCGACCGCCGTCTTGCTCGTGGAACTGGCAACGGTGCGCGATTTTGCCACACTTTCTGTCTTGTCGGCCTTTACCGCGCTGGTTTCGGCGCGCTCGACCGCGGCGGGCTGTGCCTTCGGGTATTTGGGCTTGGCCTTTTGATCGCCGCTGAACACTTCCTGGGCGTAAGACTGCACCAGAAGGGCGATGCTGCAGACCAGCGCAGTGGAAAGCGTTTTAGCCATGGACCGCGCCCCTCTTAAACAAATGGCATGGGCTTGGCAAGCCGTTAGTTACGGAAACGGAGGAACTTCGGCCATCGTTAGGGACATGACCCACTCGGAAAGAGCGACTCCCGGCCACGGCGCCAAGCGCCCGCCCTTACTGCCGCACCACCTGCACGACCGGCAAAGGAAACCGAAGCTTCAACTCTTCCGCCAGGTAAATCTCGACATGGTGCATTCCATATTGCCGAAACTGGTTCCGCCAAAGTAATGAACGTTGGTCGCGTGACCCTCCATTTCCTTGAGCACGAATTCCACTTCCGCCTGCGCGATGACCTGTTGCTCGTCGACCCCCACGATGCGCGACTTCTGGCGAAACGTTCCCGAGCCGCTGCACCATCGCGTCCAAATGCAGAGGCGCATGTAATTGATCGGCAAAACGGGGGCCGGAATGATGTTGATCACGCCGACCAACGTCTGCATGCCGTTGAACTCGCAGCGGACGTCTTCGCACAGCACACAGCTTTGCAGGTCGGGCAGCATGGCAGAAGTGTCCATGGTTTAGAGGGACCCGCGCGACAGCAAAATAAGCAGCGCGATCCCAAGGACGATGCGGTACATGGCAAAGGGCGTAAACCCACGGGTGCGAACCCAGCGCATGAACCAGGCGACCACGCCCAGGGCCACGACAAAAGAGACGAGCAGGCCGATGGCCAGCACAATCCAGGCATGACCGCCCATGTGCACGGGCGCAAGGCTGTCCGCCTCCGCCTGGTGAGGATGCGGCATCACGGTCTTCAGCAGATCGTAACCAGTCGCCACAAGCATGGTCGGCATCGACAGAAAAAAGGAAAATTCCAGCGCGGCCGGGCGCGACATGCCGGCCACCTGCCCTGCCGCGATTGTGGCCATGGAGCGCGAGGTTCCCGGAAAAACAGCCGAGAGGATCTGGGCTGCGCCAATCCAGACGGCCTGACCGAGGCTCATCTCTTCCATGTGGGTGACGCGCGCCCGCGTGCAAAGCGCGTCCACCGCCCACATGACAATGCCGCCGATCAGAATGGCCCAGGCCATGACATGCAAACTCTCAAGATTTTTTCCAATCAATCGGGTAAGCAGGAAAGCCGGCACGGCCGTGACGACAAAGGCGATCACGGTCAAACTAAGAGGATGCGTCAAGATTGTGCGATCGCCCCGTTCGCCCGCCGGGAAAGTGGAGAGAAACTTTAAGATGCGCGTCCGGAAATAAACCGGCAGGGCGAGGATGGCGCCCAGCTGAATGACAATGGTGTACATCTTCCAAAAACTATCGTGCAAATCGAGATGCAGAAGCGCCTCCGCGATGCGCAGATGAGCCGTCGAACTGACGGGGATAAACTCCGTTAATCCTTCAATAATTCCGAGCAGGACGGACAACAAAAAATCGTTCATCGGTTGGTGCGCGCCAAACTAGACGTGACCCTTCAAAGCGCAAGTCTTGGCGAGCCATGGGCGGCGCATTCTCCTTTCCACAAACCTCCGAACCGGCCTTCCGATTGGTTGCTAGCAGACTATCTGCTACTACCTTTCGTGGCATGTCCGCTCACGCCACCGAATTCGTTACCGTAGCCGGTCAATTTCTAAAACGCCTGGCGCCTCAAACCCAGAATTTTCCATGAAGACAGCATTGATCACTGGCATTACCGGGCAGGACGGCTCCTATCTGGCGGAGCTCCTCTTGGGCAAGGGCTACGAAGTTCATGGGGTCATCCGCCGCGCCTCCTCCTTCAACACCGAACGGCTCGATTCCATCTACAAGGATCCGCACCGGAGCGATGCCCGACTCTTTCTACACTACGGCGACATGTCCGACGCCGTCGTTACTTCGACCCTGATCGCGGAGATTAAGCCGGACGAAATTTATAACCTCGCGGCCCAGAGTCATGTCCGGGTCAGCTTCGATATCCCGGAATATACGGGGGACATCACGGCCGTCGGGACCACCCGTATTCTGGAAGCGATGCGCAAAGGCGCACCGCAAGCGCGTTTCTACCAGGCGAGCAGCAGCGAAATGTATGGCCTCGTCCAGGAAGTTCCGCAGCGCGAAACGACTCCTTTTTACCCCCGCAGCCCTTACGGCGCGGCCAAGGTTTATGCGTATTGGATGACCGTGAACTACCGCGAATCGTATGGCCTGCACGCGAGCAACGGGATCTTATTCAACCACGAATCTCCGCGGCGCGGCGAGACATTCGTCACCCGGAAAATCACGCGCGCGGTTGCGCGCATCAAGGCTGGCGTGCAAAAGAAGCTTTATCTCGGCAACCTCGACGCCAAGCGCGACTGGGGTTATGCGCCGGAGTTCGTCGATGCCATGTGGCTCATGCTGCAACAAGATAAGCCCGACGATTACGTCATTGCGACCGGCGAAACCCACACCATCCGCGAATTCCTCGATCTTTCCTTCGGGCGCGCCGATCTCGAATGGGAGAAGTTTGTGGAGATCGACTCGAAATATTATCGTCCCGCGGAAGTCGATTTGCTGATTGGAGATCCCTCCAAGGCGAAGAAAACGCTGGGCTGGGAGGCCAAAACAAGATTTCCCGAGCTCGTTAGGATTATGACCGATGCCGACATCGCCTTGCTCGCGCGCGAAATGAGCGGCCAGAACATCCGCGAGTGAGCTTGAGGTGAGGCAAGCGTCCCGCCTGCCATCCAGAACATCGAAGGAAGTTGCGTCGCGGAAAAGTTGAGCCAACCGTGTCCTCTCCCTCATGGCCGATTCAAAACAACCTCGCATCTTTGTCGCGGGCCATCGCGGCCTCCTCGGCAGCGCGATAGCGCGCGCTTTGGAACGACGGCGTAGCGCGGGCGAGCCGTGGGACATTGTCACACAGACCCGAGAGGAGACCGATCTGGCCGATCGGAATTCGGTGCAGGCCTTCTTCAAGGAGGCGCGCCCGACCCAGGTTATTCTGGCGGCGGCCAAGGTTGGTGGAATCAAGGCCAACGGCCAGACGCCCGTCGATTTTCTGCTGGAGAATTTGAAGATCCAGAACAACGTCCTGGAAGCGGCCCACGCGGCCGGCGTGCAAAAACTCCTCTTCCTCGGGAGCTCCTGCATCTATCCCAAGCTTGCGCCTCAACCGATCAGCGAAGATTCGCTCCTGACGGGACCGCTCGAGCCGACTAACGAGTGGTATGCCATCGCCAAAATCGCCGGCCTCAAACTGGCCGCCGCCTACCGCGCGCAATACGGCGACGACTTTATTTCGGCCATGCCAACCAACCTTTATGGACCGGGCGACAACTTCGATCCCGAAACCAGCCACGCCTTGCCTGGCATGATCTACAAATTCCACCAGGCCAGGGTAAGCGGCGCGAAGTCGGTGACTTTATGGGGCACGGGAAATCCGCGCCGGGAGTGGCTCCATATCGACGACGCGGCCGAAGCCTGTCTTGTTCTGATGGAAAAATATGGGGACTCCTCCCCGGTTAACATCGGAGTCGGCCACGATCATACCATCAAAGAGCTGGCCGAAATGGTGCGCGAGGCCGTCGGTTTCCAGGGTGAGATCGAATGGGACACGCAGCAGCCGGACGGGACCCCGCGCAAACTGCTTAATGTTTCCCGAATTCACGCCCTCGGCTGGAAGCCGCGCATCGATCTGGCGCGGGGCATCGCTTCGACTTATCGCTGGTTCTGCGACAAGTCGCGTTACGCGACCTTGCCACCCACCGCGGGGTAAGAGCAAAATTACTACCGGCCTAACTAGTTAGTTGCCGATAAAAGCGAGATTCGTGACGGTGCTATCGGCATAGGTGTAAGGGGTCCGATCATAAGTGTTTCCGTAGATCGTTACCTGATCCACCCCGCCAAGTTCCCAGGCAGTGTAGATAGTCGCGGGACTCCGCGCGTCCATGCTGACGTTGTTGTTTCGCACCGTAAAATCAGAGGCCAGTTTAATATCCGAACCGAGAAGAAGGAGCCCGAGCGTTCCATCGTTATTGGTCTTTGGGCGTACAATCACGGTGTTGTTTTCAATCAGGAAATGGTTGAACGAAGCGCCCATGGCTTTGTTGAAAAAGGCGAAGCCGGTTCGACCAGACGCGGAAGGCTGGCTGCCGGCGCCACAATAGGCCGTATTCCAATGCACGGTAACGTGGTCGCTGGCACCGGAATCGCCATACATGAAGAGACCGCAATCGATCGCCGTGTTCCCGATTAACTCGATGTTACTCCCCAGAACCGCATAGGCACTCGTCCCCGCCCAATCCTTCACCGTGTTATTCCGGAGCACGCCGCTCGTCGTGGTCCCTGAGCCGTTGATGTTACCCTGGTTAATCAGGGTAATGGCGCAGCCATAGTCGAGCGTGCTTTGATCAACCAAACAGTCCGCGATGGTCGCATTGGTGACGGACTGCCACGCCGCCCGGCCATAATCATAATACCCATCCACATAAAGAGTATAAACCTCGGACAAGGATGCCGAATCTCCGTGTGCGTGAATGGCATGCACGTTGCGAATCGTGCAGTTGTTTCCTCGCAGCCCCACGGCGCCAACCTTGACCGCATTCGTGTTCAGCGTGGTGGTGAAATAGGAAGCGTTACAATCAACTGTGAGATCAGCCACCACGGTCTCGCTTCCATCCACGTTATAGGCACTGACAATCGCTTCTCCCACGTGGTCCACGCCGTTATTCAGCGCATAGATGCTCATCAGTTTGACCGTCGTCACCTCAACGCCCGCCCCTAGGATCTGCTGGCCTTTCTTCATCCCAAATCCGGTCGATCCATTGGTTAGGAAGGTTCCAGCTCCCAGGTGAATCCAGGCGTAGGGAGCAAAAGATTGCATGAGCGTGTCAAACTTCGCGGCGCTGCTAGCGTCGTAGGGATCCAATTGGGTGCCCGCCCCGGCCAGTCCATCAGTGCGCAGACCAATCCAAACTTCTTGTGAAGGCGTCGCACTCGGCGATGGCGATGGCGTCGGTGTGGCCGTCGGCGCGGGTGTCGGACTGGGGGCTGAATAAGCGATGGTCACGGTAGCCTTGGACGATGACGAAGAGACGGTGTAGCCGCTCCCCGCACGGAGGGACATTGTCGCCGTCATGCTGCCGCTGGTTAGGGATGTTTGGAGCGCGGTTAATGTCACGCTCGCCGAGCTGGCTCCCGCGGGAATCACGACTTTTCCAGACGCTCCGCTCAGCGTGTAATGCTTCCCTTGGGTAGCCGTGCCTCCCATCGCGTAGTTCACCGTGGTGGCCGCGCCCGGATTCACCCGGGAGGCCGCTACCGTATAGGCATTGCTGGCCCCCGGGTTGATTTGCGTCGGAGATGCGGAAAGCGCCATCGCCCCGCTGCCGCTACTCCGTGCCCGCTTGGCGCTCGCCGAGGCGGAAGAATCGTTCAAGTTGGGGCCTTCGGCCGGCGTTTTTACCGCGGTCGTCTCGCAGGAACAGAGCAGGGCGCCGGTCACCAAGGCGAAGCCAAGCGTGGGGATGGCCCGTAAACGAGAGAAGCGGGCAGGGAGAAGCATAAAATCCCTTAAAAAAGCATGATCCGTGCGCGCGCGGGAAGGATGTCGACGATAGATCGAAGGAGAGGCTGGCCGGGTCCTTTTGTGTTGCAAAGGAAGCGGCAGACATCAAGTTCCGAATCTTTCATGACTGGAGCTCAATGAGCATAAAAAGACAGACGCTGTGGAGCATCGCTCCGCTGGTCGTCGCCACCGTCATCAATGTCGCTTCGGTTCCGCTTTTCTACCGATATCTCGGGCCCGAAATGTATGCGTTGTGGTTTTATGTCCTGACCTTTACCGGGGCATTCGGGTTCATGGATCTCGGATTGGGCGTGGCCGTCGGCCGCTATGTCGGCGTGGCGCTTGGCCAAAATGATCTGCAAGCCGTGCGTGAATACTGGGGCACGGGAAACGCCGTGGCTATTCCGTTGCTTGCGGCCATGGCCCTCATCTTTGCTGTCATTGGCGCGACCTTTGGACCGAGCTGGTTCAACGTCGCTCCTCCGTTCGTAAGCCTTTTACGCTGGTCATTTGTGGCCGGCGGAGTCGGCTTATTCCTGTCTTACTACGGCCAATTTTGGCTGATTCTTTCGCAGGCCCATCTGGATTTTAGATTCCTTTCTCTCCTGCGGATTGGCACAAGCCTCTTGCAGATAATACCGTCGATCATTCTGGCCTGGGGCACGCATAATCCTTTGATTCTGGTATGCTGGGCCGCTGCGGTGGCCGCCCTGCAGCTGGCCATTTTTGTCAGGCACGCGAAGAAAACGTATTCCCTCGGCTTCGATCTTTCCCATGCGGGGTGGAGCCGAGTCCACGAAATGGCGGCTTACACCGGAAAGACCTTTGTCAGTCTTCTCGTTAACTCTCTGTTCGGTAGTGCCGATCGCCTGGTTCTCGGAAAGTTGGCGCCGCCCGCCGTTTTCACCAATTACGCGATTGCCTCCAACGCGGGTAGCAGGATTCTGGGCCTGAGCGCTGCGGCCATGGGCCCGGTCTTCAGCAATACAAACCGGGCCATCGGCCAGGGCGGCCGCGAATCGGTGGCCTCTGTCTACAATGAGATTTTCGACTTTACCTTTCCCTGGTATGCGCTGGTTTCCATTTGGGTGCTTTTTTGGCATCCCGTTCTTTTGCGCTTTTGGTTAGGGGCCAATCTCGGCGCGGCGGTCACGCCGCTTTTCGTCCCCCTCGTGATCGGCTGTTGTTTAACTGGCATCAGCAATATCTCCACTGCCCAACTCGGCTCGCTCAACCGGGTAGGCACCGGACTGGCCTTTAATATGGCCACCTGCCTGCTCCTCGTGGTGGGCGTTTACTTTGGCTGGCATTGGAATGCCGTGGTCGGCGTCGCGTGGGCTTTTCTCGGGAGCCGAATAGTTCTGGTGGCTCAGGATTTCTTTGTCATCCGCCTGATCAGAGCGGGTGGATGGCTGGCCACCCAAACCTGGAAGAACCTCGGTCTGCAGTTGGCCGTAGGTCTCGCCTTCTTTTTCAGCGGATTGATCTGGCCGCGTTCGTCGGCGTGGCAACTACTACCGGCTTTTCTTCACGGTGGGTGTGTTGCAACGTGGTTGTTGCGCCATCCTGCACGCAGTTTCCTCCTGGGATTTAGAAGTACCTGAAAGCGACGCTCATGCGTTTGAAACTTATCTCCGGGAAAATCGTTCAGTTGTCCCATCTCCCCGTACGATCATGGAGCCGGTTCCTCGAGGGTTGGTGGCGGCGAGAGCAGTCCGGCACCGTCCCCTGTGTTCTGCCCCATTCCCGACGTCTTTTAAACGTTCCCGTTCGCGACTTCTACGACAGTTACTGGTTTTTTAGCGAATCCAAGCGAGGGCGGGACGAACTCGGGTTCTTTTTGAATCACCTCCGCCCGGGAGATGTCGTTTACGATGTCGGGGCATTTCGCGGGGTTTATGGGGCAGCAGCCAAAACGGCACTCGGAGATTCCGTGGATGTCCATTTGTTCGAGCCCCTTCCTCAAAACTTCCGAAGCATCGAGGAAATATCAAAACAAAATGAATTCCAGCGGTTCCAGATTATCGCAACGGCCGTTGGAAAAGACGGTACGGCCAAGGGCGTGCTCGACACTAAAGACGGAATGCTTCGCGAGGGCGACACCTCCGACAAGCTGGTTCCCACCGAGATGCCATCGATATCTCTGGATTCGTACGTGGAAAAAACGGGAATCCCGCCAACCATCATCAAGCTGGATGTGGATGGCTTCGAATGTCAGGTGCTCGAGGGGGCCCGCCAATGCCTGGCTGACCATAAGCCGCGGTTATGGCTTGAATTGCATCCGGATTATCTAAAGGCGCAGGGCCGATCTTGGGAAGATCCACTCAGCATCCTCAAATCCGCCGGCTATCAAACGTTCGATTTTTACACTGACTACCATCTGCCGGCCAGGAATACGCCCTTCCACGTCTGGTGCGAGCCCTGAAATAGGGTAACGCTTGCGGCAGCTTTTGTGCTGGCACAGCTTTACCCGTTCAACCCGCGCCATCTGTGAGTATCCGCGTCCAACGCTTTTCCCAACTAAGGTCCGAGACCATGGCGGAATTGCATCGTCAACTCGCGGAGTACTACTCGCATCCACCGAGCAGTTACTATGTCATTGCAGATCGCCCCGCTCTTTATTACACGCCGGCAATTCAGCCATTCCATTGCGATATCGTCGGGCGTGTGCGCTCGGGATCGAGCCTGCTGGAGATGGGCTGTGGTTCTGCCCACCTCTGCCCATTCGTTGAAGCCGCGGGCGGCTCCTACACTGGAGTGGACCACAGCCGCGAGCTCCTGGAAGCGAACCGGGAACGGTTTCCCCATGCGCAATTCTTTCCCATCGGGACCCCGCTGTCCCGGCGGTTCGACATTGTGGCCAGTCTTTACACGATCGAGCACGTGGTTGATCCAGCCGCCTATTTGCAAGGCATGTGGCAGGCCTGCAAGCCGGGTGGAATGATGGCCATTATTTGTCCCGATTTCGTCGATGGCGCCGGTCTTCCCCCAAGTTTTTACTATGGAAAAACATCCCGGCGTTTTCGGGACAAACTTCGTTCGTTCGCCCTGGCCGACGCCTTCCAGCACTTGTTAGACTTATTCTGGAGGGCCAGCCGATGGAAGGCGCAGGCTCGTTCCGTCCCACCCGGGGCGTTTTGGATTAACGTCAGGCCGCGCATCTTTGACGGGGCCGCCTACTCGATTGACGCCGACGCCGTGCATTTGCCCCGGCTAACGGACATCGTCTGGTGGCTGGAAACGCAGGGCGCCTCCATCGTCGTCACATCGCGGTCGCTCCCGAATGTTGATCCTTCGATTCTAAAGAACAATTGTTATGTCCTTGCTCGTAAACCGGTCGCTTGAGTTCGATTCGCATCGCACCCAGCACAAGCACGAAAGAACTGCCCCGCGCTTGTGAAAATCATCGTTTTCCTGAATGAACTGGGCCTTGGTGGATCGGAAAAAGCAGCCTGCCACTGGGCCCTCTCTTTGCACCAACGTGGGCATGAAATTCATGTGGTGGCCCTGCAAGATGGGCCCCGTAGGGAATACCTGAATCACCACGGAATCGATGTCCAGATCGCGACCCCGCAAGCCGCCGCTATTGCCCGGATATTGCAAGAGCTGCGCCCCGATGTCATTCACGCGCACGCGCCGGGAAGTCCGCACAAGGGCGATGTCCTCGGCCAAGCGCTGGCCGTGCTGCCCGGGATACCGGTCGTGCAGACAAACATTTTCGGACGCCTCGATAATCCGCCGGAAAATCTTTGGACGAACTTCCGGCTTTTCATTTCATGGACCAGTTGCGCGCAGGCGGCGCGGCGTTCGTTTCGACCCTTGGACGCGGATTTTTTTCGGCGTTCCAGTGTGGCCGTCTATCCCCTCGAGGCAGCGGATGGCCCCCCTCCCCATGAAGTGGCAAACTTTCGCAAATCCCACGGTGTCCAGGATGACGAGATCCTCCTGGGCCGCCTCTCGCGACCCGAGCCTAACAAATGGACCGACTTGCCCATCGACGCCTTTCGCGTGGCCGCGCGGCACCATCCGCGACTTAAACTCTTGTTGCGAGAGCCCCCACCCTCCGTCGCGCGCGCCCTCGAACAATCGCAGGATCGGGAGCGCTTCCTCGTTCTTCCTGCGACCGGCGATGCCACCGAATTGGCCCGCACCATGGCCAGCCTCGATGTGGTGTTGCATGCGTCGATCGTGGGAGAGAGTTTTGGCTACGGCATCGCCGAACCGATGAATTATGGTAAACCGATTATCGCGAATTCTACTCCATGGCAGGATCAGGCTCAGATCGAATTGGTTAGGCACGGCGAATGCGGGTTCATCACGAGCACACCCGGAACAATGGCCGATGCTATTTTGAAATTGGCAAGTAATCCTCAATTACGCGCTCAACTCGGTCGCGCTGGGCAATTACATATCCGCCGCCTGGCCGACCCGGTCGAGTCGACCGATCGAGTTGAGGACGCATTGCGCGCCGCCGTGGCGGGCACCGAAAATTCACACGCTGCTCAAGACATCGTTCAGGCAGAAGCGGCCGCGAATTACCTGGACCGACAACAATTCGGCCACTCCTGGAGAGAACAAATGGCGCTGCGCCCGTTATACTACCGGGTGCGTTTTCATGAATGGCGCCACGCCCGGCGCGCAAGGCTGGGATAAGGGACCTGATCTCCCCATGACAGAACGATCGTATACAGCGGAGGTCTGCAACATTTGTGGAGGGCATGATTCAAAATGCGTCCACTTCTTTGCGGAATGGAATCTCAGCCGCAGTCCCGTCAAAGATGTAAGCATTCTTCAATGTCGCGGCTGCGGAGTGCGACGGCGGTCTCCCGCTTTGATTGATGATTACGAGGAGGAATATCACTCGGTTTACGTTGACCAGGGGAAGTCTATCCACCCTCATACGCTCAGTCATTTTAGCGATTTAATGACCAGTCGCCTGCGGTGCTTCAATCAAAAGGACACGCGTTTTCTCGATGTGGGTTGTTCTACCGGGCGGATCTTGCAGCTCGCCACCACCATGGGATTTAACGTCACGGGCCTGGATTATTCGCGCTGGGCGGTCGACCACTGCCGTAGACTGGGCTTTGAAACCCGACACGGCAGTTTGGTGGGGCAATGGCCGGGACGCGACCTTTTCGATGTGATTCATTGTTCGCATACCATCGAGCACGTGCCGGATCCCCTCGCCTATCTCAGCGAGATGTACCGGCTTTTGAAACCGGGAGGCCAACTGATGTTGGCTTTTCCAAATTACGCCTCCCTGCCCCGAATGCTTCTGCGGGAAAAATGGGCGACCTGGTGTTTGGATTCCCATCTATGGCAATTTACCGCCGCGCAGATGCGTCGGCTTTTACGGGCAGAGCATTTTGAAATCTTTTCCTGTCGTACTTTACATGGCTACTCACCCGACAGCCGTTGGAAAGGCAAGTTGCTCAACTTGGGCGCCAGTCTCGGATTCGGGGACGGCTGCAACATCGTAGCGGTCAAAGTTTGAAACATGCCCGCTATTTCATTAGTCGTTTGTCTCTACCAGGAGCGCGATCTGCTCGAACGGCTTCTGCACGAAAGTTCAGGCCTTTATGATGACCTTGTGGTCGTGCACGATGGTACGGAGAAAAACGAAACCTTAAGCAGCCGGCAGAATCCTCCCGGGGTTGACTACTCCCTTTCCGCACCACACTCGACGATTCCAGAAGGCTATCGGGCGGGATTGGACGATGCGGATAAAGGCAGTATCCAGGAGCTGGTTCTGCGTCACGATGGAAAGTATTTTGAAGGGCCGCGCTCTTTCCAACAGGAGCCCCACTGGCCGTTTGCATGGTCTCGCACGTCTCATGACTGGATTCTCCGTCTTGACGCCGATGAGATCCCGAGCGGACAGCTGAAAAAATGGCTGCATGATTTTCGCGTTTCGGAAGAGCCCGAGGAGTCGACCTCGGGTTACACCTGCATCTGGCCCACCTGGAACGGGCGACGAGTTATGACCGAACGCTGGCCGGACGGGCGCATCTTCCTTTTTCACAAACAGCGGGTTCGCTTCTTCGGCATGGTCGAGCAAGTGCCCGTTGCGGATCGCGCTTTTACACCCCTTCCTCTCGCTTTACTGCATCAGCCAAAACGGAAATCTTATGGAATTCTCAATGTGCTTTTTCGGAAGCAGGCTTACGGGTGGCGCCGGGCTATTGCACAATCGCTCCTCACTGATCCAACCAAGCTCCCCAGGTGGCGATGGACGTCGCAGCAATGGCCCGGGGAGTGGGAACAGATCCGTTCCGCCCCGCTGCGGACGGCCCTGATCCGGCTTTTTACGTGGCCGATCTACACAACCAAAACTCTGCTACGTCACAGGCATTTCCCTTATCCTTCGCTCGTGGTGCAAAGTGGTATCCATCACTTTCTCATCTGCGTCCAATTCATGCGCGCTCGTCGACAGGCACTGAGCGCTCGTCGGGATAACAAGACCGCGGGAGTTACCGAGTGAGCAAATTACCCAAGCTCCTGGTGGTGACAGAATGGACCCCGCAGGCGGCCGGCGGAGGCCCGGCAATTTTGCGTCAGATGCTGCAGGACTACCCGAAGGATCAGCTCTCATGGTGGAGTTGCCTTCCGGAAACACCCTCCGTTCCCGACCGTTACTCGGCGCCCATTCCCTCGCGCCTTTATCCGCACCGGCGCCTTATCCAAGGCAAGAGTTTATTGCTGGAACGATTCTGGGTGCCACTCGCCCAACGGCATCTTTCCCATCTAATCCGGACACTGAAACCAGAAGCCATCTGGCATGTTCCCCACAAATGGGCGATTCCCATTGCCCATTCCGTTCTCCTGCCCGAGCGACGGAAACTTCATGTCACCATGCAGGATTACATGGATATGACGGCCAATCTTCCGCTGCTGGGAACGGCACGAGCTCATCGTTTCGCCAGGATGGCAGACGACCTCTATCTTGGTGCAGAAACGCGGGACGCCACCTCGCATCCCATGATCGAGGACTTGTTAGGCCGCACCGGAGCGGCCGCGGCGCAAATGCTGCATGCCGGACTTGAAGAAGAGGATTTCGAAGAGCTTCAGCGAACTCCACCATCAATTCCGGAAATCCGGATCGCTTATGCGGGGACCATTCAGGTGGAATCCACCTTCGCACTCTTCCTGACGGCCCTGCAGGCGTGTCGCGACTCTCTGCCAGGAAAGGTTAAACTGATCTTCTTCGGCAATCATCGATATTCCAGCGCGCCCTGGTTTGATTCTGCATGGATGGAGGAGCGAGGTCATTTGAGTCTGCCGGAACTTCACGTCCAGCTGCGGGATTGCTCCTGGGGATTGTCCGTCATGGCACTGAACGATGACGCCCGTTATAATCGCTACAGCTTTCCTACCAAATTCATCTCGTATTTGGCGGGAGGCCTGCCGATATTCACCCTGGCCCATTCCGAGAGCAGCGTTTATCAAATGGCGGCAAAATACGGAGTTGGTTTCGAAACTTCGTCCGCGGAGAAGGAATTGTTGACCGCTCAAATGCGAGCGGCCTTCAGCGACCCGGAGGCGAAGAAAAAGTTTCGCCCAGCGGTGCTGCACTGTGCACGCGCGGAATTCGATGCGGGAAAAATGCGAGCCATCCTGCAGCAATGTTGTGAGAAATGCGCCAGCACTGACTCGCGCGAGTGAGCAAAGAAAAAAACCAGCTGGATATCGTTATCACCACTATTGTTCCACCAACCAGGGGCACCAAAGCTATCGCGGAAAAGCTCGCGACCAGCGGAGGGATGCTCTGGGTCATGGGGGACGAGAAAGGGCCCTCATCCTATGAATTGCCCGCCACCAGGTTTTTCTCACTCGCGGAACAGCGAAAATTTTCCTTTGAATTGGCTTCCCTGTTACCCGCACGGCACTACGCCCGAAAGAATTTAGGCTACCTCTGTGCCGCCCAACGATCCCCTGATTTTATCGTCGAAACGGATGACGACAACATTCCGCTGGAGGGATTTTGGACTCCGCGCCAGCGAAACGTGCCGGCCCGCGCCACTCTTCCCGATAGCGGATGGGTCAATACCTATCGAGCGTTTACCTCGGGCCGCATTTGGCCCCGGGGGTTTCCCCTGGAAAAAATACAGGGCGGGGCAGACGAGATCGCGCCCGATGATCTCGCTCCCGGAGACTCGTTAGTCCAGCAGGGTCTGGCCAATGGCGATCCCGATGTTGATGCCATCTACCGGATGATTTGTGATCTTCCCTTTGAGTTTGAGTCCGCGCCTCCTCTCCGGCTCACTCCTAACTGTTGGTGTCCCTTCAACAGCCAGAATACCACCTTCTTTCGGGAAGCATTTCCCCTGCTCTACCTGCCATTCCATTGCTCGTTTCGCATGACCGACATCTGGAGATCCTTTGTGGCCCAGCGTTGCTTGTGGGAAATGCACTCCTCCGTTCTTTTCAGCGCGGCGACCGTCTTCCAGGAGAGGAACGAGCACGATCTGAGACGAGACTTCGAGCAGGAGGTCCCCGGTTACCTGCGGAACGCCGACATGTGTGCGTCCCTGGCTTCCCTCAAGCTGCAGAAGGGCCGGGCTAGTGCGACGGTCTGCGACAACCTTCGAATCTGTTACGAGCAGATGGTTTCGAGCGGCGCGGTGGGCCAGGGAGAACTGGCCTTACTCCAGGCCTGGTGCCGGGATATCGTCGCTATTTTGGGCTGATTTTTTTCTCCAGCGAATTCAAAAGCGAACTCAACCGCTTCCATAACTGGGCCAAGGCCCGCGTCAAAAGGCTCTGCCAAAACGTGCGCTGCCTCGGTGCACTCGCCAGAATCTCGGCCGCGGAAAGCTCCGCCGAGCCCAGGCGAATAGCGGAAAGCTGCGTGTCCAAGAGTCCCCAATCCGGCCGGTTGGTCGAACGAAAATCAATCACCTCATCAATCCATACCTTCCGGTCGTTGATATTCTTTTGGTCAGGATGATCGGTTTGAGGAAAATTATGTTCGAGGTGAAAAACACGGAGGTCATCGAGCAGATCGGGCGTTCGCTCGCTTTTATCGTAAAGCGATAGGCGGCGCGAATTATTGGTGTCACTGTGGCCACGACCGATCATCGCTTCTTCGCAACCGCCGATGGCCAACCAGTGGCTGCGGGGAGCGAGTTGGAAGTCGCCGACCGACTCAAATCGAAGCCATGGCTCTGGTTTTTCAGGAGGAAGGCGGAAGCCGCCACGAATAATGGTGTCACAAAAGGCAAAGGTTTGCCCGGGGTCCTGACGATTCAGCAGTTGCCATTGCTCACTCGGAACGGGGACGCGGGCGCAACAGTAGAATCTGGGAGTAAGGTTTCTAACGACCTCCGCAAACGAGCGCGATCCGATCGAACGAATGATTATGTCGCAGTTAGTCGACAGAATCCATTCGTTCCGAGGATTGCTGCGGCGGATGGCCACGTTGCGTGATAATTCATCCGAAAAGCGCAGCCCGGTCGTGCGGAGCGCTTCTTCCATCACTTCCTTCGCAATCCGGTAGGTCACCAGGTGACGGCGTGCCTTGCTTGTCAGGGTATCCGCGAGCGCCTCCGTCAGGGTCAAATCGCGTGCGTCGGTGTTGCAGTCGACATAGATGATCTCGTCAGCCTCCTCTTCACACAACTCAGCCAGACAGTTTAAGCTGAGGGCCGTCCGTTTGTGCAGGTTGATGCCGTACCCATCATTTCGACCCACCACCAGGAAGGTTATCATCAACTTCACATTGCATAAATCCCGGCCCGTACCAACTTCCGTTTCGCGCTCGCCATGATCGGTTCGATGCGGCGCCGCCTTCTATGAGAGTCCTTTGGATTTGTACATTGCCTCTCGAGGTGCAACGATCGGCCTTGGAAAACAGAGATCACGGAGCCCAAGTCGCCGCGTCCTGGATATTGTCCCACCTTCCCCCTCCTGATTCGGTGGACCTTCACATTGCATGCCTTTGGCCGGGCGGAGATCACCCCAGGCGCCTGAAATACCAGGGGGCCTACATTCATCTCATGCCTTGTCCCAGGCGGGGCCGGGCCCTTCTCTTCTTTCAGCGCGATACCTCCTTTTTTCGAAAGTTGTTCGATGAACTCAAGCCGGATTTGGTTCATGGCTGGGGAACGGAAGATTCTTACGGGTTAGTGGCGCGCAAATTGGCGCCCATTTATCACGTCATCGGAATCCAGGGGCTGATTGACGCCTACCGTAAATACCTTCCTCACACCTATCGCACCGCCGCCGTTCTGCTGACGGAGCGGCTGAGTCTCAGGAAAGCGAGGAACCTCCTCGCCGAGAGCCAATACTCCCTGGATGCCGCGACTCAGCTATGCAAACCGGAACGCCAGCGTGTCATCGAGCATCCGCTGCGACACGAATTTGTGGCGTCGCAACCGTCCGATGGCACCGGGAAGACGGCGCTTTTCGTGGGGACGATTGAAGCGCGCAAAGGCATCGGCGACGCCGTCACCGCATTTGCGCGGGTTGCTTCTCCGGATTGGACACTCCATGTGGTGGGTCACGGATCTTCGGCCAGCGAGCGGACCATGCATCAACTGGCAGACCACAGCGGAATAGCGGGTCGCTTTCAACATTCCCGCACGCTCGATGCTCCCGCTTTGGTCAGTGCCATGCAAAATAGTTCCGTTTTTCTTCTTCCGACGCAGGTCGATACAGGGCCAACCGCTTTGAAAGAAGCGCTGACCATGGGCCTGTGGCCGGTCTGTTACGATAATTCCGGCCCGGCCGAATACGTGCGAAAATATGCTTTCGGTTCACTGGCCAGAAACCGGAGCGTGGATAGTCTTTGCATCGAATTGAAGCAGTGCTTTAGCGAAATGCCGTGGAAAGATGTCACTAAACAAGCCGCGCTTGCGCAGAGAACACGCGAAGACTTTTCGCCGCGAAAGGCCTGGCGGGAATTGATCGCGTTCTATCAATTGGTTGTCTCCAAACCATGAACAATTCCCGCGAAAGCCGGTCCAAGACGTCTCACTAACTAACATGGACGCTCCGGTTATCAGTCAACGACTCAAGACGTGGATGGTCAGCGCCCTCGCCCTCGCCTTGGCGGTCGCCGTGGGGTGGAACATTGGCTCCTCCAACTACCAGACCCTGGCGCTCGTGTTCGTCACTACGGCGGGGGCCGCCATCTGGCTGTTTACCGGTCGTTTTTTTTGGGTGTTAGCCATAGCATCTTCTTTCCTGGCAGGAACTTTTCCGATTTTGGGCGGGGCCTTCACCCCCTTTCAAATCCTGATGGTCATGGGCCTGGCGAAGTTCATCGTCGAAGATTTGATCCTCCGACGAACCACCATGATGGCAAAGAGGCGTTTTGATGTGCTGATGATCGCGGGGTTCATGGGCATTCTTACTTTCCACGCCATGCGCGATCGTTTTGGCATGCGCCTCCTGGGGTCCAACGTCTGGGGTGGGCATAACTACGTGAACGTCTACGTGGGACTGGCCGCCTTCCTCGTTGTTCAGAGCATACCCATAAAGCCGAAAGGCTGGGCGAAACTCCCCTACGTAGTCTTGGCCGTCACCGGCTTCGATCTTTTCATCGCCATCATCACCACGATTTTCCCCTCCTCCATATACAAGATATTCCCCTTCTATTCCGCGGTCTCCATTTTGAGTCTGGAAGAAGCGATCAGCGGAACCTCCGACATCACGGGCCGCTTAGGAGCGTTTGGTAATTTTGGAGTTGTCCTTATCGTGATTGTTTTAGCTACCGTCTCGTTACGACGGATCCTCGATCCGAGGAAGCTTTTGTATCTGCTCGCGCTGGTCGTTGGTTTTGGGGCCACTCTTTTTTCCGGCTATAGATCTGCCGTTATCAACGCCTTGATCGCGTTTCTTCTGGCAGGCATCCGCGATTTGAAGGTCCGGGTCATCGTTCTTTTTCCCATATTGGCCATCGTGTTATTGGCATTTTCCGTCGTCAATTCCCAGGTCTTCCACCTTCCGAAACAGATTCAACGAGGCTTGGCCTTTCTCCCGGGAGATTGGGACGCCGATATGGCTCAGGATGCGTTGTCCTCCAACAATTTCCGGAAGGAAATCTGGACGTTATGGGCCAAGACTTATTTCCCGGCCCACCCGTGGTTAGGCAGAGGATTCGGCTTTAAGAGCGATTGGTCAAAAATGTCCATCGTCTACAACCAAAAGGCGGAAGAGAGCCAGATGGTAGAGACGGGAAATATTCATAACGGTTTGCTCGCAGCCCTGGACACTTTTGGCATTATCGGAACAATTTTTCTCGTTATTTGGAATCTGCATCTTCTGACGCGTACCTTCGCTGTCTCCTTTCGAAGGGGGGACGAGGCGGGCGCGGCTTTACGCTTCCTGGCCCTCTATCTCGCCGTTCTCATCATTTCCTATTGGTTCGGCGCCTTGACCGTCGGCACGTTTCTTCCCCAAGAGTTCGCTTTGGCCGGAGTCTTCCTCCAGCTGCAGCGGATTATGAGCGCGGAGGCCGTCGCTGCCCAGGCGGCTGTCCCCCTCTCGGCCGATTACCGGGAGGGATTGGCGCCGGTTTGAATGCGCAGCGCTCAGGAGGTTTCTGTTGATTTCCATCGTCACACCGAGCTTCGGCCAACTGGAATGGCTCAGGCTCTGCTTGGCATCGGTCGCGGATCAGGAAGGCGTCGAGGTCGAGCACATCGTGCACGACGCCGGGACTGCGGGCGTTGAGGAAGTGTTCGCCGATGCTTCAGGACCTGCCGCGACCGCTCGCTATCATCCGCGGCTATTTGTGGAAAAAGACAGGGGCATGTACGATGCGATCAACCGGGGGTTGGCCAAGACAAGCGGAGACATCTGCGCTTATCTCAACTGCGACGAGCAATACCTGCCGGGAGCGCTTCGTCAGGTGGTCGACGCATTTCGGAATCACCCGCGCCTGGACATATTGTTCGCCGGCTCCCTCGTGGTCGACGGCCAGGGCGAATACATTTGCAGCCGGCCTGCTCTTAAACCGTCGCGACGGCACTTAAATGGGGGTCATATGTATAACCTGACAAGCTCTCTGTTCTTTCGACCTCGGTTGTTCCGGCAAGAGAAACTTTTTTTCAATCCCGATCTGCGAATTGTGGGAGATATGGAGTGGCTGAGCCGTGCCATGGATGCGGGTGCGCATATTGAAACGGCAGGGTTTTTCACCTCTGTCTTTTCGGACCTGGGGACCAACCTGGCACTGAGTGAGGGGGCGGCGGCGGAGGTTCACCCGGCAATGCCACCGACTGTTTTTGATCGCCTGGCACTTGCCACTACGGTCGCGGCGCACCGCGTGCGGAGGCTGATGGCAGGTCATTATTCGCTTCGACCTTTCCAATACCAGATCTACACGCGTCAGCACCCGAACTTACGCCAAACGTTCCGGGTGGAAGCGCCCACCGGCGTTTGGCGGAACCGGTTATGAATCTCCCGCGACCTCTTTCGCTTCTGGGAGAGTGATCGCCTGCAGCGATTTGGTTAGGCTGTCCACGTAACGCTCCTCCGTAAACATTTCGCCATAACGGCGCCGTAGCTCTCCCGCCAAGTCCGCGTCGACGCTTCTCAGGAGAGCTTCGGCGATCGCCTCAGGATCATGTCCAGTAGTCAGCCATGCATAATCCTTGGGGAGCAGTTCGGGGATCCCGCGCCATCTCGTCGCGACAACGGTTAGGCCAAACGCCATTGCTTCCACGATACTGACGGGCTGCGCCTCCGCTGAATAATAGGTCGGAAGACAGAAGCAGTCGCTTTTCTGCAACAGTCTGTTTTTTGCCTCACCGGCAAGGAATCCAGCGTATTCCACCTCATCGGCATGGGCCGACCGCCACGTTTCGAATTCCTGGCGCTCTCCTTCATCAAGGAAAGCACCCGCGACGGTCACATGCATCCCCAACGCACATCTTCGTTCGTTGAGTAATTGATTGGCTTGGGCTATTGCCTGGAGCAGATCGAAGAGGCCTTTTTCTCGCGTGCAATGGGCAAGAAAAAGGACTTCGTATCGTTCCCCCTGGCCGATGGGCTCCGTTTTCTTCGCCAGTATTTCTCGTCGGCGCGCGAGACGTTCCAGCCGATACGGGAGCGTTGATTGTTCGAAGGCCGGGCATGGATCGGCAATTGCGTTAGGCGTAACCCCGGTTCTCTTCGAGAGAAGATAATTCGCGTCAGCCGAAAGCGACGTAGCCAAAGTGATACTCAGGTCGGGGAACCCCAGGAGACGTCTCGCCATCCACTGCTCCCCAGATGACGCGTCGCGTTCCAGCCAGTAACCCAGTCCGCTCGCCTGCCAATGAAAAACGACATACCGAAAAAATGGACGACACAGAAGCAGGACCAGGCAGTCGCGATAAAAGGCTATGCGTTTCGGAGGGGCCGGGATGTAATAAAACGTGTCGATCCCGTAGCGGAACCGGCAGGCGATCGCCTCGAGGCAATACTTCAGCAAGCTCAATACTTTGCCGAAACGGAATAAGCCGACATCCTCGAGCCCGCCCGAAAAACGGGCGTTTACATGGAAGCATTGGATAGGGGCATTTTCTAAAATCCCCGGTGAGGACCCTGGTCGTGCCGGTCTATTCCGCCAATCCCCGCCGAAACCCTTAAGCAGGAGTTCGACCATATAACTCTGTCCGTGCAGAGGAGGCGGGGTGTGTGCAAAGACGACCATTTTCATGCTAGTGTGATGAGTCCTTATTGTGTCTCAGGGCAAACGCTGCAGACGCCGATTTGGCGTAACCGATCATTCTTACAATGCTAAAAAGACTCCTTTCCATCCTTCACGCTCCTATCTATCGGAAGCGCCTG
>JBBRQE010000029.1:0-28060 GCA_038226905.1 Chthoniobacterales bacterium | reverse complement strand
GCTGATATTCAGGATCCCCCCTCGAACGATTACGGACCTACCCGTAAACTGGGTCGGGGCATTTCCAACCTATTCCTCGCGCCTGCTGAGATCACGGTGACGATCGCCACGATCAACACGCACGAAGGTAATTCGGCCGCGGCCGGCTATGGAGTGGTCCGCGCGGTCGGGCGCACGGCCATGCGCCACGGGGCCGGTCTGATTGAGATACTCACTTTCCCCTTCCCCATCCATCGCGGGACTTATTATCCGATTTTGCCGAACGAAATTCCGTGGATACACGCCGGCTACTCCGAATTCCCGCCTGAACTCGGCAACGAGACCAAATACAACTACGTTCGGGATTATTGACCTGGCCTGGTCCTCTGGCCGGGAAGTCTCGCGAAACTAGGTTGCCCGTGGAGGGTGCCGCGCCGTCGGCGCTTGTTAAGAGAACACGACAGCGCGTGTCCCTCCAGATTGTTGCCGGCTCGGGAATGCAGCGCAGGCCGCGATTCCTGCTTTCCTTATGAGCCGCTTCGATTTCGACGGCAAATAGGCAGGATTAGCGCACAGGGGAAATCCACTGGCACCGACCGGCGTGGGTGCGATGCTTCGTCTTGCGCACGGCCGAGTTGAAGATTGAAGACATTGCCTTCGGCGGCAAAGGCGTCGCCCGTGAAAGCGGCAAGGCTGTCTTCGTACCTTTCACCATCGATGGGGAAACAATTTCGGCCACCATCGTGCGGGAGAGGAAGAAGTTCGCCGAAGGTGAACTTCTCGCCGTGCTTGATCCTTCGACGCATCGGGTCGCGCCGGAGTGCCCTTACTTTGGAAGTTGCGGCGGTTGCCGCTACCAGCACATCGACTACGAACACCAGCTCGCCATCAAGTGGCGACAGGTGCGCGATGTTCTTCAGCGCATCGGAAATCTCCGCGATATTCCGATGCGTCCCATCATCCCGTCTCCCCTCGCCTATTCCTATCGCAACCGCATTACCGTGCACGTGCAGGATGGCGTGGTTGGCTTCTTTCGCCGGGACTCGCATCGGCTCATCGACGTGGAGCAATGCCCCATCGCGATGGACCCGGTTAATCACGCCCTCGCCGAGTTGCGCCGGGCGCGCCCGCGGGAGGGCCACTACACCCTGCGGGCTGCTTCCTCCGGTCCCCGCATCTTCGCGCAAGCCAACGACCCGGTGGCTGAGGCCCTGCGCGATCTGGTCGGGCGCTCCCTCCCGGACAATCAGGATCTTTTAATCGACGCCTACTGCGGCGCCGGTTTTTTTTCCAAAGCTCTCCTCGACAAGTTCGAACACGTTTGGGGAATCGATTGGGATCGATTTGCCATCGACGCTGCCAACAAGACGGCCACCGCCAAGGAAACATATCTCGCGGGAGACGTTGATCAAGCCTTGGGCAACTTTCAGGCAGGGGCGGTTGACCCAACCGCCCGCGGGCCATTGGGAACAATCACGTCTACCGGTAGAAAAATCACGCTCCTGGTAGATCCTCCGTCCACCGGACTGACCGAAGTGACTCGCCGCATCATTCTCGACCTGGCTCCGCACACTTTTATCTACATCTCGTGTAACCCCGCCACCCTGGCGCGCGATTTAGCTGCTTTTCAAAAGAGATTCGCCCTCGTATCCGTGACGCCTCTCGACATGTTTCCGCAGACCGCCGAAATCGAAGTGGCCTGTCACATGGAAATACTCGCCTGACCCAGCCGCCCAACCCCTGCCTGACCGACCCGCCGGCAGCATCCCACAGAAAGAACTTGCCAGCGGCAGGGCACACCGGAAACTCACGCCTACCGGGATGGAAAAACTAGTGCTCGACTCGGGTGGCAACGTCCACCGACCCCGGAATGTAGGCTGGAAACGCGCCGCCGCGTTGCTCTACGGCGACTGGGGAACAAGCAAAGCGTACGTGATCGGTCTGGCCTTTGTTGCGGCCGGATTCGCTTCATTACCGATCATCCTCGCGGTTTGCGCGCTGACTGGTTTGGTCGCAATCAATTATGCCGTCATCTGCCGTTATTTTCCAGACGGCGGCGGCGTCTATTCAGCCGCGAAATCGCAAGGACGGCTGCTCGCCGTGGTCGGCGCACTTCTCCTGGTGGCGGACTTAACGGTGACGGCGGCCCTCAGTGGGTGGTCGGCACTGACCTACGTTAGCGCGGGGGCGGAACAGATTGTGTGGCTCAAGTTCCTCAAGGATCACATCTCCATCGCCACCATCGTGGTGCTGGTCTTTATGGGTTCGATCAATTGGTTTGGACCGAAACATTCCGGTACGCTGGCCGTGGCCCTGGCCGCACCCACCGTCATTGTCGTGTTGGTCTTGATCGGGTTGAGCGTGCCGCACCTCACGACCAAATTTTTGGAACCACGCCACGAGAGCCTTGGCACGGTCTGGGTGCAATTTGTGGGGGTAATTCTGGCCCTCTCCGGGGTGGAGGCCATCGCGAATCTCACGGGCGTGATGAAGCTGGATCGCGGCTCGAGTTTCGCGGAGCCAAAGGTCAGTCGCACCGCGCTGCGCGCCATCATCCCGGTGGCCATCGAGGTTGTCCTCGGAACCGCGTTGCTCGGCTGGGCCATGCTTTCGCTGCCTGTCCTCTTGCAGAAGACTCTCGGCCTAACGAGTCACGATGCCATCGCCTCAGCCATGACCAAGCGCAATGAAGACATGTTGCGCTTTATTGCCGAACAAGTCGGCACTGTCTCGTTCGGACCCTGGTTTGGCATCGCTTTCGGCTGGGTCGTCGGCATCGTTTTTTTCCTCCTCCTTCTGAGCGCGGCCAACACTGCCATCGTCGCCATGGTCGGGTTGCTTTACATGACCGCGCGCGATGGTGAGATGCCGCGGCAATTTAAGAAGTTAAACCGTCACGGAGTTCCTCTCCTGCCCTTGCTCATTGCCGTGGGTCTGCCCGCTATCGTGCTCGTGACAGCGCAAAGTTTCCAGGGATTGGCCGGGCTTTACGCCATCGGAGTGGTCGGTGCCATCACGGTGAACCTGGGCTCATGCGCGATGAATCGATCGATCGGATTCACCTGGTACGATCGCGTTCTTTTCGGAATCACTTTTACCATCCTCTTCGTCGTCGAGCTGACCCTTGCTCACACAAAACCGGATGCCTTGTTTTTTGTCGTCTGCGTCCTCGGCGTTGGCTTGGCATTGCGCGCTTACACGCAAAAACGCCAGGGATTGACCACCATGACGGTGACCCATGGCGTGGCCGCAATGGTCTCGCCCGACCTCGTGGCAACCATGCAACCACGGATCATGGAAGGGCAAAAGATCATGGTCGCCGCCCGTGGAATCACTCCCGTGCTTAGTTTCGCCCTGGATGAGGCGATTTTGCGTAAAGCCACTCTTTGCGTCCTCTACGTAAAGGAAGTTGCCGTTTATTACGGGGGGAGCGCTCCGCTCGGTCGGGCTCGCTGGCAGGATGATCCCGAGGCCAACGCGATCATGTGTCTAATGCTCAAGCTCGGGGCCGAACGCGACATTCCCGTGCTGCCCGTTTACGCGGTGAGCGAGGATGCGGCCGCGACCATCCTTGATCTTTCGGCTACGTTGGGTGTGGATTATCTTCTGATCGGCGCTTCGCAACGGACGGCTCTCACCCATCTCTTGCGCGGGAGCGTGGTGACAAATGTCGCGGCCCAGCTGCCGGATGAAATTCGCCTGATTATTTTCGGATAATGAAAACAACGCCGCCCAAAATTCTTGTCGCCGATGCCATCTCCGCCCGGGGTGTAGAGGAGATGGGAGGCGATGGCTCGCTTGAAGTATTGGTTCGCACCGGCTTGAGCGAGTCAGACCTGATCGAGATTATTCCGCAGTTCAGCGGTTTGGTCGTGCGGAGTGAAACGAAGGTCACGGCCGCCGTCTTAAATGCCGGCACTACCTTGCGCGTGGTGGGCCGGGCCGGTGTGGGGGTTGATAATGTCGACGTGGAAACCGCCACGCGCCGCGGTGTCATCGTGCTCAACGCGCCTGGTGGTAACACAGTCTCCACGGCGGAACACGCCTTCTCCCTGCTTCTCTCGGTGGCCCGCAAGATTCCGCAAGCCGACGCCAGCGTGCGCACGGGTAGTTGGAACCGGAAGAATTTCCAGGGCGTTGAGCTTTATAATAAGACGCTCGGCGTCATCGGCATGGGTCGAATCGGGAGTGAGCTGAGCCGGCGGGCCATTGCTTTCGGGATGCGCGTCGTCGCTTTTGATCCGTATCTATCGGCCGCGCGCGCGCGCAGCCTCCAGGTCGAACTGGTGGAGGAGTTGGATGATTTGCTCGCCCTCGCTGATTTCATTTCGCTCCACACTCCTCTCACCCCGGAGACGCACCACCTGCTCGGTCCCGCTCGACTGAACAAAACGCGCGCCGGTGTCCGCATTATCAATTGCGCGCGGGGCGGACTGATCGACGAAATGGCGCTGGTCGATGCGCTGAAAAGCGGGCATGTCGCCGCCGCCGCCCTTGACGTCTTCGAAGAGGAACCTTTACCCGCCGAATCGCCTTTGCGCGCCGCGCCCAATCTTGTGCTCACCCCGCATCTCGGCGCGTCCACCGCGGAAGCTCAGGAGAGTGTGGGGATCGAGATTGCCCAGTCCGTCCGGGCCGCCCTGCTGGAGGGCACCATCCGCAATGCCATCAACATGCCGAATCTCGACGCCAAAACCCTGGCGGTCATTGGACCTCACCTTCGTTTTGGAGAGAAACTCGGACGATTCCTGTCGCAAATTGCACCGAAACGCGTTGAAACGCTGAACATCAACTACAGCGGAAAAGTCAACGAGGTCGATACCACTGCCATTACGCGGGCCGTTCTGAAAGGTTTTCTTCAGACCGCGGGCGGTCAGGAGGTCAACGAAGTCAATGCGCCCGCTTTCGCCGAGAGCCTCGGTCTCACTGTCACGGAAACCCGGCTCAGCGCGGCCGGCGATTATACCGACATGCTGGAGCTTTCCGCGGCGGCCGAGGGTAAGGCGGTCTCGGTCGGGGGCGCGTTTTTCGGCGCAACTCCGCGTATTGTCAGCGTGAACAGTCGCCCGGTTGAAGCACGTCCTCACGGCGTGGTGCTCGTCTTGGAAAATGCCGATCGCCCCGGTATGGTCGGGCGCATTGGGACGTTGTTAGGCGAACACGGCGTCAACATCGCCACCATGTCGTTAAGCCGAAACCAGGAAGGCGGCACCGCCCTGACGGTCTTGAATCTTGATACGACGCCGACGTCGGAATTGCTGGCCGCCATCGCGGCGAGCGACGACATCCACTCCGCGCAAGTGATTCAGCTTTAAGCTCAGCAATTCACCTGGAGGGCGCCGCGCCGTCAGCGCTACCCAGCGCGTGTCCCTCCAAGCGTCTTTACTCAGCACGCAGGGCGATGATCGGATTCAGTAAACTCGCCCGCCGCGCTGGGAACAAACACGCGAGCAGCGCGGCTAGGGCCAGAACCGCAGTGGTCCCGAGGAGCAATGCAGGATTATAAGGCGATACCAAATAGAGTTGAGCAGCAATCAATCGGCCGACGGCCAGGGCAGCCGCAATGCCGAGTCCCAAACCAAAGAGTACCGGCCTCATACCTTGCCCGATGACAAGCCGCAGAACATCAGACGTCTGCGCTCCGAGTGCCATGCGCACTCCTATCTCACCGGTGCGTTGTTCCACCGTGTAGGCCACCGCTCCGTAAATGCCGACCGTGGCCAGCACCAAGGCCACGCCCGCAAAAATTCCGAACAAAATCATCATCAAGCGCGCCTGCCCAAGCGCCTGCTCAACTACCGTGTCCATCATCTGCGGCTGGGCAGTTGCCAGGCCGGGATCCACTCCGCTGACCGCCGCCTGCACCAGTCTCGTAATCGATTCGAGACCCAGATTGCTGCGAACCGAAATAGTCATGAAGGGGAAGTTTTCCTGGGTCCATGGCCGATAAAACTCGACCTCATTCGAGACGTTCAGCCGGTCACTCCGCACATCGCCGACGATTCCAACAATCTCGCACGGCACACTCAGGCTCGTGATCAGCAGGGTCTTACCGATCGGATTTTCCTCACCGAAAACCTTGCGCGCAGAGGTCCGGCTGATGAGGACCACATTTTGGCGCCCCTCCCCATCGTGCTGGTCGAAATCCCGACCGGAGAGTAGCGGAATGCCCCATGTATGAAGATAACCGAGACCAATATCGTGCGACGCGCCCGCGGCGCGCTGCGGCACGGGCAACACTTCGCGGTCGGCGCGGGCGTAGAGCGTGTCGTTGTTCCCGCCGGCCAGGGGAAAGTCGCTGCTGACTGTGGCGGTTTCGAACCCGGGCACGTGGCGGACCGAATCGAGCGTCCGCTCGGCGAAGCGCTGGCGTGATCCGATGTCGGGATAGGTCGTGGCCGGAAACGTGACGAAGCCAACCCAAAGATTATCCGGACGGAAGCCGGTATCCTGATGACTTAGCCTAACGAAGCTGGCAATGAGCAGAACCGCGCTCGTCAGAAGAGTGACGGAGAGAGCCACCTGTGCCCCCACCAAAACCTTGCGGAAACGCTGTTGACGCACGCTTCCGCTCGAGCCCCGTCCGCCTTCTTTCAGCCCCTCCATCAGATCCGCGCGCGAGCTTTGCAGAGCCGGGTACAGTCCCATGAGCAGCCCGGTCAGGAGAGATAATCCGACGGTAAATGCGAGCACCGGCAGCGAAAACCTGGTGGCATGATTTCCCTCGAGCGGAAGAAAATTGGCCGCCATCTTCGGGACGAGCGGGACCAATTGCCATGACAGAGTAGCGCCCACCATTCCCGCGATCACGCTGACCAGCAGGCTTTCAAACACGAATAACCGCAGCACGCTCCCGCGCGAAGCACCGAGGGCCATGCGCAGCGCAATCTCGCGTCTCCGGCCGCTGAATCGGACAAGGAGGAGATTGGCCACATTGCTGCAGGCAATAAGAAGAACGAATGCGACGGCCGTGAGGAGAGTGCCGAAGGCCGGCCGAATATCCTCCGTCACATCCTCCGGCAATATTTTGATCGCCGTGGTGGACTGGGCATCGATTTTGTCTGGAAACTGCGTCCGATAACTTTGCTCGAGGGCCGGTAGAGCGGCGCGCGCCTGCTCCATCGTTTCGCCCTCCTTGAGGCGTCCGACTACGCGCAGGAAACCGGTTCCCCGCATCATGCGCTCGTGCGAGAAACCGGCGATAACGAACGGTTTTGTTGTCCAAACCTCTCTGCCTCTCCGTCCGACCCAAGAGATGGGCATGTCGGGTAGTACCCCGACAATGGTATGCGCCACGCCATCAAGCGCGATGCTCCGTCCTATCACGTTTGCGT
Organism: Chthoniobacterales bacterium; assembly: GCA_038226905.1. Taxonomy (GTDB): domain Bacteria; phylum Verrucomicrobiota; class Verrucomicrobiia; order Chthoniobacterales; family UBA10450; genus JBBRDU01. The sequence continues at coordinate 20,747 of JBBRQE010000029.1, read as the reverse complement.
CGCCCCCCAGGCGCCGACGCCAGAAGCTTTCCGAAACGATCGCCACATCGGCACCTTCTTCTTCCTGCGGCAGAAAATTACGGCCCCGAATCGGACGCACTCCGAGAACGTCAAAATAATTCGCGGTGATCTTGAAACCGAAAACCTGGACCGGCTGGCCCTCGCCCGTTAGCGTAAAGGCGGTTCTATTTTCCGCCGCAAATCCGGAGAAAATTGTCTGACCCTCCCGATAATGCAGGAAGCGCGGCGCGCCCAACGGGAGGTTAATCTCCGAACCGGTCCGGGCCTTGTCGCCCGCCATCAAATGCACGATCCGCTCGGGCTCCGAAAACGGCAGGCCGCGCAGAAACAAATCGTCAATAAGGCTGAAGATGGCGGTGTTCAGCCCGATCCCCAGCGCCAGGGTGAGGACGGCCAGAAGAGTAAAACCAGGAGACTTAAACAATTGCCGTAAAGCAAAACGAACATCGGTCATCATGGGAACCTCATCTTTGGATGAAACAAAAGTTGCGATTGGATTCAAACAAATAGACGCCGCCATCACGGGGTTTTTGTTTACAGACCCCACGATTCACTCCGCCGGGGCGTCAACCGCCATCACAGCGAGTGCCAAAGCGTGACAGCCCCGCAGAGACTGATACCGTTGTTGTAGATGGAAGCGGCCGATTGGGCGTTACTGAGCGATCCGGAACTTCTCGAACGGCGCATCTCCAAGCTGGGTTTGCGGCTTGAGGATACACCGCTGGAAGCGCTGATCCGACAGCTTTACGACGAGCTTTCGGCGCACGCACTCGTCTTTCATCCGTCCTGTCACGTGGGCGATGAGTGGTTCGTGCCCATCGGCATTCCGGCCATCTTCGTCCCGTTCTTTCTTGTGCACGACCGGCTGCGCGCGTTGGAGCGAAGCATGATGCTGGAGGTCGAGGGCGAAACACGCGACTGGTTCATGAAGCTGATGCGGCATGAGGCCGCCCACGCCTACAGCTACGCCTACCAGTTGCAGCGCAAGAAAAAGTGGCAGCAGACTTTCGGACACACCACACCCGGGGGCACGCCGGACTCCTACCGACCGCGCCCGTTCAGCCACAGCTACGTCGTGCATCTGGACGACTGGTACGCCCAAAGCCACCCCGACGAAGATTTCGCGGAGACCTTCGCGGTCTGGCTCACACCGGGGCTCGACTGGCGCAGGCGTTATGCCGGATGGAAAGTGGCGCTGCAAAAACTCGAATACGTCGATGAACTGATGCGCTCGCTGGCGGGGAAGCCGCCCGTGCATACCCCGCTCTATCGCGTGGCCGATTACGATTGTTTGAATCTCAAGCTCAAGACCTATTACGCGCGCAAGCGGAAGTTCTATGAGGATACCTACCCCGATTTTTACGATGCAGATCTCCGCCAGCTCTTTGCCGCGCCTGCCGGCATTACGGCCAGCCGCTATCTGCGTCTGCGCCGCCGACGCATCATGAATGCGGTTTGCCAGTGGACGAACGAGAAAAAATTCAGGGTTAACAAACTCCTGACTCGCCTGACCGAACGCTGCGATCAGCTGGATCTGCATGTCCTCAACGACGATCCACAGCAGGATTTTCGCGTGACCTCCTTCATCACCACGCTGGTCATGAACTATCTCTTCACCGGTAAATTCAAGCGTACCAAATAGTGTGAAAAAGAAACCCAAGGTTCTCGCCCTCTTCGACGCGATCCGTCCGACCACAATCGATCAGGACTTCAGCAAGGAGATGAAGACAGACGATTGGAAAACCGAAGCCCATGTCCTGGCCGCGCTCAACGCGCTCGGCTATCCGACCGAGCATCTCGCCATCTTTGACGATCTGGATTTGCTCCGGCAAAAGCTGGAAAGTTTCGCGCCCGACGTGCTGTTCAATCTGGTTGATCAGTTTAAAAACAACCGCTCGTTCGATCAAAACATCGTTTCGCTTTTTGAAATGCAAGGCGTTCCCTTCACGGGTTGCGGGGCGACCGGCCTCGTCCTGTGCAAGCACAAGGGCATCTCGAAAAAAATCCTCGGCTATCATCACATTCACGTGCCGAATTTTGTCGTTATCCCGCGTGGCCAACGCATCGCCCGGCTCAAGCGGCCCAAGTTTCCGCTTCTGGTGAAGCCGGTCAAAGAAGAGGCTTCCTACGGCATTTCCCAGGCTTCCTTCGTGAAGACGGACGAGGAATTCAGGGAACGCGTCGCGTTTATTCACGACAAACATGACGCGGATGTCATTGCAGAAGAGTACATCGAAGGCCGCGAGCTTTACGTCGGCGTGATGGGGAACCAGCGCTTGACCGTTCTGCCTATTCGCGAAATGGTTTTTCGCGGAATCCCGGCTAACGAGCCAAAGATCGCCACCTACAGGGCAAAGTGGGACGAAGAATATCGCAAGCGCAACGGGCTGGAGAATCAGTTCGCGGAGGATCTGGAGCCGGCCCTGGTCGCGCACATCCAGGAGACCTGCAAACACATCTATCGCCTCCTCACCATCGACGGCTACGCGCGCATCGACTTGCGCCTGACGCCCGACCACAAAGTTTACTTCATCGAGGCGAACCCGAATCCCATTCTGGCGCAGGACGAGGACTTTGCCATTTCCGCCGAAAGAGTGGGTCTATCCTATCCGCAGCTGATCGACCGGATCATCCGGCTCGGCATGAAGACGCAGCGCGATTAATATCAGCAACCCGTGTCGGCCCCGCCGACCTCCTGCTCTTAATCCCCCCTTCGCGTAGTTCCCCTTTCGAACTCCTTTCCTTAAGCATGCCGATCCCATCCAAAGTCTCCATCATCGTCGCCTTCGCCGCCGTCTATCTCGTGTGGGGCTCGACCTATCTGGGGATTCTTTTTGCCATTCAATCCATTCCCCCTTTTCTCATGGCCGGCACGCGATTTTTACTCGCCGGGTTGATCATGTATGCGACGGCTCGCTGGCAGGGTGTGCCGCGGCCCACTCTGCCCACATGGAAAAGCGGATTAATTGTGGGCGGTTGCTTGCTGCTGTTCGGAAATGGTGGAGTGACCATTGCGGAAAAATGGGTGCCGACCGGTCTGGCCGCGCTCCTCGTCGCCACCGTCCCGATATACATTGCTCTCATCGGTTGGATAAGCGGCTCAGCACCGCGCCCGAGCCCCATTGTCTGGCTTGGACTGATGGGCGGATTTGCGGGAGTGGCAATTTTGGTGGGCCCCGCCCTAACCGCCCCCTCGATTGGAAATCACCTTGCGCTGGGCATGCTAATTTTGCTGGTCGGTTCGCTCCTTTGGTCGGTCGGATCGCTCTATTCCCGAACGGTCAAGCATTCGGAGTCGTTCATCCTGGCGGCTGGACAGCAAATGATCTGCGGGGGCGGGTTACTCTTGCTGCTCGGCTTTGGATTGGGCGAGCAGCACGGATTCGACGTGCGCCACGTGACATGGTTATCCATCGGCGCGTTCGTTTATCTTGTGCTGGTTGGGGCTCTCGTTGGATACACCGCGTATTTTTATCTGTTGCGTCATTGCGATCCCGCCAAGGTGGCGACCTATGCCTATGTCAATCCGATCGTGGCTATCTTACTCGGGAGCGCGTTCGCCGGAGAGCACCCGACGCTGCGCACCCTGCTCGGGGCAGCATTAATCATCGGGTCAGTCGCGACGGTCATCACCGCGCAGCAGAGGGGATCCGCCCCCACGATTTCCCCTGTATTTGCGGAAGCGGAGGAGTTGCGTTAGCCAAGACCATGGCAGAGCCGCCCAAAACCGAAGCCGTCGACGTTGTGCAAAAAAACTGGCGGGCCGAGGTGGAGACGGCCCTGGTCTATCGCGACCTGGCGGAGCGGGAAAAAGACGAGAAGCGCCACGGCATTCTCATCCGCATGGCGGAAGCGGAAGAGCGGCATGCCGCGCGTTGGGAGCAAAAATTGCATGACATGGGCCAGCCCGTGCCGACTCTGCCCGACAATTCCTGGACGCGATTCAAACGGCGGTTTACGCGCTCACTTGGCACTGACATTGCCATTCGCCGGATGGAAGCCGCCGAAGAGAAACACGAGCGTGAGTTTAGTGCGCAACGCGACAGCGCGTTGGCCAACGAGCACGATGTGCAGGAATTTTTACGGACCAGCGCGCTGGAAGAGAAGGCGCATGCGCGCGCGCTCAACGCCATGTCGACGCCCCCGACGGCTCAGAGTGTTCTGGACAATATTCTGAAGCGCGAGCGTTGGCATGGTCGCGGCGGCAGTTGGGTGGCGGACGCGATTTACGGTGTGAACGATGGCTTGGGCGCGGTCTTCGGAATTGTGTCCGGAGTGGCGGGCGCCACTAACAATCAGCAGCACGTCGTCTTGATCTCGGGCCTCGCCGGCATGCTCGCTTCATCGTTGTCCATGGGCGCGGGAGCCTACCTGGCGGTCAAGAGCCAGGGCGAGGTCTATGATGCCGAGATCGCCCGGGAGAAGGCGGAGGTGGAAGAGAATCCGGAAGAAGAAATCGAAGAGATGGCTCTCTTCTACCAGTTGCAAGGCTTCGGAGTGGAGGAGTCACAAAGAATGGCGGAGAAACTGGCGGAGGATCCCGATCAACTGGTTCACGCCATGGCGCAGAGTGAGTTGGGTTTATCGGCTCATCACACCGGGAATCCCTGGACTTCGTCGTTCTCCGCTGCGCTTTCCACCGCCATCGGTGCGTTCATTCCCATCATCCCGTTTTTCTTTATGACGGGCTTATCGGCCGTGATTGCGGCATTTGTTATCAGCATACTGGCGCACTTTGCTGTCGGCGCGATCAAGTCTTTGATCACCATCCGATCATGGTGGGCCTCCGGTTTCGAGATGACCGTAGTCGGCGTGATCGAAGCCGTGGTCACCTACGGATTGGGCCTGGCCTTCGGGGCCCTGGCATAGGCAGGAAGCAATGTTCGTTAGGCAAAACGCTCAAGGCAGGATCTGCGACCTCGTTTGCGCCACCGGCTCGGCTACGGTTTAGTCACCCGCACCCGCAGGAAGCGCGCCCCACTGGCCATGGGAACAACCGCGCGCGCCTGCACGGTTTGGGTGAGACCATTGCCATCGTCCGTCCCGGGAAATTCCTGCACGTAAGTCGGCCCCTCGTTCCAGGAAACAAGATCGAGCGACGTCTCCACGTGATACGTGATATCGAGCGGCGGCAGGCGTCGCGTATAATTGATGGTTAGGTACTTCAGACCATCACTCGGATCAACCACGGAATAAGGTGGGCGAAGCAGAGGAGTCTGCCAGGAAACGGCCTTCAAGTTAAAAGCGTACTCCGCCAGGTTACTCAATCCATTGCCGTCGGGATCGGCATTCACTCCTCCCACGGCCGGATCGTTGGCGTTCTGAGCGTAACGCTGAAACAACCATGCCTCGAAAGGCGCTTCGGTCAGGCTGATGGTCGTGCTGGCCGGAACCCCCAGCAGGGCATTTGTTCCATTCAGAGAAACGTTAAAGGTTTTGCTGCCGCCAATCTGCGGATTATTCAGGAGTGGAATCGAAATCGTCTGCACGGTCGCGTCGCCGTTAGTCCAATTCAGTGTTCCGTTCGTAGCCGTGTAATCCTGACCGGACAGAGCAGTTCCGTCCGCTGTGGCATAACTGACCGTCAGCGGGCCGGTGCTGCCGCTGGCTCGGGTCACGCTCAGCATCGCCGTTCCGTTGCCTTTTCCAAATGAGTAAGACGCGCTTCCCAATTGCAGTGTGCCGGCTGGATGATTTCCCTTCCAGAATTGTAATAACGCGGAAAGCGCTTGCGGCGGATTGACCGGGGCGGCATTCCCCGCTTGATCGGTGCTGTTAATCCCATGGCAACTTGTGCACGTCCGAATTTCGCCCGGCTGAAATGAAATCCAGTAACGCTCCTTCACCTGGCTCTTGAAATTGTTCGACTGCGGGCCCAGCAGATTCCAGGTCAGCGCGCGCCGGGCCGGGACAATCGCGGCCATCGACCCGTCCGGGGCCAATTGCACCGAGCCGGCCGGAGCGTTCGCGACTGTTGGATTCTCGCTCGTGGCGTCGTGCAACGGCACTGGCAGAACGCGGCGACCGGGCTGGGCGGGCGCCCCGGCGGTGGTGGTCCCGGTATAACCGCGCAGGAAATCGCCTTGCAGGAATTGCAGGAAAGCAATGACCGTGGGCGGGTCCGCCGTGCCGGTGGTCGTGGTATGGCTGTTGTTAGGCAGAGGCCACGCAATTTGCAGATTGAATGGTTGCTGGCGGTCGGCGTGATCGCGTGTGGTGACATTGCGGCTGATCAGCAGGGCGCACCCGGTGGTTTTTAAATAATTTTGAAACGTGGGGAGATCAACGTTGCTGGCATTAAACACACCCTGCTCCACGCTTGGCACCGACGTTGTTAATTTGGTGGGCGCATTGCGAAGGATGACTTCGGCCGGATCGAGTTCCCATAACGGGCCCGCGTAGGTCACGAGGGTGGTTCCGTTGTAGTAGGTCAGATTGGCGTTGAAGCCGGCTCCGGTCAGCGCGGTCGAGGGCGTCCATAATTGTGAGCTGCTGTTGAATTGCAGCGTCTTCAATCGAAACGTGTAACGAGACTTCGGGAAAGCAGGATCGGGTTGTCCACCGGCTTGCTGCGGCTGATTGGAGTCGGTAATGGTGGCCGGCGTGTGGATGGCGACTAAAGAACCATCCGCCATCGGCAGGGGCGTTCTATAAATGTCGATTGCCTGCGGGAGCGGCGTGGGTGTGGGATTGGCCGGCACCGGAATCGGCAACCCAGCCGGAGACGGCGTGAGGTACTTGATCACGGTGTAATCGGCGTCCCCGCCGAAGGGCGCGTTAAACGAAATGATCCGGCCGGCCGCGTGCGTTCCGAGGTCGATGGAATCGATGGCCAGAAAAGTCCCATGATTGGCGGGGTCTTCGATCGTGGCCATTAGATTTCCGATCGAATTGGTCCGGGGAATGGGCGGACTGCTTCCGGGAACCGGCGAGCGCGAGGCCGCATTCATGGTGATCAGGCTCGGATCGTCCTTGAAGGTGGGCAAAATCTGCTGGGAGAGCTCATGTCGTCCGAGGTGGTTCAAAATTTCCTGGCTGGTGCCATCCTCATTCACCTGCCAGGGGAAGAAACTATTGAAGGCATTGCCATTGATGTTGGCCGGACGATTCGGATCGGAGGGACGTTCCTCCGGATAATTATCGAGCAGCGGGAGGATGGCGGCGCCGGCCGTTTCATCGGAGAAGTTAAAGGTCCCGTTGGTGGTATGACCTAACGAGTCTTCCAGCGCTTCCGAATCGCGCGAGAGATGGTCCCAGCGTGTAAATACGACTCGCCCTATACTGTCCACGGCCGGCCGAAAAGAGCCGGAAGGAGATTGCTCAAGCTGAAAAAGATCTCCCGTCCCCGGATCCAGACTCCACAATCCCGTGCTGGTGGAAAGAAGCAGGTACTCTTCCCGTTGCGGATAAAGATAACCCGCGCCGTTACGCGGCCGGTCACTCACAAAAATGATGCGACCGTCCGTGCCGTAACATGGGCTCACGTTGTTGTAGTTGGCCGGCTGATTCGGAACTTTCGTAATCGTGACCGAGGCGTTCGTGTTCGTGAAGTCAGTGGTGACCTCATACAATTGCCAAAAGAACTGCGTCGGATCGTTCGCCGTCGCCGGCCCGCCCGCGACCATCGAGAAGACGGCCTTACTGCCGCTCCAGTGTACAGAAGGCTCCCGGACGTCGATGGAATTAGCGCCCTGAAAGACCGGTTGCGAACCCGAAGGCGGGGCCGCCGCCAATCCAAATCCAGCCGCCAGCGTAAGATTTCGCACCAGTCCATTGGCCCCGCCGGAGGGTGGTGGATACCACACCATCAGAGCTCCGCCGCGGGCCGCCGCAGCCGGGTCGGCGAGATGGTTACCGAAAGGTGAAACAATGCTGGTCGTGCTCTGGCTGACCGTCCGTGAATTCACTTCCGTCGGCAGTGGCACCTGCGTGACGAAAAGAATCGGCCTGTTCGGCAAGGAGAAGGCCGTCGCCGTAACGAAAAGGGATAACCAAGAGATGATGAACCTGGGCAACTGGATTCCTCGTTAGCCCTGCTTTAACAGATGCAAGCCAGACCATAAAGCCCTTTCGCAAACTGTTCCGGCAACCTAAACCCTTCTTTCTTACTGCCCGTCCCGAAAGGACCTGCCAGACCGGCGTTTTGCGCGTATCTTCGTGAATGCCGACCTACGTTTATGAAACGACGGACGTTACCAAACCCAAGCGAAGGTTTGAGATTAAGCAAAGTGTCCACGATAAAGCGTTCCTGACCGACCCGCGGACAGGCGAGCCAGTGAAGCGCATCATCTCGGGCGGATACGGCGTATTAGTGCGCGGCAGTTACAGAGGCCCCTCGGTCGGCTCGGTCGGTTGACGACCCGGTTCACTTCGTAACAATTCCAGTCGACCGCGCGCTCCGCCCGGGAGTGGCCCGCCTCTCTCTTTGTAAAAAAAGGGGTGCCCAGTCTGAATAATTTTCGCGTCGCACGAGCACAAAAAATGCTCGATAGAGGTGATGAGTCTAGCGATCAGTTCACCCCGAAAAACCTCAGACAGCCGACGTCATAAAAACATCCCCTCGGCCGTTCCGCCCGCCAACAGATACGCCATCGAAGAAATCGGCGCGTACATCGCCGTACGGGACGGGTTGATCGAAGAGGCGCGCTTGGAGACGACGGAAGCCTCGATCGAGCGCCTGGTCCTCACCAACAATTTTGTCGCCAACTGCCTGCGACCCACGCGACCCCCTTACCTGACCCAGTGCCTGCCCGAGGTTGACACTGTTCGAGAACTGAAGCGCTGCCATGCAGTAGACCTCCAGATCGCCAAATTGCGCGCCCAAATGGTCGCGACTGCCTAACCGGCCGATAAATCCCCGGGGACAGTCGCTCTTAATCGCGACCCCAAATCATGGCAACGGAAGTGGTCAGACTGCCGCCCATGTTGAAGGTCATAAATTTCTTCACGCCGGCAATTTGTCGCGCGTCAGCCTGTTCGGTTAACTGCTGATACGCGTCGAGGACCTGGCGCACGCCGGTGGCTCCGACCGGATGTCCATCCCCAATCAGGCCTCCTCCGGTGTTAACCGGAATTTCGAACGGAAACTTCCCCTTCATTTTTTCGTTACGCACCTGCGGCAAAGCGGTGGCGCCGCTGCGGGCCAACTCTGCGCCCTTGCCCGGCTCGGTTAGGCCGAGGATTTCATAAACCAGGATCTCCGTGATGGAAAAACAATCGTGGACCTCCGCTCCCTGAATCTGGCGAGGGGTCGTACCGGCCATAGCGAACGCTTTTTCGGCGGCCCGGCGCGCGATGGAAAATGTCGGGACGTCCTTCATCTCCAAGGCTAGATAATCGGTGCTGTGGCCGAAACCGAGGAGGCGCGGCGTTTTCGTCCTATCGCGACCAATTCGATCCAGATACTGCCCGGAAACGAGGACGAGGCCGGCACTGCCGTCCGTGATTTGAGAACAATCCGAAACTTTCAGAGGTGGCGCCACGCTTGGGTTCTTATCCGAAACCTGCGATGCATAATCCATGGATAGGTCCGCTTCGCGCATTTGCGCCAATGGATTCAGGCGTGCGTGCGCGTAATTTTTCCATGCCACGGCGGCCAGGTCTTCTTCCCTCGCACCGTATTTATCGAGGTAAATTTGCGCGATGCGTCCGAACAATTTCGGAAACATAAAGTCGCCGTATTCCGGCTTCTCCACGTGATAATCAGCGGCCGCCCCGAGCACGTCGGAGCCGTCGAGGGACGACATGGTCTTTTGCTGTTCCGCGCCAACGACCAGGACCGCGTCGTGAAATCCTCCCATGATCCATTGCGCGCCTAACAAAACAGAAAGTGCACCGGAAGCACAGGCGGCCTCTGTATGCATGGTGGGTATGCCATGCAATTTCGGATCGATCTCCGGTATAAAAGCGCCCAGATGCAACTGCTTGGTAAACTGTCCGGCGTTGAAGTTGCCCACGGCGGCGGCTTGAATTTCGGCGGGATCGATCCGGGCGTCGTCCAAAGCTTTTCGACCGGACTCAGTGATCAAATCCCGGATGGTTTTTCCCTCTTTTTTGAGGTTGCGCTTAAAGTCCGTGCGCCCGCCACCAATGATGTAAACGTCGTTCATAAGATTCGAAGGTTAGCCCGCGCCATCTCCCGTTGGGAAGCGCACGCGCCCGCGCGTGCTTCCGATCGGCACCTCGCCGGCCGGCTCTGCAAATTAGTCGCATTTATGCACGCTTTCCACTTGAGAAAATCTTCGGCGAGGGCGCCGAACATCATACGCGAGGCGTGTGCGCTCCCCGGACCGGAGCGAGCCTGTTCTCCCCGCCTAGGCCTGCTTGCGCGGGTCCGTCTCCGCAATAATCAAACTGACGGCATGCTGATTAAATCCCTTGAAGCCGCCTTTGCGCTGCAGGTTCTCCAAGTGGCTGCCGATAGCACCCTCCTCGGTAAACTTCTGTCGTTGCTCGTCCGTGATTAAACCGGACGAGCGGAGTCTCTCCAAGCGTTCCGGCGCGACCCGCCACCGTTCGCCTTCCGTGAAAGCCTGCTTTAAAAACGGGAAGTCGGAGAAAGGTTTCATCGTCTTGATATAAACAGCGGCCAGTTGCTCACGCAGCAAGGCGTGATCGAAGCGACATTCGAGGTGATGCATCCCGGCACCCAGAATGCTTTCCCCATGGAGCCCGCACCAGAGTCCGATAGTACCAAGAATTGCGCCGGGAGTGAGCGGCTGGCGCGAGAAATCGACTTCTGTTTCCGTGGACGCCAGATCGACATCGTTGAAGATCACAACCCCCTCGATCGGTTGCTCCACAATCTGCGCACCCCAGCCCGCCTCCGCTCCCGCGTAGTAGCGTTCGCGCCGTTCGAAACCGAGCGCGGCCAGGACCTTGATCAAATCCACAAAAAATTCGCGCGATGAACGGAAGGTGTGGTGATCGTGGTTGGCCCAGCCCAGACCGAGTACATCCTGGCGGCGTTTTTGCTCACGACCAGCCCGATTTCGTTTCTCCCAAAAACTGCGCTCCTCTTCGAAAAAAATATGGCAGGCCAGATCCCGGCCAACCAGCTCCACCATTTGACCCACGCGTTCATGCAGGTGACGAAACCCGTCCGCATCGTTCGCCCAGAGCCGGCGCCGAGTCTGGCATAATTCGCGAGCGGCCAGAAAAGCTTTTACATCCGCTTCTCGCGCGAGATAGCCGCGGTAGCCACGGCGCTCAACGGCGAAGAGCTGCGTCCCATTTTCCTCGTGAATCAGAAGCTTGCGAAAACGGGAAAGCGGTTCTCCTTCAATCTTGTTCGTCACTCCATGGGCGGCCGCGAACTCCGCCACAAACTCAGGCCGGACGGCCAAAGCCAGGGGATACTTCACATTCGAGGCCGCGAAAAGAACGCGGGGCAGCATGGCCTCGGGGTGCCACAGGGCCGTGCAACCGCCCGCATTTTCTCCAAGAGGATCGTCCACGAACCCGACCGCCCGAACAGCCGCCTCATCCGAGGTGGGAAGGAGCAAATGATCCGTCCAATCGAGGATGAGAGTCCCCGCTTCAAGCCGCATCCGGTTGGCCAGTCCGAGCGCAAAACTGTTTCTTTGCAGAAAAGCATCAATGCGCTGGAGAATGAATGCTTCGGCCTCGTAACAGAGTGGCCAATCAAAGCGGGATTCGGCGCCGAGCTTATTTTTCCTTAAGGTTGCAGTGCTCATAAGATTCTAAACAGTGGCACTTCCCTCATCCGCGCCAAACTGAATGCCCTGGGCGAGCGGAAGCTCAGTCGAGAAGTTCACCGTATTGGTCTGGCGGCGCATATAATTTTTCCAGGAATCGCTCCCGCTTTCGCGCCCGCCTCCCGTATTTTTCTCGCCGCCGAACGCGCCCCCTATCTCCGCCCCGCTCGTTCCCGTATTCACATTGGCGATGCCGCAATCGCTTCCCACTGCGCTCATGAATTTCTCCGCTTCGCGCAGGTCATCCGTAAAAATAGCCGAGGTGAGTCCCTGCGACACGCCGTTTTGGATATCAAGCGCTTCGTCGAAGTCGCGATATGTCATCAAATAAAGCAGCGGTCCGAATGTTTCGTGCTGCACGATCTCAAATTCCGGCCGCGCCCTGCCCAGGCAAGGAGTCATATAGCAACCGCCAGGATACGCTTCTCCCTCCAGCCGTTGGCCTCCGTAGATAATTTCACCGCCCTGCTGCTTAAGCTTCTCCATGGACTGCTGCACCTGGTCCACCGCGTTTTGGTCGATGAGCGGTCCCATCAATGTCTTACCATCAAGCGGATTCCCAATCGACACGGCTTGATAGGCCGACAAAAGTTTCGCGCGCACGCGCTCCGCCACCGATTCGTGCAGGATGACGCGTCGCGTGGAGGTGCAACGCTGCCCCGCCGTACCAACAGCCCCGAAGAAGATGGATTGCGTCGCCATCTCCAGGTTGGACCGGGCCGAAACGATGAGCGCGTTATTTCCACCAAGTTCCATGATGGTCCGGCCCAGGCGCCCGTGCACCGTGCGGGCTACGTCGAATCCCATGCGGGTCGACCCTGTCGCAGAGACCAGCGGAATGCGCCGGTCCCCCGCCAGCTTTTGCCCGAGGGCGGGACCATCCCCGGTTAACAAAGAAAAGATGGCCGGGTCGGCTCCCGTCTCGCGGCAGACTTTCTCCGCCATTTTTATAACGGCAATGGCCGTGAGTGGCGTCTTTTCGGAGGGCTTCCAGATGGTGGCGTTACCGCACACGGCGGCCAGAGCCGCGTTCCACGACCAGACGGCCACCGGAAAATTAAAAGCACTGATGACCGCGATCAGTCCGAGCGGATGCCACTGCTCCATCAGGCGATGGCGCGGCCGTTCCGATTGGATCGTTAGGCCATAAAGCATGCGCGCTTGGCCCACGGCCAGGTCGCATATGTCAATCATCTCCTGCACTTCGCCCTCGCCTTCCGCTACAATCTTGCCGCTCTCCAGCGTGACAAGCCGCCCCAGTGCGCTCTTCCGATCGCGCAGAGCGTTGCCCAGCAGGCGCACCGTTTCACCCCGCACCGGACCGGGTGTGACCCGCCACTTGAGAAAGGCCTGATGAGCGCGCTGCATGGTCTTCTCGTAATCCGCCTCCGAAGCCGTGCGAACCGTGGCCAAGCGGCGTCCATCGACCGGAGAAACCTTGTCGATCCGCGGGCCGCTTCCGCCCCACTCTCCGTCAAATACGCCTGCGTTGTCGTCGGTCAGGCCCAATTTCTCGAAGATCGCTTGCATACTCGTTAGGAAAGAGAAGGACGCGGCTGCCGGGAAACCTAAGGGCGACGGGCCCGGCAATGCTGGCGAATCAGGTCCATCGCTTCGTCTACCACCTCGGAAGTCAAATCAAGGGCGGGACGAAAGCGGATGGAATTTTCCCCGGATCGTAAAGTGAGCAGGCCCAGATCAAACAAACCTTTCCAGAATTCTTCGCGCGTTTTGCCGTCTGGCAAATCGAAGGCCATAAAGCAACCCCTCCCTCGCACGGCCGAGATGGTCGGTTCCTCACTTTGAAAAGCCAGGAGTTGCTCCAGGAAGTAGTTACCCACTTTCCCGGCATGCTCGATCAGATTCTCTGCCTCAATGATGCGCAAGATGTGGGTCGATCGGACGAGATCAGTAAAATTACCGCCCCACGTCGAGTTCAAGCGACTGGGCAAACGAAAAGCGTTGTCTTTGACTTCATCCAGCCGGGGACCGGCCATGACGCCGCAAACCTGCGCTTTCTTGCCGAAAGCGAGGAGGTCGGGCAAAACGCCGAAATGCTGGCAGCACCACGTGCGTCCGGTCGCACCCATGCCGCATTGCACCTCGTCAAAAATGAGAAGCATTTCGTGCGCATCGCAGATTCGCCGCAAGGTTTGCAGCCACTCCCCGCGGAAATGATTATCGCCTCCCTCTCCCTGGATGGGCTCGATGATGATAGCCGCGATGTCGATCCCGCGTTTCGCCACACAATCCAGTATCTCCTGTTCGGCCTGCTTTTCGCGCGCCGCCACGTCCGCCTCGCGTTCCTTACTGGCCAAAGAGAAGTCGATGAAGGGGCAGGAAACCCGGGGCCAATCGAATTTCGCGAACAAGTCCGTTTTGCGCGGATCAGTATTCGTTAGGCTCATGGTGTAACCGCTGCGTCCGTGAAAAGCGTGCCGGAAATGCAGGATTTCGGTGCCGCGTTCGCCCCGCCCCGCCGCCATGTTCTTGCGCACCTTCCAGTCCATGGCGGCTTTCAGGGTGTTCTCCACGGCTAGAGCACCCCCTTCAATGAAGAGAAACCTTTCGAGGGGCGGCAGTCCCACAACCCGCGCGAACGTTTCGACAAACTCCGCATATGCCAGGGAGTAAACATCGGAATTCGCGATCTTGACCTTGGCCGCCCGCAGGAGATCGCGTTGCACCTCCGGAAGGTCAAAGTGCGGATGATTGAAGCCCACCGCCATGGAGCCGAAGAAGCCGTAGAGATCGATCAGGCGATGGCCGGTGGCCGCGTCGTAAAGATAGGAACCCCGGCTCTTCTCCAGGTCGATGACAATGCGAAAACCATCGAGCAGGATGTGCTGTTCGAGACTCTCCAGAACGCGCGAGGCGTTCATGCTTTTACTTTCTTTCTTTGCTCCTGTTCGGCTCCGCGCGGAGGCCGCTTCGGTGAGCATGGACGGCATACTCATGAATCAGCGTAATCTGTGGCCGCGAACCGGTCAACCAGCCCCGACCATGGAAGGCAGAGACGTCGCGCCGCGACGTCCGCGCCGCGCGCGTAAAAGACCCGTTAGGCGCTCCGAACTCCCGCGGCACACTATTCATTCTGTACCTGTAGGGGAAGGAAACGCGAACAGGCCTAAACAATGCCGTCGCGCAAATCCTGATGTTTCCCAGCCAGCAACTCCTGCGTCAGGAGGTAACCCCGTCGATCGACGTTGCGCGAGGTCCCGGCAAAATGTTGATCGATGCGCATGCGGGCGGAACGACAAAAATAACCGGCGACCGACAGAACCTCCTGGGCCGGCTCGCCGCGATCGATTTTATGCTGGGCAAAAGAGCAGGTCGCGCTGATCGCGAAAAGTTCGGTGGCCACTCCCACGAAGCGGGAGAGGAGAAGCTGCTCGCGATCCAGCTTGGGTCCAAAGCGGGTCATGGCATGGAAGAGGCCGCGCGCGAGCCGTTTGCTCGTGCGAGCCGCGTAGTGGACGTGCGGCCGCAAATCGTCGTGCAACCCTTTCGTTTCTCCAGCACTGCCACGCAGCCACTGTTTGGGGTACCAACTGGCGTAGAATTTTCCGGAGGTAAAAACCGCCCTGACCCGCTCCGCCATGGGCAATTGCGTATTGAAAATGGCGCCGCCCACTTTGAGATGGGGATCAAGCGCTTCGCGCGCGATAAACAGCCGCATGATTTCACTTGAGCCTTCAAAAATGGTGTTGATGCGGCAATCGCGCAGGAAACGCTCCACCGCGATTGGCTCTTCCCCGCGACCGGCCAGCGATTCCGCGGTTTCGTAACCGCGGCCGCCGCGCACCTGCATGGCGTCATCGGCAATGCGCCAGGTCGTCTCCGTCGCCCACATCTTGCACATGGCCGTTTCAATGCGCAGATCCCCCGCCTTGCGATCGACCAGCGCAGAAGTCAAAAAGGTGATCGCTTCCATGGCGAAAACATTCCCGGCCATTTCCGCAATCTTGCCCGCAATGGCGTAGTGCTGGCCGATCGGCACCCCCCACTGCACACGCTCACCCGCCCATTTTCGGCAAATCTCGAGCAACCGTTTGGACAGTCCGACGCAGGCCGCCGGGATGGTCAGGCGTCCCGTGTTCAAAGTCGTTAGGGCGACTTTCAGGCCTGCTCCCTCTTTCGAGATCATGTTCTCCCGCGGGACCCGCACGTCTTTAAATTTGACGATGCCGTTATAAAGCGCACGCAGGCCCATGAAATGACAGCGATAGGAAATTTCCAATCCCGGCGAATCGACTTCCACAATGAACGCCGTGATTTGTTTGCGTTCCTTGCCGTTCACAATTTTGGGCGCCGTGCGGGCCATGACCACGAGCAGCCCGGCTTTGATCAGGTTGGTGCACCAAAGTTTTTCCCCATTGAGGATGAAGGCCGAGCCATCATCGGTTGGATCTGCCCGCAAACTCATGTTGGCAGGGTCAGACCCGGCATTTTCCTCGGTCAAAGCGAAGGCCGAAATTTCATGGCGGGCCACCCGCGGCAGATATTTTTTCTTCTGCTCCTCGGTGCCAAAAATCAAAAGCGGTTGCGGAACTCCGATGGACTGATGGGCCGAAACCAGCGCGGTCAGGTTCGCATCCCAGCTACCCAGCAGCATGGCGGCACGCCCATAATTGACTTGGGAAAGACCGAGACCGCCGTATTCCGCCGGTATCTTGACGCCGAAAGCGCCCATGGCGAAGAAATCATCGATGTTATTCTGCGGAATCTCCCCGGTCCGATCGATTTCATCGGCGTCGACCTTATCCCGGAGATATTGACGGAGACTGTCCAGAAATTCCTGGCCGGCCGCTTGATCGCTTTCGCTCTGCTCTGGCCATTTATAAATCCGATCGAAATCGTAGCGGCCGACAAAAAGGTTACTGGCGAAACTGCCGCGCTCGTCCAGTGGATCGCGCGAAGACTCCGCCAAATCGAGGGCGGCGCGTTTCCCCTCCGACATTTTTGAAGTATCGATGACCGAGGCAGGTGCCGCTTCTTCGGAAGGAGCGCTTGTCTCTTCGCTGATCTGTTTTTCGGGCGCCTCCAATGGTGATTTCATAAGTCGATATTACGGGGTGCCATAAAACGTCTTCCCGGCCTCGGCCCGTTCCATGAGAAGATCGCAGGGCGCGAACTTCTGGTGGTCTGCCGCAAGTTGGTTCATTTCTTCCACCACGCGTTTCAATCCGAAATGGTCGGCGAAGCGCAGGGGGCCGCCCCGGAATGGAGGGAACCCGGTGCCCAGCACCATGCCGTAATCCGCGTCGTCCGGGGTCTCCACGACCTTCTCCGCAAGGCAACGCGCCGCTTCGTTCACCATCAGAAAAATAAGCCGATGGGCCAGGTCGCCCGAAACTTTGGTCCCGTCCGTCCGTCGCCAAGACATCACCGATTCGTTAGGCGATTGCTCTTTCCCCTCGTACTTGTAGAAGCCCGCACCGCTTTTTCGCCCGAGCAGGTTTTCTTTGCGCATCCGCCGAAGCAAATCCGGAGACCGGGCCCGACCACCGTAGGCCCCGGCCAGGGTGTCCGCGATATCGACTGTAATATCGACACCAATTTCGTCGATCAGCCGCAGCGGTCCCATGGGCATCCCCCAACGGCTCAGGGCTCCGTCAATGGCCTCAGCTTCGTTACCCTTCTCGAACAATTCTGCCGCCTCGAGCAAGTAGGGAAAGAGAACCCGGTTAACCAGAAAGCCGGGACTATCCCGCACCAGCACCGGCAATTTCCCGATTTGTCGGGCGAAGGCGAGAGCGCGGTCGCGCGTCGCTTCGGAGGTATTCTCTCCCACCACTACTTCGACCAATTTCATCCGGCTAACGGGATTGAAAAAATGAAGCCCCACCACGCGATCAGGCGTGGCCATTTCGCGAGTTAAATCCGCGATGGATAAGGCCGACGTGTTGGTGGCCAGAAGGGCGTTCGGCGCTTTCACGCTGAGCTCGTGGAAGATGGCCTTCTTGATCTCGATTTTTTCCGAGGCTGCTTCGATCACAATTTGCACGTCGCGCATTTCCGCCAAAGCAGTCGAGGCCACAATGCGCGACCGACCCTCCGTCGCCTTTTCTTTCTGCATCAATCCGCGCTTCACCGCATCGGCGTAGGTTTTGTCGATGCTGGCGAGTCCACGGTCGATCTGCTCCGGACTGACATCGCGCAAAATAACACTGACTCCGCGTGAACTGAGCCACTGCGCAATGCCCGATCCCATCACCCCCGCCCCCACGACCGCGGCGTGGACAATCTTGTCAGTTATTGCCTTGGAGCTTCCCTTTCTGTACTTCTCGGCCAGGAAAAAGTTACGAATTAAATTCCGGGTCGCTTCTGTGCCGCCCAGTTCCACGATCGCGTTCAACTCCAAGAGGAGCGATTCGTCGATCGTCCCGCCGAGTCCTTTGGTAATCACATCGAGCGCACGAGCGGGCGCGGCGTTGCCGCTGGGGCGCGGGGAGGTCGGCTCCTTCCCAGCCGGCATGGGCGGGCGATGCGGTTTCCCTTCGGCCAGCTTTGTTCTGGCCGTCCCGATCAATTGATCGCGAGGCACAACGGCGTCGACCAGTCCAAGCTGACCGGCTTCCTCCGCGGAATACAATTTTCCCTGTAGAATAACGGCCGCTGCCTTTTCCGCACCGATCAAACGAGGCAACCTGGTCGCGCCACCCCAGGCGGGGATAAGTCCGAGCGTGGTTTCGGGCAAGCCGATGCGCGTGGCGGGATCGTCCGAAGCGACACGATAATCGCAAGCGAGGGTCACCTCGTATCCCCCGCCGGCGCAGGCACCGTGAATGGCCGCGCACGTGGGGATGGGCAACGCGGCGATGCGATTAAAAATGCGTTGTCCTTCCGCGATGAAGCCGCGCAACTCCCCGCCTTGCGCCTGCTTCAGTAATGTCTTCAAATCGGCGCCGGCGATGAAAATCGACTTCTTGGCCGAAATGATAACGAGCCCGCGCAGCGCGTGATCCTGCTCGATCGCATCGACATGCTCCGACAGCGCGCCCAAGGTGGCGGCGTCGAAAATATTCGCGCCCGATTCCGGTCGGTCGAAGGTTAACAAACAAATTCCGCCCTCGATCGTTTCGCGTCGAATGAGGGGACTTGCCTGGGGAGTGGCCATCGTCATCATCTTTTCTGCGTAGGCAAAATTCCCGGCGAAAAAGCGGCCGGCCATCGGGGAAACATTGTAACAGAATCCTCGACTTCGTCCGGAATGACAAGCAGATGATTTCCCGCGATTGCGCCGGATGAATGGCGGTGTTAGAACTCGGCTGCGTCTGCCTCGAAAGATTTGTCATGCTCGGCAAGATTCTCATCCCTGAAATCAAGAGCTTGATCGAAGCGCGGGAGTTCAACGCGCTCCGCGAGCTCTTCAAAGAATGGCCGCCGGCCGACGTGGCGGAAGTCATCCTCGATTTTGATGAAGACGACCGGGTGATCATCTTCCGGGTGCTGCCGCATGCGCTGGCCGCGGATGTTTTCGAATATCTGGCGGTAGAAGCGCAGCAGGAATTATTGCGCGCCATGGCGCACGAGCAGGTCGCTGGAATCCTGAACGAGATGTCGCCCGACGATCGCACGGCCTTGCTCGAGGAAATGCCGAGCGCGGCGGCGCGGCAGTTGATTCGATTGCTCACCCCGGAAGAGCGGCGCATTGCGCAGGCGCTCCTCGGTTCTCCGGAAGGCAGCGTGGGCCGCCTGATGACGCCCGACTTCATCGCGGTGAGCGACGATTGGACGGTAGAACAAGTTCTCGATTACGTGCGCGAAAACGGCCAGGACCGCGAAACCCTCAACGTTATTTACGTGGTGGACGATCACGGCAAGTTGATCGATGACCTGCGTATCCGCGAGTTTCTGCTCCGGCCCCTGAGCGCCAAGGTGGCGGAATTCAGAGACCAAGCCTTCGTGGCGCTGAAGGTGAATGATTCACAGGAGGAAGCGCTGAACGCGTTCCGTAAGTACGATCGCACGGCCCTGCCGGTGGTTGATTCGAACGACGTGCTGGTGGGCATCGTCACGAGTGACGACATGCTCGACGTGGCGGAAGAAGAAGCGACGGAAGACATCCAGAAGATCGGTGGTATGGAAGCTTTGGACGAACCTTACACCACCATTTCGCTGCCGCGCATGGTGAAAAAACGCGCCACCTGGTTGATCGTTCTATTTCTGGGGGAGATGCTCACGGCCACGGCCATGCAGGGCTACAACGGGGAGATCGAGAAGGCCGCCATCCTGGCCATGTTTTTGCCGCTTATCATTTCGAGCGGAGGCAACTCCGGATCCCAGGCGACCACCCTGGTCATCCGCGCCATGGCCGTGGGGGAATTGCGTTTGGGCGATTGGTTTCGGGTCGTCCGCCGGGAACTGAGCACGGGACTTTCGCTTGGATTGATTCTGGGCGGGATCGGTTTCCTGCGCATCGCCCTCTGGCAATATCTTCATATCTTCGATTACGGGCAATACCACTGGCTGGTGGCGGCGACGGTGGCAGGCGCGCTGGTTGGCGTGGTCCTGTGGGGTTCGATTGCCGGGGCCATGCTTCCCTTCCTCTTGCGCCGTTGCGGACTGGATCCGGCCACGGCCTCGGCTCCCTTCGTGGCCACGTTGGTCGATGTAACGGGGCTGCTGATTTACTTCAACGTCGCGCTCGTCGTGCTCCGCGGCACCATGTTATAGAGCAGTTGCATGGAGAGAAGTAATTCGTTATGAGCGGTTCCATCGTTTAACCAGAAGCATTTATGTTTTCCATCGGTAAATTATTAGGACACGACGAGAAATTTTTCGACCTGCTGGAGGCCAGCGCGCAGCAGGCCGACAGTAGCGTGCATCAGCTGGTGGATTTGCTGGGGAAACTGGAGCGCAAGGATTCCACGCACGATCTGGCGGGATTCGCGGCCAGCCGGCGCGAAGACAAGCGCATTACGCAGCAGCTAACGGAAGAACTGTCCAAGACGTTTATCACGCCGCTCGAGCGCGAAGACATCCAGGCACTGGCTTCAGCGCTCT
>JBBRQE010000028.1:0-28132 GCA_038226905.1 Chthoniobacterales bacterium | reverse complement strand
AGCGTGTTTTTGCCTTCGCCTTCCAGGCGCCCAATCCTTTTCCGGGCTATCTCAAACCGGAACCTCACATCGTGACGGGGCCGTTCCTACTCGGCGCAACGGAGATTACTCCCCTGCCAGTCCCGCACGGGCGTTCCATGGTAAACGGTTATCTATTTTCCCGGAACGGCCAAAAGCTGGTGGCTTACCTGAGCGATTGCAGCGACGTGCCGCCGCAGATTTCTGCACAGATAGAGGGCGTGAAAGTCCTTATCATCGACGCTCTGCGTCCCGCGCCTCACCCGACCCATTTGTCGGTGGAACAAGCGCTCGAAGTAGCCGCGCGCGTCCAGCCCCTCGACACCTACTTTACCCATGTTTGTCATGAACTGCCACAGAGCTCGGAGGCCGAGCTTCCCGCCGGTGCGCACATTGCCTATGACGGTTTGCAGTTAGCCTTCTGATGGCCCGTCCCCGGCATTTCCTGCTGGCCGCCCTCGCCTTCGCGACCTCGTCGGCACTGACCGCAGCGGACCCACCGCTGGCGCCGGCCACCGTCGTTATTTACAATAGCGCGGTCCCCGACTCCGTCGCGCTGGCCAAGTTCTACGCGCAACAGCGCTCCATTCCGCGCGATCATTTGATCGCCCTAACGTGCTCTCCCGACGAAGAAATCAGTCGCGAAGAATACGACGCGACCATCGCCGAACCGTTGCGGACTATTTTTAAGGAGCGCGCTTGGTGGACGCTAAGAAAGGGGGCGGAGGGCCACGAGATTGTGTCCGCGAGCACCATTCATTTCGCAGCCATCATGAAGGGCATGCCACTGAAGATTCGGTCGACTACTGCCACTTACGTGGGCGACCAGTGGGGTCCCGGTCCGGTCGCGACGCACAATGAAGCATCAGTCGATTCCGAATTGGCCGTGCTTCCTTTTCTTGTCCGCCAGATCTCGGGCGCTATTCCGAACCCGTATTTTCAAAACTTTCGCGCGATCAAGGATTTCGATGGCCCAGCCATGTTGTTGGTTTGCCGGTTGGATGCCCCGACGGCGGCCACGGTTCGTCGCATGATCGTGGATGCCATCGCCGCGGAAAAAAGCGGTTTGTGGGGACGTGCTTATGTTGATGGCTCGCGCAATTCCGCGAACGGGTTTGAAATGGGCGATCAATGGATGGCCGGCATCGTGCAGCAATTGCACAAGGTGGGAATTCCGGTGGTCTACGATGATTTGCCAACGGTCTTCCCGGATGGGTATCCGGTGACAGATTGTTCGTTGTACTATGGCTGGTACGCGGGAAGTGTGGTGGGCCCGTTTGCCAATCCAGACTTTCGCTTTCTCCCGGGGGCGGTGGCTGTTCACATCCACTCGTTCAGCGCCAATACCTTGCGTGATGAAAAGGCGAACTGGGTTGCCCCGCTCCTCGTGCATGGGGCGGCCGCCAGCATGGGCAACGTTTATGAGCCCTATCTTCAGCTCACGCCGCACCTGGACATCTTCAACGATCGTCTGTTGCACGGCTTCACCTTTGCCGAGAGCGCCTACATGTCGATCCATGCCGTTTCCTGGATGTCGACCATGGTGGGCGATCCGCTGTATCGACCCTTCGCATCCTGGTTGCCGATCGATGCAGCAAAAGGCACGGGCGATTGGAAGGGGTACCACGACTTCGCAGTTAAGAATGCTTCCAAGCCTCCGGCGGAATATCGTCAAAATGCGAAACAGGCCGCGGCGCGCGCGCGCAACGGCGCCATGATCGAAGATCTCGGGTCGATGGAGGCGCGCGAGGGGAATCTGGGGGCGGCGGCGAGTTGCTATCAGCAGGCGCGCGCCACCTACACCAGACGCGATGATATCATTCGTGTGGCGCTGGAAGAGGCGGACGTCTGGATCAAACAGAAAAAAGCAAAGCGCGCCGTGGATCTGGTGCGCACCATCCTGCGGATCATTTCCCCGGAAGCGCCCTCGGCCCCTCTCCTCCGCAAGGTGGAACAAGATGCCGGCTCGCCATCTCCAGCTCACTAATTTCTGGAGGGCACCGCGCCGTCCGCACCTCACCCCGAACACGACGGCGCGTGTCCCTCCAGTGCGTGGCTTCCTTTAGCGGATAATGCCGCGCTCGGTCTCTTGGATAAACTGGACGATCTCGGAAATTTCCTGGCTGGCCGGTAATTCTTTTCCAATCGCGTCAATTGCCTGGCGCGTGTTGTACTTGGAACGGTAGATCAGGCGAAACGCTTCCTTTATCAGCCTAACCGTTTCGACAGCAAATCCGTGTCGCTCCAGGCCGACCAGATTGATCCCGCGCACTTCCGCCGGATTACCGTCCGCGATCATGAACGGAGGAACATCCTGCACTATTTTCGAACATCCCCCCGTAATGGCAAACCGCCCAATGCGACAAAATTGATGCACCGCGGTCAACCCGCCGATCACGGAGTTATCTCCCACCTGCACATGGCCTGCCAGGGTGCCGTTGTTTGAAAACACGACATTATTGCCGACGCCGCAATCGTGGCCGATGTGACTATAAGCCAGGAAATTTCCCCCGTTTCCCACCACCGTTTTTCCTTCGCTCATGGTGCTGCGATTTACCGTCACGAATTCGCGGAAAGTATTCCCGGCACCAATCTCGAGGTAAGTCGGCTCGCCCTTGTACTTTAAATCCTGTGTCTGCTGACCGATGGAACAGTAAGCGTAAAATTTATTGTCGGCTGCCGCCCGCATCGGACCCCCGAGGGTCACGTGATGCTGCAACCAGCAATTGGGCCCAATCACCACGTCCGGCCCAATCACACTGTAAGGTCCAATGGTTGTCCCCGCTCCAATCTCGGCACGCGGATCGATCAAAGCCGTCGCGTGAATGAGCGAATCACTCATTTATCGAGAAAGGTGAACATCAGTTCGCCTTCCGACACGATCGCGTCGTTTACCACACAGTGGCACCTTGCTTTAGCCAGTCGATTACCCCGGTTCTTGATAACTTCCGCATGAATGAAAATGATGTCGCCGGGAAACACCGGTTTGCGAAATTTGACGCCGTCCGCGCTCATGAAGTAACCGACTCGACTGGTCGTTTTGGTTAACTTGAAAAGAAGAATGCTCGCGACCTGGGCCATGGCTTCCACCTGGAGAACGCCCGGCATGACAGGATGCCCGGGAAAATGTCCCTGAAAAAACGGCTCGTTAATCGTGACCGCTTTTACTCCGATGATCTTCATGTCTCCCTCAAAGGCCACGATGCGATCGACCATCAGGAAGGGGAAGCGATGAGGCAGAATTTCCATCACCTGGTCCGACTCGAGTGCGCCATCGCCCAGTGGCGTGTAGCGCGGCGCCGCCACCGCTCTCCGCTTCGTGCTCTCGCGGGCCAGGGCGGTGGCCAGTTCGGCGTTGACTCCGTGTCCCGGCTTCACCGCCACGACGTGCCCGCGAATGCGCTGACCAATGAGCGAAAGGTCGCCGATGATGTCGAGAATCTTGTGCCGCGCGAACTCGTCCGCGAAACGCAGCGGTTCCTTGCTCAGAACGGATTCACCGCGCACCACGATGGCATTCTCGAGACTGCCGCCCTTGATCAGATTCTTCTCCATGAGCGACTGGACATCTTCGTAGTAAACAAAGGTGCGGGCCGGAGCGATTTCCTTCTCGAAGATGGCCGGAGTTATTTCCGTTGAGTAAAATTGCGTGAAGCGGTTCTCCGGGCCGGCCTGGGTGCAGGAGATGCGGAATTTTTCGTCGGGCAGCAGAATCATGAGCGAGCCACTCTTCGATTCGATATGCATGGGCTCGCGCACTTCGAAGAAGCTGCGGGGTAATTCCTGGGCGAGGAGACCAGCCTTCTTAATCACATCCACGTAGGGCTGCGCGCTGCCATCGCCAATGGGCGGTTCATTCGCATCCATCTCAATAATGGCGTTATCCACTCCCATGGCGGAGAGCGCGGAAAGGACGTGCTCGACCGTGTGCACGCGGACAGCTCCTTCCCCGATGGTGGTGGCGCGTTCGACCGTCTTCAGGTTCTCGATTTTTGCGTCAATCGTCGGCTCCTCGGCCAGGTCTTTACGTTTGAATTTGATGCCGTGGCCCGCCGCGGCCGGATGCAGTTTCAAGGTTACCTTCTCGCCGGTATGCAGAGACGTACCGCTGAAGCCGGCGCTTTTGGCGAGAGTGTGTTGAAGTTCAGGCGCGGAAGCCATGTGCGCTACCTAACAGAGAATTACGCCCGTGACCAGATGCAAGGTAGGAACGGATTGACTGAAGCGCCCGCGGTTCTTGCCGCAGGGACGGCGCAGCACGCCCTGCCCCACCCTACTTGAGCTCGAATTCGCCGCAGTCGAACGCCATCATTCGATCGACGTTTGAAACATGCAGCTGCTCGATCGTTGTGCCGTCATCTTCCCAGACGTCGATTGATTTCTCACTGCCTTTGGCCAGGGCCGCGCGATGTACATTCGGTTTTTTGGCCAGAGTGAAAACGGGTAAACCGTCGGATGTTTTCAAAAAACTATTTTCATCATCAAATCCTACGCTCAACTCGAGAGCGGGCCGCTCGCCCCGGGCCAGGGGGTTCGACATCAGCTTAACCGAAATAACTCGGGCCGAATCGAGGTCGACCGGAGTGGCCGACGGGCTGGGTAGCACCTCGACTTTCAAGTTACCCACGCTGAATCCATGGGCCTGATACTTTCCCGGCGGCAGAATCTGACCGTCGTCGTCCTTGCCATCCCATTTGGTGGAGAGCGCGTCGTCGCCCACGGTAAATTCGTCGAGCCCCGCCTCCTGATGCAGGACGCGGACAAGCTGGTCCCACTCGTTATAGATGCCTAGGCTGATCGTGCCTTCGAGAGGCGGAGGAAGGAACCTGATGCGGACACTGCGCGCGAGCGCAGCTGTTGTTGGAGTGGCCGTCGCGTCGGGGGAGGCCACGGGGGGAACATCCGCCGGATTCTGCGCCAGACCGAGCGAAGGAAGTGCGCAAAATAAAGAGAGTGCGGCAATTATTCTATTGATCATGACAAGCGCGGATCTCCCCTAATTGATTAAATAAGCTGACGAGAGGATAACGACACCTTCCCCGGGCGCAATACGCTTCGTCTGGCCGCGAAGATTTAGGTAATGTAATAACGCCAGTTCACCTTCGGAAAAATATTATCGCGCCACTCACAATCGGACAGGAATCTTTCGTTTACCTCGTCGCTCCCGAGTTCCGCGTATAAGCGGTTGAACCGAAACAAATGCTCTCGCGTGCGTTTCGTGGCGTATTCCCGGGCCGTCCCATTCTTCATCAGGAAGGCCCAATCGCTGGACTGCGCGAGTAAAAGCTCGCGCGCCATCTGTTTGAGGAGCCGCTCGGTCACGGGCGAAGGATTCCCCGCATGCGTGCTCGCCCCCGTCATCATGTTGCGCGTGGCCATGTGCAGATGAGGATAGATCCAGGCATTGCCCGGATCGAGCCAGACGCCCAGATGCCCATTCTCTCCCCAGCTGGAGGCAGCCGGTTCCAGGATTTGCTGAGTCGAGTGCGAAGCGAGGAATTCGCTCGGCGTAGTCAACTGAAGAGTTTGACTCGCAGCGGCTTTCCGAATGAAAAGTTCCAGAAAACGGGGACCTTCGAACCACCAGTGTCCAAACAATTCGGCGTCAAAAGGCACGACCACAATTGGATCGAAATTCAACCCGTTGAGCCGGCGCAACTGTTCTTCTCGTTCGCGCAAAAAGTGATCGGCGTGCCGGGCAGCCGTTTCTTCCGCCGCGACCAGGTTGTAGTATTCCTTCTCCTTTTTCCCGCCCGTTACGCGGTGGTATTTAATTCCGGAGAACTGCCCGGCACCGCGGGTGGCTTTGCCTAACGATTCGGTGGCCGGATCGAGGGCCACATCGCGGTAAAACTCCCGGTAAGCCGGGTCCCCCGGGTAACCTTCCCGGGCACTCCACACCTGCCGGCTGGAATCGCGATCCCGCGCGTAGGCGGCGGGCCCCGCCGGCGTGTAATAGGGGGCGTAAACGGCCCGTTGGGGCCGCGGTTCACCAAACATGATTCCATGCGCATCGAGAACGAACCAGCGCGCGTTCGCTTCCTGCAGAATCGAATCAAGGCCGGTCCCGTAGGCGCATTCGGGAAGCCAAAATCCCGAGGCTTCCTCGCCGAACACCTCGGTGAAGGCATCACGGCCGATCAAAACCTGGGCGCGGGCTGCCTGAGGCGATTGCTGATAAATCAAGGGCAGCAGCCCATGAGTAGCGGCGCAACCGATCAGTTCGAGCGAGCCTGTTTTGCGCAATTCGGCAAAGACGGAGAGGAGATCGCACTTCCATTCCTCTACAAAAAGACGGCGGCTTTCGCAGAATAAATCCCGATAAAACAGGGAAAGCTTCCCCAGTTGCGGGTGCGCCTGGTTACGCGTGACTTCGCTCTGGGCCAAATCGATCAACCAATCCAGGTGCCCTACGTAACGTTTTCGCAGGAGATCGTCCTGCAACATGGCGCAGAGCGTGGGGGTCAGCGACATGGTCAGCCGGAAGCGGACGTTGTCTTCCCGCAAGCGCTGCATCATGCGCAAAAGCGGGATGTAGGTTTCGGTTATGGCTTCGAAAAGCCAGTCTTCCTCAAGAAACTGCGCATGCTCGGGATGCCGAACAAAAGGAAGATGCGCGTGTAAGACGAGCGCGAGAGAACCGGCCATGGCAGATTCTAGATGTCTGATTTCAGATTGCAGCGGCTTGCTGCCTCAATCCGCCTTCATCAACCTGAAATCTGCAATATTACAGCGTCCGACAGAAATCCTGGAACCTATCAAGGCCCTTCTTGATGATGTCGATGCTCGTCGCGTAACTCAGCCGGATGGTGCGATCGTCACCAAACGCAACCCCCGGAATGACCGCGACGTTCGCCTTGCTCAGCAAGCGGTCGGAAAAATTTAGCGAAGTGAGCCCGAGCTGGCTGATATTCACCAGGATATAGAAGGCGCCCTGTGGCTTGACTGCCGTGATGTTCGGAATCTTGGTTATCCGGTCAAACATGTAGTTTCGTCGCATGTCGAACTCTTCCCGCATATCGATGATCGGCTGCTGATCCCCTTTCAACGCGGCGATGCCGGCGCGCTGCACAAAGGAAGCCGGATGCGAAGTGCTGTGGCTCTGGATGGAATCCACCGCCTTGGCCACGGCTTCCGGCGCGGCCAGATATCCCAGACGCCAGCCGGTCATGGCATACGATTTACTGAAACCGTTCACCGTAATAGTCAGGTCGTACGCTTCCTTCGAGAGCGAGGCGATGCTGACGTGTTTGACGTCGTCGTAGATCAGTTTCTCGTAAATTTCGTCGGACAGGATGTAGATGTCCTCCTCGGCCGCCACTTCCACGATCTTTTCCATTTCCTCACGGGTATAAACCGCGCCCGTCGGATTGGACGGACTGTTCAGGATCAACATCTTGGTGCGCGGCGTCATGGCGTTCTTGAAATCATCCGCGCTCATCTTCCAGCCGCGCCGCTCCATCGTGGGAACGATGACCGGCTCCGCCCCGGCCAGCCTGACCATGTCCGGGTAACTGACCCAGTAAGGAGACGGAATGATCACTTCGTCCCCTGGCTGACAGGTCGCCAGGATGGCGTTGTAACAGGCGTGCTTCGCCCCGTTGCTCACGATGATCTGGCCCGGGCGATAACTTAGTTCGTTGTCGGCCGCCAGCTTTTCGGAGATGGCCTGGCGCAGTTCCGGAATGCCCGAGCTCGGCGTGTATTTGGTAAAGCCAGCCTGAATCGCTTCGATGGCCGCAACCTTGATGTGCTCGGGCGTATCGAAGTCGGGCTCGCCCGCTCCGAATCCACAAACATCAAGCCCTTCGGCTTTCATGGCCTTCGCTTTGCTGTCGATCGACAGCGTAAGAGAGGGAGTTAATTGGGCGGCGATTGCGGAAATTTCCATGGGATTTTAAGGGTTCGAAATATTCAGGCGGCCCGCGTTATTTGCGGCCGTAGAAGGTTTCAATGGTCGGTTTGAAGTTGTTCTCGTCGATCCGAATGATGCCCATCTCGCGACGGGCATTATCGACCGAATCAGAAGCGTGAGCTGCGTTGATCATGATCGTCTGGCCAAATTCCTTACGGATCGATCCGGGGGGCGCTTTCGCAGGATCCGTCGGACCGAGGACCTCGCGAATTTTGCGCACGGCCTCGTCCCCCTGATAAACGATGGCCACGCACTTTTCCGTGCCCGGCTCATCGCGCTGATCCGGCGAGGTTTCGCCCGGTTTCCGGCCAGCCATAAACTGTACGATGTTCTCCCAGTTGGCGCGACCATTTTCCGGTCCCAGCTTCTCTTCCAAAACCGGCAGAACCGGCCCGTAAAACTCCTCGGCCTGGGCCACGCTCATGCAGTGAACTTTGAAGCCCACAATATAAAGGCCGGTGCGCGAGAACACGTCGATCACGCCGCCGGGCCGCAGATTGGGGAACTTGAAATTGTCGGGTTTGATCAGCACCAGCGTCTTCTCCACTTTGGCCTGGGCCGGGAAGTGAATAACGTGATCGATAATGCCGCCATCGCTGTCGGAAAAGTCCGCCCACAGCTTCAGGTCGCGCTCGGTCGCGCCTTCCTCGAACGATGTCAGCACGCCGGGCTCGAAGTAGGATACCTTGCCGGCCGCGTCGGCAATGTAATCGCCAAAGGTGTCGCGAATCGTTTCGCCGCTGGTTCTTTCGTTGACGATATGGCCGACCGCCTGATGCGTCTTCTCCACCGCGTCGAGTCCGCGGAAGACGAGAAACATCACCCGGGCGCGCTGTCCATTCACTTCCCCCGTGAAATTTTTAAGCACGTAGTCGCGGATCAGTTCCTGGGTGGCGCGATGACGCGATTCCGTTTCCGTGACAATCGTGGCCGCATACCGCTGCACCAGTTCCTGGCTGGGAGCGAACATGCGGGCGGCCACCAGATCCAGCCCGGTCCGCGAGATCAATCGTGAAATAATTCCCCCGGTGCGCGATTTGCGCATCGAGTAGGGCGTTACAATGGCGTAGGAAAGGTCTTCAGTCGGCATGGGAACACGCGGCTTCGTTAAACCGCGTCTATGCAGAGAAACCCAAGCCGCTTGGCGAACGCAAACTTTGCTGGCGGTGGCGCGCCGCGTCAACTGGGTTTTTACCGAAGATGGGAACCGGCCGCAGGCCTGTTGTTACACGCGAGGGCGATCCATTTTCCGCGGCGCCGGATTTCGTCTATCCGGATGGCGCTGGCCCGCAGAGCCCGGGTAACCTCAAGCTCCTGCGTCCGCATGACACCGGACAAGATCAGCCGGGCGCCCTCCGCCAGATACTGACGGAGGCGTGGGAGCGTCTCGATGAGGAGCTCGCTATAGAGATTGGCAGCGACAACATTGACCTTGCCCCGCGCCCGCCAGGTGCGCACATCGGCGACTTTGAAATCGATGCGATCGATCCGGTTGATCCGGGCATTAGCTCGCGCGGTCGCGACGGCAATGGGATCGTTGTCTATTCCCACTACCTCATGGGCGCCGAAACAACGCGCGGCCAGAGCGAGAATGCCGCTGCCCGTTCCCAGATCGACGAATGACCAGCCTTCCGCCATGGGCCGGGTCATGCGCTCGAGCAGGCGCAGCGACATGGCCGTGGTGGCATGGTCGCCCGTGCCGAACGCCATCCCCTCCGGAATGACGAGGCGCGCCATCTCTCGCGCCGCGCTGTTGGGCGATCGCGCCTCGCTGATGACGATCAAACGCCGGCCAATCCGAAGCGCCGGCCGCTCGCGCGCCTCCTCGCAGAGTGCCAGCCAGTTGCGCGGAATCTTCTCGATCTTCCCACCGAAGTCGTGCGCCAGTTGCGCAGCCTCTTTCTTTGGGCAGACCACTTCCAGCGTCGCCGATCTTTGCCCCGGGCGCTGCACCACGGTCAGTCTATGGCCAACACGAATCTGCAGCCCTTCTTCGTTTGCGCTGAGCCATCGCTCGGTCGCTCGTTTTTGCCACAGAAACATCTTGAGAAAAAGGAGAGATCGCCAAAAGCCAATCACCAAGCTTCGGCTACCGCACGACGGTTGAGGTCATCGTTCGCGCCTATATCTTGTCTTTCGCATGAAACTTCGCGGCATCCACCATATCACGGCCATCGCCACAGACCCGCAGCGTAACCTGGATTTCTACACACTCGTGCTGGGACTGCGCCTGGTGAAACGAACGGTTAACTTCGATGACCCGGGAAGCTATCACTTTTATTTTGGCGACCGCGTGGGAAGCCCGGGGACCATCCTGACGTTTTTCCCGTGGCCCGGGGCACAACGCGGCACTCGCGGGACGGGTCAGGTTACAACCACAAGTTTCGCCGTGACCCCGGAGTCGATCGATTATTGGAAAGACCGTTTGAGCAGGGAACGCGTTCCGGCGGAGGAAACGTCGCTTCGCTTCGGCCAGCGCGTTCTTCGATTTCCCGATCCTGATGGTTTAATGCTGGAACTGGTCGGGTCCAGTCAGCTCAGCCCTTTCGAACTTCCCGCTCCCTCCAACGTGCCCGCGGAATTCGCCCTGCATGGATTCAACGCACCCACTCTGGAAGTTCAGGCCGCCCGGTTAACCGAACAGCTTCTCACCGCGACCTTCGGCTTCGAATTGGTGGGCGAAGAGAAAAACCGGCGGCGCTTCTCCCTCAATCCCGGATGGCCGGACGCCCAGATCGATTTGATCGAGCGCAGCGCACAAGGGTTTGGAAACATCGCCGCCGGCACCGTGCACCATATCGCCTTCCGCGCGGCGAACGATGAAGAGCAATTGCATTGGCGAGCCCTTCTGGAAGAGCTCGGCCTCAATGTGACTTCTGTGATTGACCGGCAATATTTTCATTCCATCTATTTCCGCGAGCCGGCCGGAATACTTTTCGAGATCGCCACGGACAATCCGGGATTCGCCGCAGACGAAACAGTGGAACATCTTGGGGAATCGCTACGCTTGCCCCCGCAATATGAGGAACACCGCGGTTCCATCGAAAAAACTTTACCGCCCATCTCATTGACCGGCCTTTCCAAGCCATGACGGATCTCGGTTTCAGTCATCGATTCCTGCCCGCGAATTCCTTGGAAGCGGAAGCTCGCACTCTTCTTTTGCTCCACGGCACCGGGGGCGACGAGAACGATTTACTGGACCTGGGACACGCCATTGATTCCACCGCCGCGCTCCTCAGTCCGCGGGGCAAGGTCTTGGAAAACGGGGCGCCCCGTTTCTTTCGACGATTGGCGGAAGGCGTCTTTGACGAAGCGGATGTGGCAGCCCGGGCGAAGGAACTGGCGCTCTTTGTCGAAGCCGCCATGGTCGATTATGAAATCGACCGGGAAAAATTGGTGACCGTCGGTTACTCGAACGGCGCCAACATCGCTGCGGCCATGATGCTTCTGGGAATCGCCCCGTTTTCGAAGGCAATTCTGTTTCGAGCGATGGTGCCCCTCTCGCAGGTGCCCCCCAACATAAAATGAAGACGGTCCAGGTCCTCATTTCGGAGGGGCGCCACGATTCCATTGTCCCCCCGGAAAACAGCAAACGATTGCACGATCTCCTGCGGCGAAGCGGCGCGCAGGTTGACCTCATTTTTCAAGCGAGCGGTCATGAGCTCACTGAAAACGATGTGGCCGCAGCGCGGCAATGGCTGGGCACTCGAAAATAGGATACGCCTTGGAGGGCACCGCGCCGTCGGTGCTTGCCCACCAGGCGCCGACAGCGCGCCGGCCTCCACAACAATCTGTCGCGGACGATACTGATCTCTAAGACGGCGTCTAAACAAACGTACGTTGCAATTCGACCGCTCGTCCGAGCATGCGCAGATAGAGAGCTCGCGGAATTTCTCCGACTCCAAACTGGGCAAGATGGGGCGTTACCCATTGCGTATCGAGCAAAACGAACTTGCGAGCCCGCATCTGTCCGACCAGCGAGACGAGCGCCACCTTGGAGGCGTCAGTCACACGATGGAACATCGATTCCCCGAAAAATGCGCCACCGATGGCCACGCCATAAAGCCCTCCGGCCAGTTTGTTGTCCAGCCACACCTCCACCGAATGAGCGTAGCCCAGCTGATGCAGGCTTTCGTAGCTGGCCATGATTTCGCGCGTAATCCAGGTGTCTTCCCGCTTGGCGCACGCCCGGATGACCTCGGCGAAGCGTGTGTTGAAGCGCGTCTCGAATTTCTTTTTCTCTACTGTCTTACGCAGCGCATGCGGCATGTGAAATTTATCGAGAGGCAGAATGGCGCGCGGGTCCGGCGAAAACCAGTCGACGCTGCCATCCTCCATGCCCATGGGAAAAACGCCCAGCCGGTAACCTTGCAACAAGAGTTCCGGTGAAATCATTTTCATCGTCGATTTAGCTGAGCCCTCCCCTGTAGGGGAAACTGTCAGCTTCCCATGGGAAGGCAACGCCTTCCGCTCTCTCCTGTAGCCACGGCACTCCGCTGCCGCGTTCCCGGATCGAATCACCAGCCAGGACGCCTCAACAGAGGGGGGCGACTACCAAGGCGCGCAGCGGGCCACAGCCTCGCAGTCAAGATACAGCGCTGTCGCTCGCGCCTTGCAATGAACAGCTCTCTTCCTAATATAAGCGGATGAAGCGCATATCGATCGTTTTTGCGCTGGCCAGCGCCCTTCTTTTGGTCGCTTGCTCGGATCCGCTGGAGCATCGCAGCGGCGAAGAGGTCCAGAGCCAACTCCAGCGTGGCGTCACTGGTCAGGGCCGCATCGGCCCCGAACAACGTGCCCCCGACGATCCGGCCAATGAGCACGGAATTCCGCAAAACCATCCGTAGGACGTGAAGAACGACACGCCCGCTCCGCACTCGAAAATTCTTATCCTCGACTTCGGGTCGCAGTACACCCAGGTCATCGCCCGGCGCATTCGGGAGCTACAGGTCTACTCCGAAATTGTTCCGTTCGACCTGGCGGCCGCGGAGGTCAGGCGCCGGCAGCCCAAAGGAATCATTCTCTCGGGCGGGCCCGCCAGTGTTTACGATGAGAACGCGCCCAAAATCGACCCCGAGATTTTTTCGTTAGGCATTCCCGTCCTCGGGATTTGCTACGGCCTCATGCTCATGGCGCATCATCTGGGCGGGCACGTGGAATTCAGCGGACGGCGGGAGTATGGAGCCGGCATCCTGGAAGTAACTAATGGATCGGCTTTGTTCGAGGGATTGGGCGCGCAACTTGATGTCTGGAACAGCCACGGCGACGAAGTAACGGTTTTGCCCAAAGGATTTCGCGTAGCCGCCCGGACCTCCGGTTCGCCCTTCGCCGCGGTGGAAGATCCACAAAGAAAACTTTTCGGATTACAATTTCATCCCGAAGTAGCGCACACCCCGCGCGGCAAACAGATTCTGGAGAACTTTGTCTATCACATTTGCCACTGCCCCATGGATTGGACGATGGGATCATTCATCGACCAAGCCTGCGCGCGCGTCCGGCAGCAAGTGGGCGACGCCAAAGTCGTTCTGGGCTTGAGCGGCGGGGTCGATTCATCCGTCACGGCCGCCCTCCTGCACAAGGCGATCGGCCATCAGCTCACCTGCATTTTCGTGAACAACGGATTGCTCCGCGCGCGCGAGGACGAAATGGTCAAGCGCCTCTTCGTGGAAAATTTTCACGTCCGTTTAAAATATGTCGACGCGACCGAGCGCTTTCTTTCCAAACTGGCGGGCGTGATCGATCCGGAACAGAAGCGCAAGATAATCGGGAACGAGTTCATCGAAGTTTTCCAGCAGGCCACTGAAGAGTTGCTTGTGGAAGACAAAAAAAATGGATCGGGCGAGCACGGCGGCTACCGCTTTCTCGCCCAGGGCACCCTTTATCCCGACGTGATCGAGAGCGTGGCCATCGGCGGCAACCCCGCGCATGTGATCAAGAGTCATCACAACGTCGGGGGCCTCCCCGAGAAAATGCATTTCGAACTGGTCGAGCCCGTGCGGGAATTATTTAAGGATGAGGTGAGACAAGCCGGCCTTCAACTCGGCTTACCCAAGGAAGTGGTTTACCGGCAGCCTTTCCCCGGCCCCGGCCTGGCTGTGCGCATCCTCGGAGAAGTCACTCCCGAACGATTGCGTATCCTGCGGGACGCCGACACTATCGTGACCAGTGAAATGGAGGCCTCCGACTGGTACTATAGAGTGTGGCAATCGTTTGCCGTCCTGCTGCCCGTCCGTTCCGTTGGGGTGATGGGTGATCAGCGCACCTATGAAAACACCATTGCCCTCCGCATTGTGGAGAGTCAGGACGGAATGACGGCAGACTGGGTGCGACTCCCCTACGACCTGCTGGCTCGCATCTCCAATCGGATCAGCAACGAAGTTAAAGGGGTGAATCGGGTGGTCTACGATATCTCGAGCAAACCCCCGAGCACGATCGAGTGGGAATGAGGGAAATTTTCGATTGAAGTCTCGGTCGGTGAGCAGAAGTATTGCTCATCCCTCGCTGCTTCCCTGCGAGAGCGCCTGGATCGCCGTGCT
Organism: Chthoniobacterales bacterium; assembly: GCA_038226905.1. Lineage (GTDB taxonomy): Bacteria > Verrucomicrobiota > Verrucomicrobiia > Chthoniobacterales > UBA10450 > JBBRDU01. The sequence goes on along the minus strand of JBBRQE010000028.1, from coordinate 13,663 downwards.
CAGTTTCGGGACATCATTCGTCGCGACATCCCATAGGACATCGGCCACCACAACATCGTAGCCGTGAATCAGGATGTTGCGCATCGCGATGATCTGTCGCCAAGGATTCTCCGGGTGAGATGCGCGCCAGTCCTCTGGCAAACGCGTCGCGGCTTCGCCGATTAATTCGATACAGCGCTCCAAGGCGCGATGGAACTCGCGATTCGTCTCCAAATCTTCGCGAGCGCGTGTGACAACCAGCGCAGCGATCTCATCCGCGAACTCGACGATCTGACGAAGCGTCAGCGCCGGATCACGCCTGCTCATAAACCCTTACCGCCTCCCGCCCGACACACTCGCGGAAGGCCGGATGAAGTTGCGAACAAAAATCCACCTTGTGACCGAGGATCGTGCCGAGCTCCTCGGCAAAGCCGAAATAACGCACTCCCACACCACGGAGAGCGCCGGGCGCAAATTCCGCGAGCACATCGACATCACTTCGCTCCGGATCGAAATCGTCGCGTAAGACCGAACCAAACAAAGAAAGCGAGCGAATGCCGCGCTCGTGGCAAAAGCGGGCAATCCGTTCGCGATCGATCGCGATGGGCAGGTTAGCGGTTGCCATCGAGAGCAAGGCTAACATCCGGCGAGAGAACAGCCAATCAAACTCTGCCGGCGATCTGCGCACTTATGAATACACATCGCCCGGCGCTACGATTGATCGCGCCACAAATCGGCGTTGACAGTTCGACAGCGTGATACAATATCGTATCACCATGAAAACAGCCTCCGTGCGCGACCTCCGAAACCATTTTGCCGACTTGGCGAAGTGGATTGAACAGGGCCAGGAAGTGACGATCACCCGCAACGGTGCCGCCTTCGCCACCCTGGCCCCCGCAAAAGCGCTCAAAGCTGGCAAAGCCGATTGGGCCGCGCGGTTGGCGAAACGCAAGCCGCTGGGCCGCAATTTGTCCGGGGAGGAAACCGATGCCGCTTGGTCGCGCTTGAGGGACTGAGGGTGAATGGAAGCGGAAGCCTACCCGGATTCATCCTTCCTCGTCTCGCTCCACCGCGCAGACTCGCATTACGCCGCCGCTAACTCCTTTCTAAAAAAGGCCGCGCTCTCGCTTGCCTTTACGCCCTTGCATCGCATCGAGGTGCGCAATGCTTGGCGCAACGCCGTCGCAAGGGGCGACATGACCGCGTTCGATTGCCGCATCGCTTTCCGTCAGATCGACGACGATCTGCGCGAAGGCCTGTTGGTTCACACGCCCGTCGATTGGACAGAAGTCTTCCAACGTGCGGAGGAATTGAGCGCGAAACAGGCGGGGAGGGATGGCCAACGGACCATCGATCTCCTGCACGTCTCCCTCGCGCTCGAATGCCGTGCGAAGATTTTCCTTACCTTCGACACGCGGCAGCGGAAGCTCGCCCAGGCTGCCGGTCTGAGAGTGAAGCCATGATACCGCAGCATCCGCGTAAATCAGCGATGGTTACGTTTGTCTTCGGCGGGCAGAAATCGACCTCGTTTCTCCGGGGCTGATGTACAAAGTGAAAGATCAGACCCCGAGAGCTTTCGCATCCGAAATTTATGATGTCTAACATGATTCGTGGCTAACCGCCTTATCGAAGATGAGTCACGCAGTGGCTGGCAACAAAGCTCAAAAGCCACGCTTCTATGACATCAAGAAAATGATCAACCTCCAGTGTCCTGTTTCATAGGAAGCGCCAGATGTAAAAGCAGGGAGCTGTTCAGTAGGTGATCGAGCCGCTCCGTCGGTTCAATTAGCTGTTCCTGTGCATCGCGACGCGCGGTCGACGCACGACCGATTAGCCTTCGGTGCGTAGCCGGCCTTTGAATGGAGGCAGTTTCGCCGAAAACCGCCTGAAAGCGTTTCTCCTGTTGGAGGAGAAAATCCTGAAGCCGCAACACTTCTTGTTCGGCTACCTGCGTCTCGCCGAGTTCCACCGTCATCCGTGCGTGCAGGATCTTTGCATTGGCGACCATCTCAATGTCCTGCGAGACTTCTTGGGCAGCCGCACAGAGCTTCCTTCTTTCACTGTCGTTCGTGAGGCGTGATCCCTCGTAATCTTGAAGGAGTTGATCAATCGTCTTCCATCGGCTCTCGCACAGGTCGGTGTAGATACCCTCGAATAAACCCAAGCTATCTTGGATCTGATGTATCCTCTGTCTCCGGTTCCGATCCTTCAGTTGGTGTAAATCGCGCATTTGCTCAACTGCCTTCCGGAGTAACCCTTGATTTTGCGCACCTACCTTTCGGTCGATCTCCTTCAATTGCATCTGAATTGCAGCCAGCTTCTCATTCAGAAGCACCGACTGAAGCGCATCGAGAACTACGAAAGCCAACATTGGAGATTTTAGCAGCTTACGAACATGCGACGGCTTCACCTCGTTCAAGTGCTTGAGAAATCTGCTATTTGTCGTTACCATCCGACCTCCTATCCGAGTGGCGGTGCCTTCACTTAGGGCTTTCGCAATCTCCTTCGGTATTGCAAGTTGCACAGTCACCGTCCGACCTCCGTCCTTCATTCGCATGAGGGCACCTGTCACCTTCGCTACGATCGGCGCTGCGTTCTTCCACTCGGACTCGGCCTCACGCTTTTTCAATCGCTCAAGAACTCGGCTACTCAAGACTTCGAAGTCTACGTCCGTGGAGAGAGGTGTAATAGCATTCGAAGACATCGTGTGTTCTACTTCTATCTGTCGTTCAAGCGTGGAGCAATTATGTTTTGTTCTCAGGTGGTCTCGTCTTTCTTGCTCAGGTACAATTTCCTCTTAAACACAAGAAATGTGACTGAAACAGGGCTAGCTGCCGCTGGTGGGGGCGCGCTCCGCCAATGATGTAATCGATGCTGATTGGTCGCAATTTACCCCTTCTGACGCAACCATCACCCCGCAGACAATCTTATCCGCGATAATGTCCTTCCCGACGAGTCGTTCATAGCCACCGAGAGCTCTCCACAAAACGGTAACTTTGCCGATCTATGGCGCGATATAAAGCAACCTACGAAGTTCGCTCTAAGAGTTATGTCGCTCTCTTTCACACTGCATGGCACCTACTCGACATGGCCGAAAAACACTCAGAAGGAAGCCTTTTGAATCTGCCGGCCGCGACTGTGTTTTTCGCTTTCGCTTTCGAAGCTTACCTCAATCACGTCGGAGCTGAAGAGTTGGCGTTTTGGGAAGAGATCGAGCGAATCTCTCACACCGGCAAGCTTGCAGTAATCTCGAAACATCTTGCTTTGCCTGTAGATAAATCGGCACGCCCATTCCAAACCATTGGCGGATTGTTCCAACTTCGGGACGCGCTCGCGCATGGCCGAACCGAGACGAAAACCGAGACAAAGATTTCCAACACGAAGCCGGACCGGGATGCCGTATGGCGTGTGTTGCCGAGGGAAAAGCTAACGACCGAATCCGTGCGTCGCTACTATTGCGATGTGCGATCTGCCGCAGAGCAGATCAACGCGGCGCGATCGGTGCCGGACGATTCGATGTGGAAAGAAGGTTATCGAAAATACAGGATCAAAGGCTCACGATAAACACGTTGGGAACGCAGATGGTTTCGAAACACCTCACCTTTTCAACGACGCGAATATCTCGGCGGCGATGCCTTGACCTTCGGCCCTTGTTGATTCCGACATCACTGGTTCTAGCTCGGATAGCTTCGCCCTTGCGCTGTCGTGACCAAGGGCGGCGGCGACACTTAGCCATGCGTAAGAGCGAATATCATCCTTCGGCACGCCCCGGCCCTCCTCATAAATGATGCCCATGCTGAACTGCGCATCAGCATCCCCTTGCGCGGCGGCCCTCTCATACCACTCGCGCGCCTTACGGTCGTTCTTAGGAATGCCTTGGCCGTGCGCATACGTTTCGGCGAGGTTAAACTGTGCCAAGGCGAATCCCTGCGCAGCAGCTTTTTCAAACCACTCGAAAGCTTTGCGTGTTTTCTTGGCGACGCCTTCGCTTTCTTAACTTCACGATAACTTCAGGGAGCCGTGTTCGAGGCGCGGAACTGATCGATTGGGAGCGGTCGCGACAGCGGCATTTGAGGATCGTGCTTAATGAGTTTGGACGGTGTCGTAGCTTAGTGCCATCCCGCCGGCCAGCGTTGTAAAGCAGAGTGGCGCGTTCGATGACGTGAGGGCGCAGAGTCGGGTGGCCACAGTGAGGCCGAGGCAGACCATTGTGGAAACCGCGTCGGAGGCCACTAACGTAATTGCGGGCACCAATGTCTCCGACTATCGGAGTAATCGACCGGACAACATCGGCCGCACAAAACGGGATCGGTGCAATCAGTCCCCACAGCCGGCAGGCGGCGCGAGCCGCAAGGAGGCAAGGGACGGCGACGATCAGAGCGATGGTGAGAAGGACGGCGCCGCCGATGCGCTTAAGCACCTGCGGCATCGAACGCTCGTAACACGGAACGCAACGCTTACGATAAAGGCGAAAGGTATGTTCGGTGATAGTTGCTCCACAACGCTTGCAGTTCATAAAACAAATGGGAGAAAACTGCGAACGGTCATTAGCGACTGAAGGAATCGGTGGTAAACGGTGGAGCTTGATCAAAGATTTCTTCTCTTGATTGGCTCATTACGCTTGAAACGATCTTGGCCGCTATGATGTCCTTCCCGACGAGTCGCTCGTAGCCTGAGTAGGATTCCATCGCCTCGGTGCCACGGCGAAGCCGCGCTTGTGCAAGGCAACGGGTTAACCAGACCCGCCAGGAACTCTCGTGAGTTGCGGAGCGAGCCACATCAAGCGCTTCTTCAAACTCGCCTCTTTCGTAAAAGGCCTGTGCGACGACGCCGATGATGGTGGGTTTTTCGCGTTCTTCCGAAAGCGACTCCAACTCCTGGCAAACGCGGATCAGCTCTTCGTAACGCCGTAGCTCAAAAAGCGGGCGAGCCCTCCACCACAGGAAAGACTTCCTGCCTCCGGCCATGCCTAATCCAAAACGATCGAGATGGAGCAGTTGCTCGTCCCACTGGCCGAGCCAGCCATAAACGTCGCGGATGAGGGCTGCCGATATTTGTTCGTCCGGGTGCTGATGCGCATAATTCAGGAAACCTTGGGGCGATGTGAGCATCAAGCGGACGACTTCATCGTCCTCCGCGAGCTTTTCTAAGTCCGTAAGCCCGTCACCCCGGACCGTCTGGGGAAACCACATCCGTAATCCGGCATCCACCATGGCTAGTTCGTCGTGAATGTCCTTGAGCGCAGCCCGCAAGCCCGAACGATTACCCGAGGTCGTGACGCGGGCGCAGGAGAGCCATAATTCTGCGTGATTCGCATGTTGATCCGCGAACGCGATGGCGACACTGCGGCCGGCACGGTTATTAGCCAGCCAGCGCAAGGCTCTGCCATAGCCGCGGTAAAGGCGGCCCAGGAAAATGTCGGCGGTGAGGAGCGCGGCGGTGTCGCTATGGAGAGCGAGGCTGATTTCGAGGTAAAACCCAAAAGCTTTGAAGGGGTAGGGCTTGAGGACGCGATTGGGGTCAGCCGGTTGCCGCGCCGGGATTTCTCCGCCGAATTGTGCGGACAGCATCCGTCCCATCCCACGATGCACTTTCCGAAGAGTAGCAAATGCGGGTGTATCTGGGTCGCCGTTCGGTGGCCGGTCGCGTGGGTCAATGATCATTTTTGACTTCTGGAGTCTCGCCTTTGTTTCTCCCTCCGCATTTGCGGTTGTTTACGCGCGTCGCGTTGAGACTGCCGAGGTCGCGTAGCCGTGCGAGAGGTGGATTGACCTCGAGAATAAAATGGTGGCATGAGACGAGCGTGTCATCAGACAGCTGAGCATGACAATCAGGAGCGCGTCCGAAGATGAAGGTGTCATTTTCAGTGAACTCAAACTTCTTTCCCTTCAGCGGCCCATCAAGAATTTCCAACCGAACTCGGTTCTGCATGTCGCCCGCGAGGCTATCGGAGACGAAGATCAGCTGCAATAACAGCTCGATTGGCAAGGCAGCCGCGGCGACCGAGATTTCGCGTGAGTTGACACGGCCGCGTATTGCATATGCAACCACAACTACTCAAAGATCGCGTCGCGAATGAAACGCATTCGACTTCCAAACACGCAGTGGAGCAAGCGGTGGAACGTGGCGCAACCCAAGCCGAAGTAGAAGAGGCCGTTCGGAAGGGCTCGCGGGAGCCGGCCAAACACGAACGTGAGATGTGCCGCTATAATTTCGCGTTCAACCGCAAATGGCAGGGCAAACATTACCCAATCAAACAGGTCGCAGCCATCCTCAAAGAGGAGGCCGATGAAACGGTTGTCATTACCGTTTATACGTTCTATTTTTGAAAGACTAGTCGCCATGAAAATCAGCTACGATGCCGAGATTGACGCTCTTTACATTCGCTTGCTTGAAGGCAAGCACGAGTGCGGTTGTCTGAAGAAGTTGCGCTGAATATCGGTGCGGGCGAGAAGCTGGTCGGGCATCGAAATTCTGGATGCCAGGTCAGTCCTCGGCTCTGGCAAAATTCCCGCCGTCATGCTGGAAGGGCTCCAATCGGCCAGGGCCTCGCTTGTTCTGCGCGAAAAGCCCCCGAAGAAATACCGCTCACAACCAAATTAGGAAACTACCTGGCCTTCAGTGCATGATGGACAGCGCGCGAGCCATTCGCTATGCGTTGATTCCTTGAACGCCGAACAAGCTCGTCTGGTCGAAAACAATACGCGGGAGGAACCGTGGCATTTTTGGGGGCCGTACCTGGCGGAGCGCGCCTGGGGCACGGTGCGGGAGGATTACAGCGCCAATGGCGACGCCTGGAATTATTTCCCGCACGAGCAGGCGCGCTCGCGCGCCTACCGTTGGAACGAAGATGGCATCGCGGGTCTGTGCGATTTCAAACAGCGGCTCTGTTTCGCCTTCGCCTTCTGGAACGAGCACGATCCTTTTTTGAAAGAGCGGCTCTTCGGCGTAACGGGTCCGCAGGGCAACCACGGGGAAGACGTTAAGGAAGTCTATTGGTACAACGACAATACGCCGACCCATAGCATGATGCGGATGGTTTACCGCTATCCCCACCTGGCCTACCCCTATGAGCAGTTAATCCGGGAAAGCGCCGCGCGCGCGAAAGCGGAAGGCGAGTTCGAACTCTGGGACACCGGCGTTTTGGCTGATGACCGTTTCTTTGATATTGAAATCGAATACGCCAAGGCCGGGCCGCACGACATTCTCATCCGGGCCAATGCGACCAACTGCGGGCCGGAGCCCGCCGTCCTGCATCTGCTCCCCACCATTTGGTTTCGCAATACCTGGAGCTGGGGCCGCGATCAACAAAAGCCCAGCCTGCAGGAAGCCGCGCGCAGCGACGAAAGAATCGGGATGATTGACGCGAGTCACGAACCACTCGGCAAGTATCGTCTCTACTGCGAAGGCGCCGATCGGCTTCTCTTCACGGAGAATGAAACGAATCTCCAGCGCCTTTGGGGAGCGCCTAACCACTCGCCTTTCGTCAAAGATTCGATTAACGATTGCCTCATCGGCAATCAACCGGGTCTGGTTAACCCAAACCGCGTGGGGACCAAGGCGGCTGCGCATTATCGATTCGTTATCCCGCCGCAAAAAACTGTTTCCATTCGACTGCGCCTCTGCCGTCTGGAGAACGACCTGCCGGAGCCGGCGCCCTTCGCCGATTTCGACAACATTGTCGTGCGGCGTTCTCTGGAGGCGGACGCCTTTTACGCCGAGCTCGCCCCCTCTGGCCTAAAGCCGGAGCATTGCGCCATCCAGCGTCAGGCCCTGGCCGGCATGCTCTGGAGCAAGCAATTTTATCACTACATTGTTGAAGAATGGCTGCGGGGCGATCCGGGCCAGCCCACTCCTCCGCCCGAGCGCTGGGAGGGACGCAACTCCGATTGGCCGAATCTGCATAACGAACGAGTCATGTCGATGCCGGACAAGTGGGAATATCCGTGGTACGCCTCGTGGGATCTGGCTTTTCATTGCATTCCTCTGGCTCTGGTCGATCCGCAATTCGCCAAGGCTCAGCTCGATCTGATCGTGCGCGAATGGTATCAGCATCCCAACGGCCAGATCCCCGCCTACGAATGGAATTTTAGCGACGTGAATCCGCCCGTCATCGCCTGGTCAGCCTGGCGTGTTTATCAGATCGAACGCAAACAAACGGGCCGGGGCGACCGCGCTTTTCTCGAAACGATCTTTCATAAAATGCTGCTCACCTTCACCTGGTGGGTCAATCGCAAGGATTCCCAGGGCCGCAACATCTTCGAAGGCGGCTTTCTCGGGCTGGACAACATCGGGGTGTTTGATCGCAACACTCAGCTGGCCGACGGCACCCATCTGGAGCAGAGCGACGGCACCAGCTGGATGGGAATGTTCTCTCTCAATCTCATGCGCATGGCCCTGGAACTGGCGCGGGAAAATCCGGTTTACGAAAATATCGCCACCAAGTTTTTCGAGCATTTCCTCGGGATTGCTGCGGCCATGAACAATCTCGGTGGCACCGGGATTGGCCTGTGGGACGAGGCGGACGAATTTTACTACGACGTGCTGCACACACCGGGTGGGCGTTATCTTCCGCTGCGCGTCCGTTCCATCGTCGGGTTAATGCCCTTGCTCGCCGTGGAAACGATCGAGCCGGAATTACTCGACGCCGTCCCCGGCTTCAAGGAACGCCTGGAATGGTACCTAACGAATCGACCAGACCTGGCCAGCCTGGTCTCGCGCTGGCAGGTGCCGGGCACGGGCGAACGCCGTCTGGTCGCTCTGACCCGCGGGCATCGCATGAAATGTTTGCTCCGGCGCCTGCTCGACCCGGAGGAGTTTCTCAGCCCCTACGGCGTGCGTTCAGTCAGTAAATATCACAAGGAGCATCCCTACGTTTTAACCGTGCGCGGGGAAGACAAGGTGGTGAACTACGAACCGGCCGAGTCGCAGACCGATATTTTCGGGGGCAACTCCAACTGGCGCGGTCCTGTCTGGTTTCCCATCAATTATCTGTTGATCGAATCGCTCCAGAAATTTCACTACTACTATGGGGACGATTTCAAGGTGGAATGCCCGACCGGGTCCGGCCAGTTCATGACCCTGAACCAGATCGCCAATGAGCTGTCCAACCGCTTGATTCGACTCTGGATTCGGGACAAGGATGGCAAACGCCCCTTTGCCGGCGCCTCCGGCGGAATCTTTGACCAGGCCCGGGACCAGCAGCGCTACTGGTTCCACGAATATTTTCATGCCGACACGGGGGCCGGCCTGGGCGCATCGCACCAGACGGGATGGACCGGCCTGGTGGCGAAACTCATCCTGCAACAAGGGGACTTCGGCACCATCACCAAGCGTGATCCGTTTGGAGATCTGTAAGCTTTGTGGGGAAAGGTGTTGCCTTCCCTTTGAGGCTGACAGCCCATTCGACTTCGCTCGGGGCAGGCTTTCCCCTGCAGAAAAGGGCGAGGCGCGGACGCCACGCCCCCTACAGTTGGCGGAACATTACATAGACATCCACATACCCTTTTTGCGGATGCAAAAACGCACGGGGTAACGTGCCGACGATGGCGAATCCGAGCTCTCTCCAAAGATGCACGGCGGATTCATTCGTCGAGACGACATAGTTGAATTGCATGGCCCGAAAGCCGACTCGTCGCGCCTCGTCCAGGCAATGTTCACCCATGGCCCGGCCGACGTGCTGCCCGCGAGCGGACTCTGCCACCATGAAACCGGCGTTGGCGACATGAGCGCCGCCACCCGCCTGATTCGCCTTCCAAAAGTAGCTCCCCACCACGTGGCCATCCTGCTCGGCTACATAAACGTGTTTGCCCGGTTCACACCAGAAGGCCAGGGAATCTTCGCGCGACATCTGCGGATCGACAGCGAAAGCATCGCCCGCGGCGATGACCGCGTGGAAGATCCGCCAGATGGCATCGTAGTCTCTCTCCAAGGCAACACGGATTTCAGGCACCACCACTGATTCTAGGGTAACCCAATGATTTGCCAACCGCCGGTGGAGGGCGCCGCGCCCTCGGCGCAAACGCGTTTCAACGCCAGACAGCAGCAAGGCCTAACGGAAGGCGGAGTGCCCGCCTACAATGGTTGCGCACGCGTTCTATCTACGAGCCAAAGAGCGATGAGCGCGCCGAGAATTCCAAAATCGAGAGCGAGATGCCAGCCAAAGCTCAGGTCCTTGCTCACATGCCCGAAACAACCGCAAGTGATGTCAATTCCGCGCGCCTTGGCCACCACACCCACGACGATGAAAACAAAGATGAGGCCGGTTAAAAGAAACAATCCCCCCTGGTAGGCGCGCCGCAGGATCAAGGCGAGACCACAGATGATTTCCAGCCAGGGCAGGTAGAAAGCGAGGCGAACACTGAGAGCCCACGGTAGCGATTTATAGTTGTCGATGTCGTTGGCGAAACCAATCGGATCAAGCGTCTTGATCACGCCGGCATAAATGAAGAGCCCGCCGATGAGGAAGTCGGCGATCCGCCAGAGAAAGTACGATCGATTGGCCATCTTAAGAAAACGCCGAAGGTTGAACGCCCAACCTCGAGCGTCGAATGGGAACACACCTTCCGAGTTCGGCATTCAACATTCGGCCTCCGGCGTTCAACGTTTGCCTCAATTCTTCACCTTCAGCCATTCTTCCCACCCGCCTTCCAGCACGAAGACATTCTTGATTTGCGCCTCATCCCGCAACCGTCGGGCCACATCCCGGCTCAGATTGCAGCTAAGACTGCTGCAATAGATCACCACTTTTTTCCCGGGAACCTGCGACCAGACTTGCAGAAATTGTGGGAGCAATTCATTCCAATGGTCCTCGTTCAGCGGAAGGGCGCCGGGCACATGGGCCGCATTGAATTCTTCCTCGGGACGAGCGTCCACCCAGAGCGCGCCATCGCCCCAGGCACGCGCCTGCATGACCGTGACGGAATCGGAAGGGGCCACGGCCGATTGCCATGAAACCCTGTTCCGATAGTAAACTGCCTCCCCGATCCCCGGCACGAAGGCGAGCGCAATCAGAAGCAGCGCCTGCCGCGCAAGACCAGAGTTCACCGGTTATTTCGCGATAGGAGAAGCGGCCGCCGGAGGTGTCATCGGTGGACCGGTCACACTGGCATTGGCGTAAAAGACATGGGGAGACGTTTTGGGAAAATCGGGCCGTATGGTCAGGGCCGAGGCCATGGCCCGCGTCGCCTGCTTCGGCTGGACGGTAATCTTCCATTCCCCCTTCGCGTCTCCCGAATCGACCGTGGCCACAAACTCCGGATTGGAAGAAGTGACGGTCAAAACCTTGGCTGGGAAATCCTTCCCCGCCCTGGCCATGATTGTTTTCGGCTTCGGCTCTTCTCCGGCCGTCCAGTAGACGAAGCTCGGAACGAGCGTGAGCATCTCGGGCAAAACGGCCTTCAAGGTCAAGACCGTAGCCGTGTGCGGCTCTTCATCGGTTTCGACGGTGACGGTTTTGACCTGCGTGCCCGTGCGGTCTCCAATCTTGAAGGTGGCCGTGATCTCGCCTTTCTCGCCTGGTTTCACTTCTTTCGTCTGCGACTGCGCGGCCGTGCAACCGCACGAGGTCCGCACTGATTTAAAAGCGACCGGGGCCTTCCCGATATTTTGATACTTAAAGTGACCAACCGCCGCGGTATCTCCCACGCCCGGATGCAATTCGAGACTGGTTTGTTCCCACTTTAATTCCGCGCGAAGACTCGTGCAGAGAAAGATCGACAGGATGCCAACGAAGAACGGTGTTTTCATGTTTTCGAGTAGTTACTTTTAACATATTCCGCTACGGCGTCACGCCAAGAACGCGGCGTTTGCCCGGTAATTTCCGTGTAACGGGAAGTGGAGAGCACCGTGTAGACAGGACGCCGCGCCATGAAACTCTTCATATCGCTGAGTTGCAACGAGCCCACCGTGTTTGCTTTGAGAGGCAACCCGGCTTTCCAGCAGCAATCGAGCGCGTGTTGCGCGTATTGCTGCCAGCTGCATTCGCCCTCGTTGGCAAAATGCAAGATGCCGCCGACATCGTCGGAAAAAAACTGCGGTAGCATCGCGACAATATCCGCCGTGTAGGTGGGCGAGGAAAACTTGTCTGCCACCGCTTCCACTTGTTCGCTATCCCTCGCGCGCTGGATGAAGTTGTCGATAAAGCTGCGCCGCTCCGGGCCGAAGACCCAGGAGACGCGCACGACCAGATTGCGTTCATTTAAGGCGAGGACGTTTTCTTCGCCTTCCCGTTTCGATTCGCCATAGATGCTGATGGGTTCCGCCGCATCGTCTTCCACATAAGGAATACTGGTCGCGCCTTCGAACACGTAATCCGTGCTGAAATGAATGAAGCGCGCCCCTTTGTCATCGCAAATCTGGGCGAGCAATTCAGGCGCCGTCGCGTTGATGCGAAAGGCTTCGCCCCGCTGTTCTTCACAAAGGTCGACATTCGTCAGCGCGGCGCAGTTGATCACCACGTCAGCTTTCAGGGGTGCAAGAATCTGCTCCACCTCGTCGAAGTCCCCCAGATCGAGTTCGGAATGAGTAAACCCCCGAACATCAAAGCGCCCCTGGTACGCTCGCAGAAGCGCCGCGCCCAGCCGTCCCCCCGCGCCGATAATCACAATTTTCATTTCTCAGCAGTCGCCCACACCCCTGTTACCTCCGGCGCTCATAGTTTGCCTTCATGATTTTTTCAACAGCAAATGGCGGGCGAGGAGACCGAAACCTTTTTTAGCGCTCCATCGCTCGCTTCCTCCATCGCCCTCGGAGAAGGTCGATTCCACCTTCCTTCTTAATCTAGTATCGCCCCTAAACCTTCTATTGGATAAATTTGATCGATGGTTCCCGATGAACGCCAACTCGCCCTGACCGAGTTCGCCCGCTTTGCCCGTTCCCTCAAAGGCGATGAAAAGAGCGAGGCTCAGGCTTTCCTTGAACGATTCTTTCGCGCGCTCGGACATCCCGGCGTGCTGGAAGCGGGCGCTAGTTTTGAGTTCCGCGTCGCGAAAAAGCCCGGGAGCTCACAGTTAGAGCTGCTGAAGGGAGACGAGGCGAAGAAATCGACCGGCAAAAAATTCGCCGACCTCCTCTGGCCGGAACGCGTCCTCATCGAGATGAAATCGCGCGGGGCCAAGCTCGAAAAATCTTACGACCAGGCTTTCGAATATTGGCAACTCATTGTCCCGAACCGCCCGCGCTACGTCATCCTTTGTAATTTCGACGAGTTCTGGATTTACGATTTCAACCAGCAGCTCTTCGAGCCGGTCGAACGGGTCACTTTGCGGGAACTGCCCGAGAGCGTTAGCGCGTTCAACTTCTTGCTCCCCACGCCGAAGAATCCGATTTTCGGAAACAACCGCGTCGAGGTGACGCGCCGGGCCGCCAATCTGATGGCGCGGGTCTTTCGCGAGATCGTGGCGCGTGGGGAAGATCGCGCTCGCGCCCAGCGGTTCATTCTCCAGCTTTTGATCTCGATGGTGGCCGAGGACATAGACCTCCTGCCACGCGACATCGTAACGGAATTACTTTTCGAAGCCTCTCAGGGTGGCAGTTCGTACGATTTGTTTGGTGGTTTGTTCCGACAGATGGCAACCCCGGAGCCGGCCCGAGCGGGCAGATTCCAGTCAGTTCAATATTTCAATGGCGGGCTTTTCGCGGTGGTCGATCCGATCGAACTCAAGTTGGCGGAACTGTATGCCTT
>JBBRQE010000027.1:0-28265 GCA_038226905.1 Chthoniobacterales bacterium | reverse complement strand
GGGCCAATTGGCGTCTCATTATGCGCCACGAACTCGCCTGCTTTTGGTGCCCGTCGCTGCCTCCTTCGCCATTCCGGCGGGCCAGCGCGTTGGGCTGCTCGCTTCGCAACATCACGAAACAAACGACCGGTTCGAAGCTGTTCGAGTTCTCTCAATGAAAAATGACCCAGTGGAGGCGGCGGCCAAACTGTTCCGCTATCTCCGTGAGCTTGATGCTATGAATTTGGACCTCATCGTGGCCGAGGAAGTTTCCGAACAGGGTTTGGGGACTGCTATCATGGACCGACTCCGAAGAGCGGCCCGATAGGCGGATCCCGCTCTCTGAGCGCGCTGGCAAAAAAGAGGAGTCGCCCTCGGAGAGGCCGATCCACCCGCGGCCGGTCACTTCCCCGTGTTCCGCTTGAAGCCAAGCCGACGCCCTCGATCTTCTCAGCGTGTTGGAGGGTCTCAGGGTCAATCTTATCATTCCCGATCTGTGGCAGCAGGAGGCCGTCCGCGCCTTGAACCAGGGGAAGGATGTGGTGGTGCAGGCGCCCACCGGAGCGGGCAAGACCTACATCTTCGAATTACTCTACCCGACCCTCAAAGGGCAGGCGGTTTTTACCGTGCCCACCCGCGCTCTTGCCAATGACAAGCTGGCCGAATGGCGTACGCGGGGTTGGGATGTAGGTATCGCCACAGGGGACGTCGCAGTCAATCTCGACGCCCGCGTCATCGTCGCGACTCTCGAGACGCAGCGGGGGCGGTTTCTCCGCGGGGAAGGACCGCGACTCCTCGTGATCGATGAATTCCAGATGCTGGGCGATGCCATGCGCGGCGTGCATTACGAACTCGCCGTGGCCCTGGCCCCGCCTCATACGCAGTTGCTGCTCCTCAGCGGGAGCGTGGCCAACGGCAAAGATGTCGTAGCCTGGCTGCAACGGATGGGGCGCGACGCCATTTTGGTGGAACATCGGGAACGCCCGGTTCCCTTGGAAGAGCGCGATCTTGATCGCCTGCCGGATTCGCAGTTCGTGCAGACCCGTAACGTTTGGCCCCGCCTGATTGGCCGGATTATCCGGGCCGAGTTGGCTCCGGTCTTACTGTTTGCGCCACGTCGCGCCGCCGCCGAACAGATTGCGCAAGCGATCGCGTCCGCCGTTCCCGTGCTTAATCCGCTTCCGCTGAGCCCGGCCCAGGAAGCAATTGCCGGAAAGCGGTTGTCCAAACTATTGCGCAGCCGCGTCGCTTATCATCACAGCGGTTTGAGCTACGCGGTGCGCGCCGGACTGGTGGAAGCGCTGGCCAAGGCGGGGCAGCTGAACGTGGTCGTTGCCACCATGGGATTGGCCGCGGGAATTAATTTCTCCATGCGCTCGGTCCTGGTGACGGACCGGCGTTACTTCGCGGGAAACTTCGAGCGCCAGATAGAGGCCGATGAGCTTCTGCAAATGTTCGGACGCGCCGGCCGCCGAGGCCTTGACGACATCGGTTACGTTCTTTATGCGCCCGATTTTCCACGTTTGGGAGACGCGCGTCCCCGCCAGTTGAAGAGAGCTGCGCAAGTGGATTGGCCGAGCTTTATTAGCGTGATGGGGGCGGCGACCACTCGGGGCGAGCAGCCCTTCGCAGCGGCCATTGAGTTAACCCGCTCCCTTTTCAGCGTGCCCCGCGTTCCGCTGGGGGTCGAGCACACTCTCCCGTCCGGTCCGCGACCCTGCGGTCTCTGGGCGACGGACGAGCGTGCCCGGTTCGTTCGGCGCGGCGTCGTCGAAATGCTCAACTCTCGAGGCGAATGGGAGGCTAAGCCCGGGGCTGCCATGGTCAGATTGGGTGATGCATTCATGCGCGAGAACGAGCAGTGGGCTGCGCGCGCTCACGCTGCCCCGCACGCTCGACCAGATCGGCTCCGGAAATCTTTGCCGGTTACGGGATCGTGCCGTCTACGGCCGGGAATTAGTGGTCGCCACGGTTTTGCCTTCCGGCCAAATGGCCTTGCCAAAATGGTTAAAGAAGACCACGGGCCAACGCCTGGTGGACCGAGCACACTTTGACGAGATCATCATGCCGCAGATTAACTCTCTCGTTAGGCCGGGGATCGTGGCGGAACAAGTCACACGCGGCGCCACCATTTCCGTGCGCCTCGATTACGCCGATGTCCCTGTCGAAGCCCATCTGGATTCGCTCGGATGCGCCTTGATCGCGCCCCCGGAGCGCCCAAATATTCCGGCGATTTGCCGCGCCTGCGACCAACTCGAGTTCGATCAGAGCGTCGCCATCACAAACTCGCCCGCCTTCGCCTGGCGTCAGCTGGGGTTGATCGAGGCCGATGGCGTGCCCACCACGCGTGGAATTATTTTCTCCTTCTTCCAGGCCGGTGAAGGTCTGGCCGTGGCCGCCGCTCTGGAGGACGAGAGCTATGCCATAAGCGATCTTGTTTTTGACTTGGCCAACATTCGGGCCGGACCGCGTTTCGCCGGAGAAGATGCCCCCCTGGGTGGTAAGCTGGGCACATTGTGTCAGCGCGCCTATCATCGACTCGATTTTCCCGGGTACCTCGCCATGGGCGTCCCGATTCAATACGGCGCAGGAGCCGTTCAAGTGGTGCGCGAACTTTTCGTTAGTCCTGGTGCGCGTTACAAACTAACGAATGACACCCTACGACCGGGCGACATTGAGCGGGCCACCATTGAATGGCGCAGTCTGCTCCACCACCTTGTTTCGGCGCCTGACTTTGCCTTGCCGCGCTGGCGCGAGTTAAAAAGCGCGGCGGCCGAGTTGGCGGCTCGCACGACTTCACCGGCCTTGACCGACCTCCCTCCCTTGCTGGCCGCGCAACAGCGCCGCGTCTTGTAGCGCCCGAAGGATGAGGGCAGAGCGAGAACATCATAAAGTAAGCGACCTAGAAGCCTCCGGAGTTAGTCGCATCGTCTGATTGGATATGATCGCTCAAAGGCTGAGAGCGAAGTCGCATGTTGGCGTTCTAATTACCAATATTGATCTCAACAACGTTGGATACGGCCACCGACAGCTCGGCGGCGCTTGCAAACTTGCTTTTTGCGGGGCGATAGGCCTGCCATCGAAACCGGTAGGTACCTGGGGAGAGTTGATCGTCAAACATGGGACGCAAGTGCCGCCCTTCCACCTTGCATGTTCTCAAAATAAGGTCGCGCTGGTCCACCTGGTACGTCGTCCGCGTCTCAGCGCCAGAGGGCATCATCGCATTGCGCACGAACGTGCCACAAAGCCAGACGTCGTCATATTTTGGTCCCAGTCGGCGCGGCTTATCGGTAACAAGTTGAAGCTCGCCCAGTGGCCGCGGACCGCCTTCGGTTCGTATCTTATCAGCGAGTTCTTTATTAGCTGAGGCCAGCTGCGCCTCTCGATTCCGAAGGTCAGCATAAGCTCGATCCATCCGAGCCAGGTCTTCCCAAGTGAAGTCTCTCACCAAGACTGAGATCGGACTGGTTGCAATGTTTCTGGCTGCTACTTGGAAGACAAGCGTTTCCCCAAATGCGTATTCGCGTTTGTCAGCGGTGATTACGATCTTAATCGAATCATCGACACCAGAGGAATTGGCCTTCTCTGTCAGACCGAAGAGAAATAGCAGCGGGCTGAAAAGTCTCACGAAGCGCATACTGCTCCGGTTTTTGTTTGGTGAACTCATGCTGATACACGCAAGCAGTATCAAGTAGCAGTAGCCCAGCTTCCTCGTCTGGTTAGACCTGGGTTTGCTGTGCGCGGGCCGATGACAATAGAAGATCCGACAATGTCACGCATGAGATGAAGATGAGAATCTTCTAAGATGACATCGCGAAAGGATCTAACGAGATAAGATAAGCTACCACGAAAGCTTTCGGGGTTAGTTATACTGTCTGGTTAGATAACGACGATACTACTGCCTCCCTTGCTGCGTCCGACTGAGTGACTCAAGAACCTCAGTGGCGATGAGGCCCTCCCGAATGACACCTCTCTGAACTCTTTGTGCTTCTTCCAAGAGGAGACCGTATTCCGCAGCGTATGTCCTCTTCAGTGTCTTGACCCGAGAATCTTCATCCGAGACGCCTTCAATGCGCTGAAGCTTCGTCAGATCAATGCGCATCAGGAACAGCTGGGAATATAGATCCTCGAAGGCACGGCCGCCGATCTTTTGTGCGATGCAATAGTCGACCATGTCATCGGCAGGCAATCTGCGAATGTGCTCGCCGCGAGCGCGAAGGTAATACAGGTGATCTACGGAGACCGTGGGTAGATCCGCCGATTGCGCCGAGGCGCACATCACTCCAACAACTGCGATAAGCAATGATGGAAGTCTCATGGAGGCAGAGTCATCCAAGGAGAACGAAATCAGCTAAGGCTACCGGGAGCGAGTATAATCAGACATTGGGAGGCAAGGCAATCTGGTCACGGACGCTTTTTGTGTTGTGTTTAGCGGCCTCGTCCCCAGTTTGAGGGGCATGCTACGAGTGATCCTGAGCCTGCTGTTCCTGCAATCAGCAGTCTTCGCCACGGATAGGCAGTATCTGTTGAAGCTGGTATCCGAGAGCCATGGTTTCAACACCGAATTTGTAGATGCGCTTGCGTCGTTAGGTAACGGCGAGATCAATGAGATCCGGGATGAGAACGGCAGGACGCTGTTGCATTGGGTCGCGGCGAAAAGTGAACAAGCGCGCGGGCTGGCCCTGCTCATCGTCGGTGCCGATGTGAATGCGAAAGACAACCGCCAGCGTACTCCTCTCTTCGACATAATGGAGGCGAAGGATTCTAGTAAGGAGGGCAACGCCGGCATGATGATGCTGGAAATGCTCACCTTGCGCGGCGCAGATGTGAATGCCCAAGACAGCGAGGGTACAACGCCGCTGGCGATCGCGGCGAGGAGAGGAGATTACCGGAAAGCGGAGTTCCTCGTCTGGCGCGGGGCGGAGGTCGATCTCACCGGTATCCCGCCCGAGAATCAACCTCTCGCAATCGCGCGCCAGAAAAAAGACGCTCGGTTGAGCGCCCTGTTTGACACCGTCTTGCGCTTGAAGAAACAATCCTCCGGGCTCGCGGATGCAAAGAAGTCTGCGGCACATTGGCCTAGCCCGCTGGAAGCAGCTAGGGCGGCCGATTTAAATGCGGTCGAGGAGGCAATCGCTTCCGGGTGGAACATCAACCAGCGCGAAGAAAAAGGGGGAGCGACTGCCCTTTATCGTGCCACGGACAGTACTCGCGGAGATCTTGTTAGTCTGCTGATTTTGAACGGAGCGGATCCAAATATCGCGAGAGACGACGGGATGACACCGCTCATGGCCAGCCTGCAGCATCTTGGAGCCGAAGATCAGCGCACGACCGCGATGCTTATGCTTAGTGGAGCGAACATTAACGCCGTCGCAAAAGATGGCGGGACGCCGATGACAGCCGCCGCCGCCGCCGGCCATTACTTTGGGATACAGTGGCTGATTGTCGCGGGGGCCGATCCACGCGCCGTTACGCCGAAAGGCTCGGTCGCGGATTACTGCACTTTCGGTCCGGCCCTCGCAGTCCTAAAGCACTTCGGGACGCCCGATAAGCAGCCGAAAGTGCCAGAAACCAATCCGTTATCGGTTTTGTGCGAGGCTGCCCAGGAAAACGATCTCCGTGGGATCGAGCGTGCACTCCTGGCCGGCACCCCGGTTGATGGAGTGGATGGTTCTCAATGCAACGCCATTTCGGCCGCGGCCAATCGCGGGCACTTCGAAGCCGTTGATCTCCTGCTTCGTCATGGCGCTAACATCAACGCTGGTCAGAACAAGTGGAATTGGAGCGCTCTGCACATGCTCGCCATGATGGGCGGCGCAGGTTCCCCATCGTACACAGGCGATCACATCGAAAAGTTTCTCGCGCGAGGTGCAAATCCGAACATTGCGACGACAGACGGCGGCACGCCGCTAATGACGGCGGCGAGATTCGGCGCCAGAACCAATGCCTTGGCGTTGCTGAAAGGCGGCGCGCAAGTCAATTTGCGCACCAAAGAGGGGCTGACAGCTATCGGCTTTGCGCGCAAATACGGCCAACCGGAGATGATCGAACTTTTGAAGGAGCACGGCGGGGTTGATTAACCCGGGATCTTTTTCTTTTCACCATTGCTGTTGATGGCCAATCATTTCCATCTGGTCATTGGATGACGCGTTTCCAGCCGTCTGGCATCGCTCCGAATCTTGCAGCCGTCACCCTCTGGGCAACGCGAACGGCCGAATCTCGGCTAACAACAAAGACTAACGAGCAGCTGCAAACCACCTGTCGCGACAGAAAAGGATCAGGCGGCGCGGCGTGCGGCGGTCGTTTGCTGCTGCTTGACCAGGCAGGCTTCGACGAATCCTCTGAAGAGCGGATGCGGATTGTTCGGCTTGCTCTGAAACTCAGGGTGATACTGGCAGCCTAGAAAATAGGGATGATCGCGCAGCTCGACCAGCTCGGCCAGGGCGCCGTCGGGAGAGGTTCCGGAGATGGTGAAGCCTTTTTCATCCATGCGCTCGCGATATTTCATATTGAATTCGTAGCGATGCCGATGCCGCTCGAGGACGTCTTCGGCGCCGTAAATTTTGGCTGCCAAAGTGCCGGGCGAGATTTTGGTAGGCCACGTCCCCAGCCGCATGCTGGCGCCTTTGTTGCGAACTCCGCGCTGTTCTTCGAGCAGGGAAATGACCGGATCCTTCGTATCCTTGTCGAACTCCGTGCTGTTAGCGTTTTCCAAACCGCACACGTCGCGCGCAAATTCAATGGTGGCCACCTGCATGCCGAGACAAAGCCCGAGGAAAGGCACCTTGTGCTCGCGCGCAAATCTGGCGGCCTTGATCTTCCCCTCGACCCCGCGTTCGCCGAATCCGCCTGGAATCAAAACGCCCGCCACATTTTGGAACTGACCGTCCACCCCGTTTTGCAGAGTCTCGGCATCAATCAGTCTCAACTCGATGCCGCAATCCTGACTGGCGGCGGCGTGGGTGAGTGATTCGTAAATCGATTTGTAGGCGTCCTGCAGATCGATGTACTTGCCGACCACCGCGATGGTCACGTGTTTGGTGGGACTTATGATGCGCTGGACGAAGCGGCGCCAGTTCGTCAGGTCGGGCTCCGGTGTTTGCAGATGGAGAAGATCGCAGACCAGCGTGTCCATGCCCTCGCCATGAAGAAGGAGCGGCACTTCGTAAATCGTGTGCTCGACGTCGCGCGCTTCGATGACCGCTTTTTCAGAAACGTTACAGAACATGGATAGCTTCTGCCGCACTTCGGCATCGAGCGGGTTTTCCGTGCGACAAAGCAGAACCTGAGGCTGCAGACCAATCTCGCGCAGCTTGGCTACGCTTTGCTGGGTCGGTTTGGTCTTCAGTTCACCCGCGGCCTTGATGAATGGAACGAGCGTCACGTGAATGTTAATCACGTTTTGCGGCCCCACTTCCAAAATAAACTGACGAATGGCTTCGAGGAAGGGCAGCCCTTCAATGTCGCCCGTGGTTCCACCGATTTCCGTGATGACCACGTCGTATTTATCTTCGTCGGAAATCTCGCGGATACGGGCCTTGATCAGGTCGGTCACGTGCGGAATGACCTGCACTGTCTTACCCAGATAGTCGCCACGACGCTCCTTCATGATGACCGCTTCGTAGACTTGGCCACTGGTTAGGTTGTTGTTCCGCGAGAGCACGCAATTGGTGAAGCGCTCATAATGGCCGAGGTCGAGATCTGTTTCAGCGCCGTCGTTCAGAACATAAACTTCCCCGTGTTGAAAGGGGTTCATGGTGCCGGGATCGACGTTCAGATAGGGATCAAACTTCTGAAAAACCACGCGTAATCCGCGCAGCTCCAGCAACGTTCCGAGTGAGGCCGCGGCCAGCCCTTTGCCAAGTGAACTCACCACGCCGCCCGTGAAAAAAATGTATTTCATTTCGAGGTATTCCGGCGTCTCGCGCGAATCAGCCTGGGCTCCAGCGCAGCTGCGTCTTTGGGAGTGTCCACACCGGGTGAACCGTGTTTTGTGACGAGCACATGGACCGTTACACCATTTTCCAAGGCGCGCAATTGTTCGAGCGACTCGGCGCGCTCCAGTGGACTCATTTTCCACTTCACAAATTGAAACAGCGTCTCGCGCTGGAATCCGTAGATGCCCTGGTGCCGCAATGTTTTGTGTCTCGTGTTGTGGTTCCGCGCGAAAGGAATGAGCGAGCGGGAGAAGTAGAGGGCGCGGCCGCTCCGGTCGATTACCACCTTTACTTGATGAGGCGAAGCGGCTTCGGTCATGTCATCGAAAGGATGAGCGGCCGTGACGATTCCAATTCGGCGGTTTGCCTGTAGCACGCCGACCAGGCGATCGATCAGGCGCGGGTCAATGAGCGGTTCGTCACCCTGGATGTTAACGATTTGACTGAAGCCGGTGGCAGCTCTTGCTACTTCCGCCACGCGATCGGTACCACTCGCATGGGTAGGGGAGGTGAGCGCGACTTCAGCGCCCCAGGCGAAGGCGGCCTCGGCAATCCGCATGTCGTCCGTGGCGATGATAATCGAGTCGAGGCAGGAGGCGCGTTGGCAACGTTCCCAAACGTGTTGCAACAAGGGCTTCCCTCCGATGCAGAAAAGAGGCTTGCCCGGAAAGCGGGTGGAAGCAAAGCGGGCGGGAATGATTCCCAGAGTCTTGGAAGGCATGACGGGCAAGGCGAAACTGACAGACCTCAGCCCGGCGTTCAACGTCCAAAGGATCGGTGCGTTTACCGCCGCTCCACCGTATGACCGGGTGGTCCCGTTCGACTATGAACCGACTAAGATCCGCGCGACCGAGGCCAAGCCTCATCTATTAGCGTCGCGAAATGCGTTAGAATCTCGCGACTGCAGGATGAAATGGACGGCCGCGGGAATGTCCGGCACGACGGCGTCGGCCGCCTGGTGGTCGGCCGACTGGCCATAGCCGGTTTCGACCAGAATTGTTTTCGTTCCGGCCCGGCGGCCACACTCAATGTCGCTGTCTTTGTCGCCCATAAAATAGGATCGGCCCAGGTCGATCTGATGATCCTGAGCGGCTTGCCTAACCATTCCGGGTGCCGGTTTGCGGCAGTCGCAAGGTTGATTGGGAGCGTGCGGACAAAAGTAAGTGGCGTCGATCACGCCTGGGCCGAGCTGGCGGTCCACCTCTGCTGCCACCGCGCGGTACGATCTCTCGTCATAGTAGCCGCGACCGATACCACTTTGGTTTGTTATAACGACAATCTTATACCCGCGCTTTTTCAGTTGCCGCAGCGCTTCCCCTGCGCCCTCGAAGACCTCGACGTCCGCAGGATTACCGCAGTAGTCGACGTCGCGCATAAGCGTACCGTCGCGGTCGATAAAAACGGCCGGCCACAGAGGTTCAGGCACGCTCGGAGTCCTCGCGGAAACTCGCCACGAGTTCTTCCCGGGAGACCGTGGCGGTTCCGAGTTTTCCTACCACGACGGCGCTGGCGTGGTTCGCGATATGGGCCGCTTCGATGGAGGTAGCACCGCTGCACAGGGCCAGCGTAAACAGGGCGATTGCGGTGTCACCCGCGCCCGAGACGTCGAAGACCTGGCGCGCTTTCGTGGGAATATGGTGCGGTGATTGATCACGCTGAAAGAGCATCATGCCGTGCTCGCCCAGCGTGATCAGCACGAGCTTTGTGTCCCATTTCTTGAGTAATATTGCTCCCACGCGAAGCAAATCGGCGTCGTCTGAGGGAGCCTTATCCAAATCCTGCGACATAACTCCGGCCGCCAGGAATGCTTCGGCGCGATTAGGTTTCACCACAGTCGTGCCGCTCCAATCGATCAGGTTGCGCGGATTTGGATCGGCCGCGACCACTTTGCCCGCTCTCTGCGCGTCGAGAGCGATCTCCCCAACCAGATTGGAGCCGAGGAAGCCTTTGCCGTAATCCTCAAAAATGATTGCATCGATATCCGGCAAAATTTTCCGCGCGGCGGCCGAGACGGTGGCGGCGTGCTCGCGCGAAAGCGGCGCAATCAGTTCCCGATCGACGCGAACGAGCTGTTGCTGCCGCGCAATGATGCGCGTTTTCACGATGGTCCGCACGCTGGCGTCCTCGATCGAATTCGAGGTGTCGATCTGCTGGGCGCCCAGGAGGTCGCGCAGTTGCCGGGCGCTGGAATCTTTGCCCAGGAGCCCGATGACGGAAACCGCGTCAACGAATTCGCGCAGGTTGCGCGCGACGTTGGCCGCCCCCCCCGGGTAAAAGGATTCGCCCGTTACTTCCACCACCGGCACGGGCGCCTCCGGAGAAATTCGAGCGACCTTGCCCCAGACAAACTCGTCGAGCATCAGATCGCCGATAACGAGAAGCCGTTTGGCCGACGCCTGCTTGAGAATCGCATCCAGCCGAGTCGGCGTCATAAACTGCCGCCCAGACGGTAAGATTGGGGTAAGGTGAGGTGTAAAAATATCAAAATGTTCGAGCCGCCGTGTTTGTGCAGCGGCCAGTTCTGCCTAGAGTCCCTCATTAATCCTGAATACGAACGCGAAATCAACAGTCGAAGCTCCCGATGACTCCATTCGTTAAATATCTAAATATCACGGCGGTCGCCCTCACCGGTCTGGCCACGGGCGCGCAGGCGGCCAAGGCGCCTCAGCACATTGACGTCAAAGAATACCGCAAGGTGGAGGACGTTGTCATACCGCTGCCCAACGAGGTTTTTGGCGCTCTCAACAAGCTGGGATCGGTTAATTGGAAAGAATACGTGCGGAGCAACCGCTCCGGCAACTTTACGGAACGGCCGCGCATAGCCCTCATGCTGGGAGCAGTCATTGCCGATGGATTCATCGCCGTGCAGGCCAAAGACGCTCCCGCCGTTAAGGACATCGGGACACGCGTCCTCGCCTTGTCCAAGGCGATCGGGGTGGGAAACTCGATCACGCCGCATGCCAAGGCTATTATCGAATCGGCCGATAAGAATAAATGGGAGAACGTTCGCACCGAGTTGGACAAGACTCAGAACAGTGTCCAACAGGCCATGAACGAAGTGCACGATCAGCAGTTATCCCAGCTGGTCAGCCTGGGCGGCTGGCTGCGCGGCACCGAGGTCCTTACTTCGGTCGTCACAAAAAACTATACCTCCAACGGCGCGGAACTGCTGCACCAGCCGGATTTGCTTGTTTATTTTCAGGATAAGCTGCAAGCACTGCAGGCGATGCCCGAGTTCAAAATGCCACTTTTGAAAGACATCCACGGGGCCTTGCTCGAGGTGAAGCCTCTCATCGACGGGCCCCAGCAGATTTCTCCTGAATCGGTTAAGAAAATAAACGACATAACGACCCGGCTGGATTCGGCCATCGTGACGAAGAAATAAGGGGGCACGCATGAAGCGGTCTTTGCAATCATTCATGGCGCGAAGTTTATTCGCTCTTCTCTTTTGCACCGCTTTTTTTGCGGCGCGCGCCTCTGTGGACGATGCGCAGTCTTTCGCCCTGCAGTCAGCCGAGCCCTATGTGAAGGAAGGCTTCCAAGTACGCGAAGATTACTGGGGCGGCGACCTGGGGGTGGGCGAGAAGAAGGCCGTTCGTCAGCAGCTTTTCAAAGGAAACGAATACTGGTTCTGGATGGGCTCGGAGGTGGAACGGGCCAAAGTCTCCGTGCATGTTTATGACTCGGAAGGGAAACTGGCCGAGCAACCCGATGGCTGGGAAAAGGGGCATTTCGCGGCCGCCCACATCGTCCCGAAAGGCACCGGGAGTTATTTCATCATCGTGGCGATTGAGGAATCCCCGGAGGAACGGACGCATTGGGCGCTCGTTTACGGTTTCCGTTAGGTTGTGGCCGGGCTTCAGCCTGTGTTCATCGGCACGGTGCCGATACCGCTCGCAGTAAATGATTGAGACGCGCACGCTGCAGTTCGAAAATGCGAGAGCGGTCCAGTCGCTTTACGCCAACGATCTCAAGCTGTTGAAAACACTGGAGGATTCACTGGGCGTCAAAGTCACCACCCGCGATGGCTGGGTGAAATTGGAAGGTGAGACGGAGCGCATCGACAAGGCGCAAAAGGTTTTCGACCAACTGGAGCTGGCCCGGCAACAGGGCGTTGAGATTCATAAACACGAATTCAGCTATGCGCTCAACGCCGTGACGGAGTCGCGCGACGATAATCTGGGCGACGTGGTGGCGACGAAAATCAGCACGTCCGCCCGCAAACCACCCATCGTGGCGCGCTCGAGCGGGCAACGGCTCTATGTCGATGCCATTCAAAAGCATGATGTGGTGTTCGGGATCGGGCCGGCGGGAACGGGCAAGACTTATCTGGCCGTGGCCATGGCTGTGGCCGCTTTGAAAAAAGAGCAGGTCAGCCGAATCATTCTGACGCGCCCCGCCGTGGAAGCGGGAGAAGCGCTGGGCTTTCTCCCCGGTGATCTGGAAGAAAAGATCACTCCCTACCTGCGACCACTCTACGACGCGCTCCACGACATGCTGGAACCCGAGGAGATAGAACGCCTGGTGGCGCGTCAGGCCATTGAGATCGCCCCTCTCGCCTACATGCGTGGCCGGACGTTAGGCAACGCCTTCGTCATCCTCGATGAAGCGCAGAACACCACCACGGAACAGATGTTCATGCTGCTCACGCGCATCGGTTCCAATTCGAAATGTGTGGTGACGGGCGATGTCACGCAGGTGGATCTGCCGCCCCATCGCCGCTCCGGTTTGGTCGAGGCCTTGCAGGCTTTGAAAAATATTCCGGGAATCGCCATGGTTTACTTCAACGAGCGCGATGTCGTCCGGCACGAGCTCGTTCGCGCCATCATTAACGCCTATCAACAGCACCGCTCGCCCGCTCCGGGTGCGCGTAAATAAAATGGCCCTCTTCGACTTCTTCAAGCGCAGCCAGCTGATCCGACGTGGCCTGGCCTCGAAAAAAACGCGGCGGCGGCGCACCCGTAACGAGTTGTTAAGCACGCTGGAAGAATCCGCCGTCTTGAAGATTGTGCTCGTGGCGGGCTTTGTCGCCGGTCTGGCCTTCCTCGTGTTCAGCGGGCAGCAGCCCGAACCGACCAAGAACTTTGTCATCGCGCTTCTCTTTCTCGTCACGGCCCTCGTGCAGCTCTGGATCAATCAGCCCCAGACCTTCTCGCGCACATCCCGCATCCTTCTCGTCTTCGGGACCATCTTCATTCAACTGGCCGTAACCAAGCTGGTGCTGGTCCTGTGCAACGGCGGTCATTATCGCATCTTCCGTCCGGAAACGGGCGGGCTCATGACTCCCTACGCCTTTGCGCCTCTCGTCCTGAGTGTCTTGCTTGGTCGCAACCACGGCCTTTATGCCGCGGTCTTTGTCAGTCTTTTCAGCAGCGTCCTCTTCGGCGCGATCGACGCGCCTCTTCTCGTGACCAGCCTGATCAGCGGATTCGCCGCCGTCTCGCTCACCTTGCAGGTGCGGCGCCGCAGCAAGCTCGTGCGCGCCGGATTTGGGGTGGGGCTCGCCATCTGGCTGCTCTCTCTCGCCTTCGGGCTGATCGGTCCGATCAATCTATTTTCCTTCGGGGCTAACGACTGGCGCATGATCGGATTGCAGAGCGCCTACGCGGTGGGCAACGGAATTCTTACGGCCATGGTGGTGGGCGGGGCGCTGCCCATCCTTGAACAACTCTTTCAGGTCACCACCGATATTTCCTGGCTGGAAGCGTCCGACCTCAATCATCCGTTGCTTCGCCGCATGACCATCGAAGCGCCCGGCACCTACCATCACAGTCTGGTGGTGGCGAATCTGGCCGAGGCCGCCGCCGAGTCGATCGGGGCCAACGCCACTCTCTGCCGCGTCTGCTCCTACTTCCATGATGTGGGAAAGCTGGTGAAACCGGAGTATTTCACCGAGAACATGAACTTCGAACGCAATCCTCACGACGATCTTGCACCGACCATGAGCGCGTTAATCATCATTGCGCACGTCAAAGAGGGCGTGGACCTGGCCCTGAAGAATAAACTCAACCACCGCATCATCGACATCATCCAGGAGCACCACGGAACTTCGCTCGTTTATTATTTCTACCAACGCGCCCTGCAGCACCAGGAAGATGCGCGGGCCGGCGGCAAGATCATGAACATGCGCGAGGAAGACATCCCGGAAGTGCGGGAGGAGAGCTTTCGCTACCCCGGCCCGAAGCCGCAGACGAAGGAGAGTGCGATCGTTAGTCTGGCCGATATCGTGGAGAGCGCTTCGCGCAGTCTTTCCAAGCCGACCCCTCAAAAAGTGGAGCAATTGGTTAACGAATTGATCGAGGAACGGATTGCCGATGGACAATTGGATGAATGCGATCTGACTCTGGGTGATCTCAGGGTCATTGCGGAACGCTTTCGTTTCACCCTCATGACCATGTTGCACAGCCGCATCGCCTACCCGAAACCGGAATCGAAGTTTCAGACGCCCCGCGACGAGGGCTTTAGGCCCGACGTCATGGCCGCCACCAAGAAGCCCTCTTCCGCCCCTCCCGTCTCGGCCGCGTGAGTAACTCGCTTCAGCACTTGCGCGACTGGCAGGCGCATACCGCCGTGATTCTTGGATCGGGCCTCAGCTCGATCGTGCCGGAGACGGACGAAACGGAGGCGATTGCCTACACCGAGTTTCCAGACATTCCACGCCCCTCCGTTCCCGGCCACGTCGGCCGCTTCGTTCTCACCCGGATGAATGGAGTCAAAGTAATCTTCGCCCAAGGTCGCGTTCATTTGTACGAAGGACATTCGGCCGGAAAGGTGACGGCTGCGGTCCGCATTCTGGCAGAGGCGGGGGTGCGCAATCTGGTGCTGACCAACGCGGCCGGTTCGGCCTGTCCGGACTTTGCCCCGGGCAGTTGGATGATGATCTGCGATCATCTTAATCTCACCGGCACGACGCCGCTTCTGGGTACGCCCCAGTTCATCGACATGACAACGGCCTACTCAACGCGACTCCGAGAGCGCTTCGCCGCGGCCGCCGCCAGCATCGAGATGCTCCTGCACCAGGGCGTTTATGCCGGAATGTTGGGACCACAATACGAGACGCCGGCCGAGGTGCGGATGGTCAGGACTCTCGGCGCCCAGGCCGTGGGGATGTCGACTGTACTCGAGGCCATTCAGGCGCGCACCTTGGGTTTGGAAGTGGCGGGTTTTTCCTGTATCACCAATTTTGCCGCCGGTATCTCGACCACAGACTTAAGTCACCAGGAAGTGCTGGAAACAGGCAAGGCAGCCGCCGCCCAATTCGGAAAGCTTCTGGGCGCCGTGCTACCCGGTCTGTAATCCCGCTCCTTGATTACAATTCTGGACGCCGGGCGCGGGGCTCCCGGTCTTTCCGCGTGGCCGTCGACGGCATCGTCACAAAGGGGCCGCCCTCCATGGGGGCCGCCTCGCTGAATGCCACATCCGGCATGTCACTCGGTAAACCCTCCAACGGAAATTCTTTCCGCAAGGGGAAGTAAGGATAGCCATCCCACATCAAAATACGGCGTAAATCGGGGTGACCGGTAAACTTGATTCCCATCATGTCGAAAATCTCACGCTCGTGCCAGTTGGCCGTCGGCCAGAGGTCCGAGACAGTGTCGACCACGCCTGGGTCCTCCGAGATCCGCAGTTTCAAACGAAGGTGAATGGAAAGAGTCATCGAATACAATTCGTAGACGACCTCGAACCGGGGTTCTTCGCCAAAATTATCGATGCTCGTAATGTCGATGAGATAATCGAAGGAAAGCTCGTCGCGACAAAACCGGGCCAGTTCGCGGAGATCCGCCGGAGCGATGGAGTAGGTGGTCTCCCCGCGGAATTCGGTCTTGGCCAGAATCTTGGCGCCGAACAACTGGCTCAGCGACTCGAGCAGTTCCCGGCCGGTCATACCAGCGCGTCGTCCAGCTTTCTGACCAGATCCTGCTTCTGTCCGGTGAAGGAGCGTTCGCCCGAAATTTTCTCCTGCAACTTCATCAACCCTTCGAGCAATGCCTCCGGGCGGGGAGGGCACCCCGAGATGTAGACATCGACCGGCAGAAGTTGATCGATCCCCTGCAGGACAGCGTAGGACCGGTACATCCCGCCGGTGGAGGCGCAGGCGCCCATGGCAATAACCCACTTCGGCTCGGGCATCTGCTCGTAGATTCGCTTGACCGCCAGGGCCATCTTATAGGTGACGGTACCGGCTACGATCATCACATCGCACTGGCGCGGCGAGAACCGCATGACTTCGGCGCCGAACCGGGAAATATCAAAGCGTGAGGCGGCCGTGGCCATCAACTCGATCGCACAACAGGCCAGACCCATGGGCATGGGCCAGAGAGAATTTTTACGAACCCAATTGAGTGCGGCGTCGAGACGGGTAAAGATGATATTCCCCTCGATCTTGGAATCGTAAGCGGCGGGCCGAATCTCGCGCATGGCGCAATACTAAGGTTGCACCAACCCTCCGCAAGTAGAAGATACCCCACACATTCTGATGACGACTAATCGCAACCACTTGGACGAACTGGAGAACCAAAGCGTCTTTATCCTTCGCGAGGCCTATCATTCCTTCAAGAACATCGCCATGCCCTGGTCGATGGGGAAGGACTCGAACGTTCTCATCTGGCTGGCTCTGAAGTCGTTCATCGGCAAGGTGCCTTTTCCGCTTCTCCACATTGATACCACTTACGAATTCCCCGAGATGCTGGAATTCCGAGAGTGGGCGGTTGCGCACTACAAACTGACGCTCGTCGTCAAAACAAACATGGAAGCGCGCGCGCGCGGGGTGGGTTACGAAACGCACGATCCGGTAACGGTCACGCATGAATTGAAAACGGTCGCGTTGCAACAGGCTTTGGCGGAACACAAGTGGGATGCGCTGATCACCGGGATCCGGCGGGACGAGGATCCGACCCGCGCCAAGGAGCGCTACTTTTCACCGCGCAACGCCCAGTACGAATGGGATTACAAGGATCAACCACCCGAGTTTTGGGGCCAGTTCGCCACCAGCGCGGCGGCCGGCGAACATGTCCGTGTCCAGCCTTTGCTTGATTGGACGGAAGTCGATATCTGGCGCTATATCCAAAGAGAAAAAGTCCCCATCCCGCAGATGTATTTCTCCAGGAACGGGAAACGTTTCCGGTCGCTCGGTTGCAGCCCCATCACGCACCCGATCGTCAGCAACGCTTCCAACATTGACGAAATCATTGCCGAGCTGGAAACGACGCGCACGAGCGAGCGGGCCGGCCGCGCCCAGGATCATCACGAACGCAATGCCATGCAAAAGCTGAGAGCGCGGGGGTTCATGTGAAAAAAGAGATGGAACGCCTCAAGGTCGTCTTTGTCGGGCATGTCGATCATGGAAAGTCGACCTTGATCGGACGAATCCTGCACGACACCGGTTCCCTGGCCGACGGCAAGATCGAGCAGATCGAGAAAGCCTGCGCGGCGGAAGGGATGGATTTTGAATTTGCCTTCCTGCTCGATGCGCTGCTGGAAGAGCAGGAGCAGAACGTCACCATCGACACCACCCAGATTCCGTTTCAAACGAAACGACGCCAGTACGTCATCATTGATGCACCCGGCCACAAGGAATTCCTCAAAAACATGATCACCGGCGCGTCCAATGCGGACGCCGCCATTCTCGTCATCGCGGCCAGTGAAGGAGTAAAGGAGCAAAGTCGACGGCATGCCTATTTGTTAGGCCTGCTTGGCATCAAGCAACTCATCGTGGTCGTAAACAAAATGGATCTGGCCGATTACGCGGCAGACCGGTTTCGTGAGATCGAAGCGGAGTATCGAAAATTTCTGATCGACCTGAACGTCGAACCGCAATTCGTTATCCCGGCTTCGGCCAAGGCCGGTGAAAACATCGCGAGCAAAGGCGATCGGATGCCGTGGTACAAGGGCCCCACCGTGCTGGAGGCTTTGGATCTGACCAAACCGCGCCCCTCCGAGGCCGAATTGCCCCTGCGCTTTTGCGTCCAGGATGTTTACCGGTTCGACGATCGTCGCATCATCGCGGGTCGCGTCGAGACGGGCACTTTGAGGGTGGGGGATGCCCTCGTTTTTTCCCCGGCCAATAAGACCTCCACTGTCCACTCCATTGAGCGATGGAACGTTTCCTCGGATGAACCCGCTGTGAGCGGCGACTCCATTGGCATCACGTTGACCGAACAGATTTTTGTCGAACGCGGCTACGTCGCTTCCCATCAAACCGACACGCCCATCGAGGCCAACCGTTTTCACGCTGATCTCTTCTGGATCGCGAAAGAGCCCATGCGAGTGGGCCGGCTTTATGATCTCCGCCTGGCCACCCAGGATATGAAGTGCCAGATCGTTTCCATCGAGGAAGTGATGGATTCGTCGACCCTCGATCGCAACACCGATAAACGCGAGCAGCTGGAGCGGAACGAAGTCGGCAAACTATCGATTCAAACCCGCGCGCCGCTCGTCCTCGATAATCACGAGCGTATTCCCAGTCTCGGACGTTTTATTATCGCGGATGCCGGTCAGATCTGCGGCGGCGGTATTATTTTCGGAGGCACCTACACCGATCGGACGGTGGCCAAGAGCAAAAACATCTTTTGGACGGAAGGAAAAATCACGCGTCGGGCCCGCGCCGCGCAGATGGGGCACCGCGGCGCCGTCATTTGGTTTACCGGCCTTTCGGGCGCGGGTAAGTCGACCATAGCCCAGGCGCTGGAACGGGATCTCTTCCGGCGCGGCATTCACACCTACGTGCTCGATGGTGATAACGTGCGCCACGGATTGAATTCAAATCTGGGATTCTCTCCAGAGGATCGGGTGGAAAATATTCGACGTGTCAGTGAAGTAGCCAAGCTGATGGCCGACTCCGGTGTTGTCGTAGTGACTGCTTTCATTTCGCCCTACCGCATGGATCGGAGGCGCGCCCGGGAGATCGCCCTCGAAGGTCATGCAGAGTTTATCGAGGTGTTTGTGGATGCGCCGCTCGAGGTCTGCGAAGCACGCGATCCGAAGGACCTTTACAAGAAGGCGCGGGCCGGTCAGATCCGTGATTTCACCGGCATCGACGCCCCCTACGAACCTCCAGAGGATCCTGAGATTGTGGTCCACACGGACCGACAAACCGTGGATGAAGTCATCGGCACCATTCTCGAGCACCTGTTACCGCGCTTGAAGAGTGAGGAAGCCGATGAGTGAGGGGAAAGCACCTCAATGCCGCAGCAGTTTGCCGGACGATAGCTGATCAGGCGACGCGTGTGGCGAGACGTCCGCCCTCGAAATCGTCGGCCGGGTAATTGACGTGACTCGAAATGATCGTGTCATGCACAATTTTTCCGAGCTCGGCTGCTTCGTAAGGCTTGGCGATGACGCCGCGGAAGCCATAGTCCTGGTAGCGGCTCATGGTCGCATCGGTTGCGTAACCACTTGAAACGATCGCGTTCACCGTCGGATCGATTTCAATCAGTTTTTTCAGCGCTTCCTTGCCGCCCATACCGCCGGGCAGGGTGAGATCGAGAATAACGAGGTCAAATCGCTGGCCGGCTTCTAATTTTTCGCGATAGATATTAACGCCTTCCAAGGCACATTCGGCCTGGGTCACTTCGTATCCCAGATGCCCGAGAGTAAAATCGACAAGGGCGCGGATTGCTTCTTCATCGTCGACCACCAGGACGCGGCCCGTTCCATGAATCGCTTCTGTCATGATGGTGGGCTGTTCCACCGGCAATTCCTGTTGGGTGAGGGCCGGCAGATAAATAGTAAAGGTGGAGCCCTCATGCAAAATCGAGGAGACCGTGATCAATCCGTTATGATTCTTGATAATCGAATAGGTCGTAGCCAGGCCGAGGCCCGTGCCTTTCGATTTGGTGGTAAAATACGGATCGAAGATTCGTTTGAGATAATCGTCCGGGATGCCGACACCTTCATCGCGAATGCCAATGCGTATATACTCACCCGCGGCCAGGTCGGGAATAACGCTGCCGTCGGCCGGATTGTAAATAAAGTTGTCGCAGGTGACCCGCAGCGTTCCCCCGTTAGGCATGGCCTGGTCCGCGTTGACCACGAGGTTGGCGATGACCTGGCTGATCTGGCCGGGATCGATCTCGGCCGGCCACAGCTCAGGGCCGAAGGTAAATTCGCTGCGGCTGTGGCTGCCCCGCAGCGAAAAGCTGACCGTATCCTGAATTAGTTTTCCAATGGACGCGGTCTTTTTAATGGGCGCTCCGCCGCGCGCGAAAGTAAGTAGCTGTTGCGCCAGATCGCGCGCCCGTAACGAGGCATTCTTGGCGTCGACCAGGCGGGTGGTCAGCTCGTTCTCCGGGGGAAGGAGCAGCGAAGCCAGCGATATATTACCGATGATGGCGGTCAGAAGATTATTGAAGTCGTGCGCAATACCGCCTGCCAGAAGGCCGAGTTGCTCCAGGGTTTCGGCTTTGCGCCGCTCCGCTTCGTTGCGCTGGCGTTCAGTGATGTCGCGGAAGACCAGCACGACGCCCGCCACTTCATTTTTGTTGTCTCGAATGGGGGAGGCGACCTGTTCTATAATGTACTCGCTGCCATCGCGAGAGGTGAGGGTGGCGTTCTCCGGCAGGCTGAGCAGAATGGAATGGGCTTCGTTGCGATAACCGCTGCGTTGCGCGCGCGCCTGCGCCGCCAGATCGATGGCGACGTTGAAGACCGATTTCAAAGAGCGGCCAATCGCATCCTCGGAGGGCCAGCCGGTTAAGCGCTCGGCTTCACTGTTGACCATGATGATCTTGCCCTCAACGTTCGTCGTGATAACGCCGTCGCCGATCGAGCGAAGAGTGACGGCCAGGCTTTCTTTTTCAGCCGCGATCTCTTTCTCGAAGCGCTTGCGTTCCGTCACATCGCGCACCATCGCCACAAAAAGCTTTTTGTGATCGACCTCCATCTGGCTGAGTGAAATTTCGACTGGAAAACTAAAAAGTTTGCGCGTGCGCCCGAGAGCCAGGGTGGTGGAGCCGGTTCGCTGGACCATTTGTTCCCAGGCCCAGGCGACGGGTGGGGCCTCTGGCTCGGCCGGATACGATTTGGGGACCAGCTTGGTGAACCTGTGACCGACCAGCTCGCTCGCCTGGTAGCCGAACATTTTTTCAGCCGCCGTGTTAACCGAGCGAATCACGCCGCCCTCGTCGATCGTAATCATCCCGTCGAGAATGTTTTCGATGATCGAACGAATGCGGGTCTCTACTCCTTCCAATTTGGAGAGCTGACGGCGGACCATGAAGAAGCCGTAGCTGTTCGAAACGACCAGAAGAGTCACGGCCAGAATAGCCAGAGCGGCCAGGGCCGAGGTCTTGATGATGCGCTCACGCGCGGCGGCCGCATTCCGCATTTCGTAAACGCCGACTTCGTGCTTTTCAAAGCTGGCCAGCATCTGCTGGATGTTCGCCATCAAGGCATCGCTGTTATCTGCCACGACCGGCTTGGGGACATCCCGCGTTGCTCGTTTGGCTTCGATCCCGGCCACGGCCGAGTTGTTGATCCAAGTCTCAACGCTGGCGCGAATTTCGGCCAGGAGCGTCGCCTGGCTCGGAGAATTCGCCACCAGGACGGAAAGATAGCCGTTGTAGGTGTAAAAATCTGTGATGGAGCGCTTATAAGCGTCCGCAAAACTCGTCTCGTTAGTCAGAAGATAGCCGCGCTTTTCCTTTTCCATTTCGAGCACGGAACGCTCGAGCTTGGGCAGGAAGTCCAGGATCTGGGTCGATTGACTGGCCCATTCTTGTTCCGCCATCCGCTGATTCAGCGTGATTTGCTCCTCGTCTTGCAGTGATTGCAGAATCTCGCGCGCCTGGTCCAACTGCGAATTGCCCAAGAGGACGAGCCCATTGGATCCGATTCCGTCGGGTGCGCCTCCAGCGACTCCCGGAGATTTCGCGGCGGCCCGAGCCTTTATCTGGGGAAGGGCCACTGTGTCGATCCACCTCTGCACGATTTCTTCCACCTTCATCACGCGCTTCCTTTGAGGGGGCCGATCCAGAATGTAGGAAGCAAGACCTTCCAGCCGATGACGAATCAGGGCGCGCCCGCTATCGAAGGGGAGTTCGTAGGCTTTATCGCCGGTCAGGAGGAAGCCGCGGTGGTTGGTTTCCAGCGAAGCGATATCGTTTTCGATAACGCTGCTTAACCGAATCACCTCGACCGTGTGCGAGCGCAGGTTTTCCTGCTCATGGTTACGCATCGTCACGTAAAGGAAAATGCCGGCCAGAAGGAAAATGACCACAATGCCGGCTGCGGTCCCGGACAGAAGTTTAAAGTGAAAATGACGCTGGCTGAAGAGCCAACCGAACCCGCGACGGACGGTTCCGCGCGCTGGTTGCTCGCAATCAGAATCAACGTCGGATTGGCGCATTATAATTTCTAGAAAGCAGGTCTCTTGCCAATGGGATTAACGAGTCCGGATGGCCCCTACCGACCGACCTGAAAGCAAACTTAGTACCTGACCCGAATTAGAAAAAGGCCAGCAGCCGGTGCGACCAGGCGAACATCTCTTCGCCCCCCTTGCTCAAGTCGTTGGGTCACATCAGTTAGGGACATCTTTCCGAGACCACAAAGCACGGCCGCTCCGGCCATCATTCGAACCATCTTATAAAGAAATCCGTCGCCGCTGAATTCGATGGTTAGACAAGGTCCGCGACGGGCCAGTCGCACGGCGTCCAGCGTTCGAACGGTGTCTTGCTGCTTCTTTCCCGGAGAAGCTGAGAATGCGGCGAAATCGTGGCGACCTTTAAATTTAATTAAGGCAGCGCGCAACGTTTCCAGATCGAGCGAATTGAAAATGTGCCAGGCCCTCCCCAGTTCGAGAGGCGGCAGAACCGGCGCGTTCCAGATGCGATAGCGATAAACTTTCCCCCTGGCCGAGAACCGCGCATGAAAACTGGATGCGGCCGCCTGGCATCGAAGCAGGCGGATGGTCGGCGGAAGAACCGCATTCAGGGCAGGCAGTAATGTGGGTGGCTTGAATTTTGCCGTCTGGAGGTCGAAGTGAGCGCACTGTCCGATCGCGTGCACGCCGGTGTCGGTTCGTCCGGCGCCATGGACGCGTACCTCTTCGCTCGTGATCTGTTTTATCGCGGCCTCCATCCGGTCCTGGATGGTGTTGCGGTGCAGCTGACTCTGCCACCCGGCGAAGGGCGCGCCGTCATAGGCGACCACGACCTTGTAGCGGAGCGGCATCCCGACCCTACTGCTCGCTGTCATCGCGCCCGCTCAACATCGCCTGCTGATCGAGGTATCCTTGTAGAATCATCTGGGCCGCCACTTGATCGACATAGCCACGCGTTTCCCTCGTCTTTTTCCCAGCATCCTGCAGGGCACGATGCGCCGCCACGGTCGTAAGCCTCTCATCCCAGGTGACAATCTTGCAGGCGATGACGGTCCGTAATTTTTCCGTGAAAATGTTCGCCTCCTCTTCGGCAGGTCCAAGCTTTCCGTTCATCATTTTCGGTAATCCCACCACCACGCAATCGATCTTTCTTTCGCGCACGATCGTCGCGATGCGCGCGACCGCCTCGCTCCCGCTGCGCACCGTTTCGAGCGGATGGGCCAGCATGCCTAACTCGTCGGAAATGGCCAGACCGATGCGGGCTTTGCCAAAATCGATTCCCAATGCGCGATTCATGGCGCGAAGCCCTACTGCAGGGCGGGCGGTAGCTGCTTCATCAGATCTTTGATTTTCTCCGCCTGATGCCGATGGCAAACGAGCACGGCGTCATTCGTCCGCACCACCACCAGGTTATGCACGCCGAGCAGGGCGATGGTCGTCCCCGTGTCATCAAATACAATGTTGTTTGTAGAGTCGACCGCCGTGAGGGCGCCGCGCGACGCGTTCCCATGTTCGTCGTTCTCGAGATACTTGGCCACCGCTGTCCAACTGCCGACATCATCCCAATCGAACTGCGCCTCCACCACCAGAACCCGATCGGCTTTTTCCATGATGGCGTAGTCAAAGGAAACCCGCGGCAGTTTGCTGAAGCTTTCGCGCAAGACTTCCGCGAACTTGCCGGGCGCGCGAAGTTGCGAAATAAAATGAGCCAGCTCGGGGGTGTGACGATTGAACTCGCTGAGCACCGTCGGAACCGACCAGACGAACATCCCGGCATTCCAGCGAAAGTGTCCTTTGCGCACAAACGATTCGGCCAGGTCGACGTTGGGCTTCTCCCGAAATCGAACGACATGGCGCACGGAATCGGCGCGATGTTTCCACTGCACCGGCTCGCCCTGTTCGATGTAACCGAAGCCCGGACAGGCCCAGGTGGGTTTGATTCCAATAGTCACCAGACTCCCGGTTTCCTCGGCCACGGCCACGGCCTGCAACATTGTATTCTTGAAAGCTTTTTCATCGGCAATGACATGGTCCGCCGGCAGAACGATCATGGTGGCGGCGTGATCGCGCAGGGCGACCCAGCCTGTCCCCAACGCCATGGCCGCCGCTGTGTCGCGCTTGGCCGGCTCCGCCACGATATTTTGTGAAGGGATGTCTTTGAGCAACGCACGCACCCCTTTTTCCTGGTCGATGTTGGTGAGCACCAAAATGCGCTCGGGCGGGATCCACGCCGCGATCCGTTTGACCGTTTCTTCGAGTAAAGCGTTCTGAGAAACCAGCCGCAGGAGTTGCTTGGGCAAAGCGCGCCGGCTCAACGGCCAGAAACGCTCGCCACTACCGCCGGCCAGAATAAGCGCATAAATCTGATTGCCCATGGGATGAAAAAATGGCGAATCTTCTCGAAGAAAATTCCCGTTTATTTTTTCACAACGAGACGTATAGGGTAGGCGATGTCCTTTTCGATATCCATGCCAAAAGCAGATGATCAGATTCCGTTCGATAGCCTGTTGGTTCTGACCAGGACGGCTATCGGTGTGGGTATCGGCATGTTGGTGGCGAATAAGATTAAGGATGGACCGATCCGGCAGATCGCCGCCTTCGCCCTCCTCTCCGTCGGGGCCCTCGCTGCCGTTCCTTTTCTTTGGAAGCTGACCACGGAACAAATCGATCGTTCCGATCTCGGTAGTCGGGCGCGTCTGCGCTCTATCCGAGCGGCCTCCGGTTACCAGTCCGATTCCGACGCGTTCTAGGCCTTTCGGGCGTTCGTGGAAAGTGGGACGGCCGGAGCCTCCCGCGCTTGCTTAGATCCGCCTCGCGGATAACGGTGCTGCCTACATGTCTCGCCCCAATGGTGCCTCTTCCGATCCTCTGCGCGAACGTTGTAGCGAGATCCTGAAACAGGAAGCGGTGCTGCGCGAAGGCGGAGGCAAGGCAGGATTGGAACGCCAGCGGAAGCTTGGCCGGCTTCCCGCCCGCGAGCGCATCGCCCTCTTGCTCGACAAAAACGCTTCGTTCTTCGAGCTCGGGCTCTGGGCTGCCTACAGAATGTACGAGGAGTGGGGCAACATCGCGGCAGCCGGCGCCGTGGCCGGGATTGGCCATGTGGCCGGCATCCCCTGCATGATCGTGGCAAACGACGCCAGCGTGAAGGCTGGTGCCTTCTTCCCGCAAACCGCCAAGAAAGTGATTCGCGCCCAACGAATTGCTTTCGAATGCAACCTGCCTCTCATCTATCTGGTGGATTCGGCCGGCGTTTTCCTGCCCATGCAGGATGAAATTTTTCCCGACGAAGATGATTTCGGACGCATCTTCCGCAATAATTCCGTCATCTCGGCGGCCGGCCTTCCCCAATTTGCCGCCATCATGGGAAATTGCGTAGCCGGCGGAGCCTACCTGCCCGTTTTGTGTGACAAAGTTTTGATGACGGAAGGCAGCGGATTATATCTGGCGGGACCCTCCCTTGTTAAAGCCGCCATAGGACAAGTCATCGAGGCGGAAGAACTGGGCGGAGCGCGCATGCACGCCGAGATTAGCGGAACGGTCGATTTCTTTGAAAAGGATGATGAATCGTGCTTGAAACGCCTGCGCTCGTTAGTCTCCCATCTCCCCGAAGCGGGGCCGCCCAAACGGAAAGACGAGAAGCTTCCCAAGCCCGCCAAAGATTCCGATACCGTCTATGATTTGATCAGCCTGGACGGCCAGAAGCAGTACGATATGCGGGATCTGCTCGCCACCATCGTGGACGCGGATTCGATGGATGAATACAAGGCGGACTACGGTAAGACCCTCGTCACCGCCTACGCCCGCATCGCGGGACGCTCCGTCGGTATCGTGGCCAGCCAGCGTTTGCAGGTTAGGACGAAGAAGGACGGCATCCAGATGGGGGGCGTCATTTACGCGGATAGCGCAGACAAAGCCGCGCGCTTCGTCATGGATTGTAACCAGACAGGGCTTCCCCTGATCTTTTTTCAGGACGTTACCGGATTCATGGTCGGCCGCGACGCCGAGCAGAGTGGAATCATCCGGAGTGGCGCCAAGCTGGTCAATGCCATGAGCAACTCCGTCGTACCCAAGATCACGGTGGTGGTAGGCGGATCCTTTGGGGCGGGCAATTACGCCCTGTGCGGCAAGGCTTACGATCCGCGCTTCATCCTGGCCTGGCCGAATTCACGGTATGCTGTGATGGGAGCGGCGCAGGCTTCGGACACCGTCTTCTCTGTGTTGGCCCGCGCGCGCGAGCGTGACGGGAAGGCGAGTCCGGAAGAACTCGAAGCTCTGCGGGAAAAGGTCAGGCAAACCTATACGGAGCAAACCGACATCCGCTACGGCGCAGCTCGCGGCTGGGTGGATGCCATCATTCAACCTCATGAGACGCGCGATGTTCTGGTCCAGTTGCTTCAGTATGTGTCGCGGTCCGCGCCCAAGGCCCGTTTTCACAGCGGCGTGATCC
This sequence comes from Chthoniobacterales bacterium, assembly GCA_038226905.1. Taxonomy (GTDB): domain Bacteria; phylum Verrucomicrobiota; class Verrucomicrobiia; order Chthoniobacterales; family UBA10450; genus JBBRDU01. Next base: position 1,582 of record JBBRQE010000027.1, on the reverse strand, counting down.
AGGTCTGACGCGGAGAACGAGGATTTAGCGTTTCATCCGCGCCCGGTTTCCGTCACTCTTGCGTCATGCCCACGGTTCTCATTGAAAAGCAAAGCTCCAAAGTCACGGTCATCACCCTGAACCGGCCGGATCGGCGCAATGCCCTGACCATCGAACTGATGAACGAATTTAACGCCGCGCTGAAAATAGCGGCGGACGAATCGGCGGAACGCATCCTCATTATTCGCGGGGCCGGCGCTGCTTTTTGTTCCGGCATGGATCTCAAAGCGGCGACGCAACAGAACTCGCACGCCACCGCCGAAATGGTGGCGAAGACCATGGTGGCCTTAAGCCAGACGCGTCTGATTACGATCGCCGCCGTGCACGGGGCCGCCGTCGCCGGCGGCGCCGGGATCATGTCGGCCTGCGACTACGTGGTGGCGGCGGAACGGACGAAAATTGGTTACCCCGAGGTGCGGCTGGGCCTGGTCGCCGGACTTGTTATGACCTTTCTGCGCCGGCAGGTGAGAGAACGCGATATTCGCGAGTTGCTTTTCGCTGGTGAGATCATCGACGCAAAGCGCGCGCAGGAGATTGGTCTGGTCAATCGCGTCGTGCCAGCTTCAGAAGTGATGAGCGAAGCGCAGAAATTCGCCGAGTCGGTTCTCCTGGGAGGCCCTGAGGCGATGATTCAGACCAAACGACTGATCGAAGAATTGTGGTCGCGCCCCGTTAAAGACGACGTGGAGCTCGCTTTGAAATACCACATGCAGGCGCGCCAATCGGCGGAAGCGCGCGAGGGCATCGCCGCTTTCAACGACAAACGCCCGCCCAAGTGGGCGGAGTGACCTGGATTTCCTTGCGGGGGAAGCCGACCGCTTCCTCTTAGCCTAACGAGCTGGACCGGGACGCCTGGAGTTCCGAAGCGGTCTACACCGTGGCGGGAGCAGCCGGCCCCTGATAGGTCGCGCTGCCAAAACCCAGGATGGGGTAGAAAATGAAACCCAGAAAGGCCAGGCCCAGACCAAAGCCTGCTCCTTTGCCGAAGTTCTTGGCAATGTCGATGTTGATAATGATCAAGATCACAAAGTTAACAAAAGGAATGAGCATCAGGAGCAGCCACCAGCCGGGCCGGCCTGCCACCTTGCAAAGGAAGTAGAGATTGACGATCGGGATAATGGCAGCCCAGCCCGGCTGGCCGGCTTTGACGAAAACTTTCCAAAGAGCCACGATGATGATGAGGCCAACGACCAGGCCAATGATGCCGCCGACCGCGCCGCCCATGGCAGCCGCCGCGTTATTTGCGTCGGTCGTTTGCTCCTGCGCCAACAAGGGACGGAGCGTTAGAAAAGTGGCGAACAGGTGAGAGGTCAGGATGGATGTCATTATGAGTAAGTATTTGAAAGGGCAGGGTTAGCGAAGCATGCACCCTGCGGCAAGGAAAATCTTGGAGCCGGGTCTTTGCCTACTCACAAATTCAATCGCGCCAAGTCGCGCCCACGGGAGAAGCCGAGAGCTCTTAGACCTTCCCCGAGGCAGAGGAAGCCTGTAGGTCGAACTTCTCGATCTGCTCCTTGATCTCATGAACGAAATTGGCCGCGCC
>JBBRQE010000026.1:0-28299 GCA_038226905.1 Chthoniobacterales bacterium | reverse complement strand
TTCCAGGCTGGCTGCGCCAGGCAACTGCACAGCGACCTGTTTGGCGCTGGAGTTGAGGACAATGGAAGCGATCTCGAAGGAGGGTGAGAATTCCACGGTGGCGATTTGAAATGCTCCAGTCACCAGAACCGATGCCTGTTGTGAAGGAGTCAACTGGACCGGGGCAGACTCGGAATTGGAAACGAGCTGCAGTCCCGCCACGGTGAACGAGGGGGAACCCGCCACGATTGGTTTCTGCTGCTGTTGCGACGGGGAAAGACGAACCGTGCCCAGACCGCCACCGGACGGTTGGATCTTGGAAATCTCGAAAGTCACCTGAAGATTCATGGCAGGCTGAGGCTGCTGCGAAGGAGCCAGGCGCATCGTCACAATTTTCGAGGTCGGCCGCAGTTGCAAGGAGCCCATCTTAAAGGTCGGCGTCAATTGCATGGACGCGATCTCGAAGGAGAAGGTGAGCTGCACGGCCGTGTGCATCTGACTGGTTGATTGAGGCGCGGCACCCCCTGCGGCTGGAGTTCTGATTACGGGAGCGTTTTGCGTTGGAGTCGGTTCAGGCATGGTTTCGTGTATTGTTGTTTGAAGGTCTGAGGGCTCGGTCGAAATAACTGGGGGCACAAAGAACGATGATTCCATCGGTTCGCGCAAGCTCCCAATTTCATTCATACCGGAATCGGCGGCCAAAGCGGCCGGGAGGACTTCCAAAGGCTCAGCCGCAACAACGGGCGCTTCCTGCTCGAACACCGGCACATCGTAAGGCACAGGCTGACCCTGTTCAATGGGTGCCACTTCAGGTTCGGTGATGGCGGCAAATTCCGGCGCGGCCACGACCTCGGGCACCTCCTCGTGCGGGACGTGCGCTTCCAAGAGCGATTCGGCGGCCATGGGTGCAATCTCCATGACCGGCTCGAGCGGGGCCATCGGTTCGTCCTCAAGCGGAGCGGGAGAAGTCCCTGCTGCTTCCAGACTGGCAGCGGGCGTTTCCAAAGCGGGCGAAAAAGCGGCCGGTTCAGACGGCACGGTTTCCGCCGCGACAAACGAAGCTTCCCCAGCGCCTTGTTCAACAACAGGCCCAACCGATTCAAGACCGACATCGGGGACAGAGATCACTTCCGGAACAGGCTGCGGCGCAAAATACACGGGTGCTTCAACCACTGCGGCTGGCGCGCCCGTCGGGGCATTGTTAAACGGACGAGCAGGCGCTGGTTTAGTCACCGGGCGAACGCTGCGGCGAAGATTCGGCTCCGTTGCTTTCAATTGCAGAGATACCTGACGGGGTCCTCCGAAAAAGCGGCCCGGGGTCACCTTTGGCGCGGAGATTTGACCATTGCCATTGTCCATGGCAGGACCTGTAGCAGGAATCGGGCGACGGTAAACCGGCATGTCCGCGAGACGCCGACGAACCTCAGGAACGGCGACCCATCCAATGAGCGATGCCGCCATGAGAACCAGAGCCCAAACCACCGTGGTCCGTTGCTCGGGCAAAAAGTTCGCGATTCGTTCGCCAAAGGTGGGGCCAGTCGCCTCACGCACACGGGAAGGCGCGAGCACCGTTGCGGGAGTCGCGGAAGCAGCAGCAACAGCGGATGACGTTTCCGTCGATTGGTTTGTCGCCGCACTTTCGACAGCAGCCGGTTCGGTGGAAGTGGAAGAGGCGACAACCGAGGCGGAGGGAACGGCCGCAGCCGCTACGGGAGTCGTCTCAACCGTCGGCGTTAAAGCCAGAGTGGCAGTGGAGGGCATGTCTTCCGGCTTGGCTGGCGTGCCAGCGGCCATCGAGTTCGTGGCCAAAGCCAAGGCGGGAGCAGCGATGCTACCCGCGGGAGATTCCGGAGCGTGCGAAGTCGTTGCCTCCATTCCGGCAATGGTGGCGGCGGGCCGGGTGGCCGCGATGACCTTCCCTGCGGCGGTGGTACCAGGAATTGGGCTCGGCTCGATGGCCGGACTGGACTCGGCTTGGGCCGACATAATGGCGGACGCCTCGTTAGCCGGCGCGGGTGAACCGGCCAGGGCCGGGCTCTGAATCCATCCGAGATCGTAGAACGACTCGCCGAATAATCCGTTCAAGGACGGGGAATAGATCTTCTTGGCGGAAGCAACCCAATCGATCGCCTTGCTCGTGTTGTTATGTTTGAACTCCCAGGCGGCCTGCGCGTAATAGAGAGCGGGCGTATCCCCGGTGAATTGAAATTGTTCCATCATTTTCTGCGCGCGGCTTTCCTTGCCCTCGAGCAGAAGCGTCATAAAAATCTTGAACTTGATGATCTGAGCAGCCTGATTCTTATCCCCACCGGGGGTCTGACTGAAGAGTATTTCGAAACGATCACGCGCCTTGGAGTATTCTTTTTTCTTGAAGGGAATCTGCGCCAGGTTGTATTGCGCTTCGCGGAATTTTGGATCGATCTTGGCAGCCTTCTTGAAAGAAGCCTCCGCCAGGTCGAACTCTTTTTGTTCCATTAATATTTCGCCACGCAGGTTGAGCACGGAGGGCTGGTTAGGCTCGGCCGCATCGGCTTCGTCCACGAACTTGCGCGCCGTGGCAAAGTCACGCTGCTGCGCCGCCTGTTGCGCCTGCTCGACCCGAGAGCGGGCGAAGGCCTTGGTTTTGGCGGCTCGCTCCGCCGGACTACTCAACTCGAGGGCGGCGCGCGTTTGACCGGCCTGCTTCTCCAGCCAGCCAACTTCGTAAAGCGACTCCGCGAAAAGTTTGTTCAGCTGCGGCGAAAAATTCTTTTCGGCGGCGGCCATCCAATCCTTCGCTTCCTTGGCATTCTTATGCCGCAACGCGATGGCCGCGTTCGCGTAATGCACGGCCGGTGTATCGGGCGACAGTTCGAACTTGGCCAGAATCGAATCGACCATGTTCTCTTTGCCCTCGAGCAAATAGGTCAGAAGAATTTTGTACTGGATGAGCTGGGCGGCATCTCCCTGTAACTCGGAGACGTTGTTGGTTAACAAATCCTGAAAACGATTGCGCGCCTCCAGCCAGTCTTTTTTCAGAAAGGGGATCTCAGCCAGATTGAAACGGGCATTCCAAAATTTCGGGTCGATCCGCAGAGCTTCATGCAAAGCTCCTTCCGCTTTATCGTAAATGCCTTCGCGCATGAGGATCACGCCACGAAGATTTTGCGACTCAGCCAGATCGGGCTGACGCGCGTCAATCGCGTCGAGTTGCTTGAGCGCTTCCGAGAAGTTATTGCCATCGAACTCGCGAAAAGCCTTGTCGTACATGCCTTCGAGTTCTGTCTTGGACGGGGCGACATTACTGGCCGCGAAAGAACTCAGTACCAAAACTATGATCGCCACTAACTTCCTCATCTTCACCTCTTCATCAAAACGTTCCAGCCGGCCGATGACAAGACTAAAGTTTGAGAGTCCCGTGAGTGGGCGGCAAAGAGGCGTAGAAGCAGGATTTACGCCCTCAGGCGGGAGCCGTAAGGCGAAGCCCGGCGAGCTGCGGGGAGAGCCGCCGAAGGTCCGCCCAAAGCCCAGGTAAGCTGACCCTAAATATAGAACAATCGCCCCCCTCGGAAGGCATTACCGGTTCAGATTTCCGATGATTCGCAGACCCTGCAGGGTCAGATTAGAATCCACCGTGTCGATCACCGGCAGCTTGCGTGCAATGAGCCGGGCGTAACCGCCCGTGGCTACCACATGCACGGGACGGCGCCCAAACTCCTGCTCCCGGATTCGTTCGATAATTTCGCGGACCAGTCCGCGATATCCGTAAATGGCGCCCGCTCGCATCGCTTCGATGGTTGATTTACCCACCGCTCGCCTTGGCTCCCGCAGCGAGAGTTTGGGTAACAAGGCAGTCCGTTGGTACAAAAAGTTCGTCATCGATTCCAAGCCCGGGGCAATGACACCGCCAATATAGGTCTTATCGGCCGCCACAATATCGAAGGTCACAGCCGTCCCGAAATCGACCACGATGGCGGGCGCGCCGTGCAGAACAGCCACGGCGGCGGCATTGGCCAGACGATCAGCCCCGATGGTAGCTGGAGAGGGATAACGAATGCCGACTCCCAGGTTGAGGTGCGCACTCAGCCAGATTATTTTGGTGCGGCCGGCTGCCTTTTTGATCTCCCTATTCCGCGCCGGAACGACTGAACAAACCACAATGGCTGCAACCGGACATCGCGTGATAATCTCGCGCAAAAATTTACTCGTTAGGCGATTAGTGGCGACGCGCAGAGGAGATTGCACACGCCGGGTAGAGGAGAGCGCCACTTTGGTGAATGAATTACTGACATCCACCAAAAGGTAATCAGTCGCGATTGACATTTTTTTTGAGCGGACTCTCCCGGCGGGCGGAGAGGCCGCAAAACTCTGTTAGCAGCTTGCGACGCCTTCGGCCACTGCGTACTCTCGTGGCGTGAGGAACCTGATCCATCGGCCCCGTCGGTTACGCCGTTCGCCTGCCCTGCGCAACCTGGTGCGCGAAACCAAACTTTCGCCCCACGATTTTGTTTTACCACTCTTCGTCAGCGAAAAAATTTCAGAACCCCGCGCCATCGCCAGCCTGCCCGGCGTCTCCCAGTTTTCTCTGAAGGACATAGCGGACGAGGCGCAACGGGCGCAGGACCTCGGATTGCAGGCGGTCCTGTTATTCGGCATTCCCAAGACGAAAGACGAAGAGGCCACCGGCGCTTATGCCGCCGATGGAATCGTGCAAAAGGCCTGTCGCCTGATCAAGACGCGGTGTCCCGAGTTGGCCGTCATCACTGATGTTTGCCTCTGCGAATACACGAGCCATGGTCACTGCGGGGTAACGCACGTGGATGGCGATCATTTTCACGTCCTCAATGATGAGACGGTGGAATTGCTCACGCGCACGGCCCTCTCCCACGCGGCGGCTGGCGCCGACATGGTGGCGCCGAGCGACATGATGGACGGCCGGATCGGGGCAATTCGCACGGCCCTGGACGCGCAACAATTCGATCAAACCGGGATTATCAGTTATGCGGCCAAGTTCGCTTCGGTCTTTTACGGTCCTTTTCGGGATGTAGCGGAGAGTCCTCCGCAGTTTGGGGACCGGCGCTCTTATCAAATGGACTGTGCCAATGCCGATGAAGCGCTGCGCGAAGTCGCTCTCGATATTGAGGAAGGAGCCGACATCCTTTTGGTCAAACCGGCCCTGCCTTACATGGATATTTTATGGCGGGTGCGCGAGCGCTTTGCCAAACCGACGGCGGTCTACCATGTGAGTGGCGAGTATGCCATGATCAAGGCCGCGGCGGAAAAAGGATTCCTGGAAGAGCGCGCGGCCGTTCTTGAAATCATGACATCGCTGAAGCGCGCGGGAGCGGACATCATCTTCACCTATTGGGCGCGCGAGCTGGCCACATGGACGAAGAACTGAGCCGGGGCCGGAGCGAAACCGCGGCGCACCGCCAGTTAAAACGACTCGCTTTTCTCTGGGCGCAAGGCCAGGGATACTCCGTTTGCGCGCTGGAAGTGAGTCTGCCCCGCTGCCGGTACCGCGCCGACGTGGCAGGCTACCGCGCTGGTAGCAAAGCGGCCACGGCCATCTTTGAGTGCAAACAGGCGCGCTCCGATCTGCGGCGCGATAATTGTTTCAGCCGGGAAACGCGCCAGCGCCTCGAAACAGTGCAGCAAAGGCGTCATATTCTGGAAAAACATTTGCGCATCCATTACCCCGATTTGCGCATGGCGGATTCGTTGTTCCCGGAGTTCGACTCGCACAACTTCAGCGCCATCAAACACCGCAATTATAGCCGGGTCCTTCTGGAACTCAGCGCCTTGCACAATCGCCTCCACGTCTGCTCTAAGTTCGAAACGCTGGTCCGGTACGGGTGCGCCAATCTATTTTTTCTGGTCCTGCCAAGCGCTCTCTACCGTGAATCTGATATCCCGGTAGGATGGGGCGCCCTCGTCGAAATGAACGGCGCGCTCCATTTGCGCGGCAAACCCCGCTGGCACGAGAACACCCCAGAGGCCAGGCTTCAGTTCCTTCAGCGCATCGCGCGGACTGGAACTCGCGCCTTGAACCAGCAACTACAGATCAGCTTCGACGACATTATGGCGGAGCGGGCTCGCTGGCCCGCGTAACCGTGACCGTCGAGACGAGTGGCCAATCGTTTCGTTAGGCCAACGCGGAATCGATTGCGCTCAGCAGATTATGACCGGTCATTTCCGGTGGCTGCGGAAGGCCGAGCAGGAAAAGCAGCGTGGGCGCGACATCGGCGAGAATTCCGTCCTGACAGCGAAAGCGCGCCGCATCGCGCGCTACATACAGGCAGTGCACCAGGTTGGTCGTATGGGCTGTGTTAGGCGAGCCATCCGCATTTCGCATCAATTCGCAATTCCCATGATCAGCCGTGACCAAACATTTCCCGTCCAGATCGAGCAGCTCTGGAATGATGCGCGCCACGCATTCGTCAATTGTTTCCACCGCGGTAACGCCGGCGGGCACGACACCCGTATGTCCCACCATGTCGGGATTGGCGAAATTTAAGATGATCAGATCGTAATTGGACATGCGGGCGAGGACCTCGTCCGTCACCAGCCGGGCGCTCATTTCCGGCCGCAGGTCGTAGGTGGCGACCTTGGGAGAGGGCACGATCTTGCGGTCTTCATTGTCGAAGGCCTGTTCCACCCCGCCGTTAAAAAAATAGGTGACGTGCGGATACTTTTCCGTTTCGGCAATGCGGAGCTGCGATTTCCCGGCCGCGCTCACTACTGCTCCCAGGATGTGCTCCAGCTTTTCGGGGGCGAAGATATAAGGCGAAGGATAGGTCGCATCGTACTGCGTCAGACTAACGAAACGAACCCGGGGCCAGGATTCGCGCTCAAATCCGGCGAAGTCCGGTAAGAGAAAAGCCTGCGACAGTTGCCGGGCCCGGTCGGCCCTGAAATTGAAGAACAAAACAGTGTCACCATCCCTGATCCGCTTCTCGTTAGGGTAACCGAAAATCAGCGGAGGCATAAACTCATCCGTCTTACCCGTGGCGTAATGGCGCTCGAGCGCGACACTCGGGGTGGATGGACAAAGTTCTCCGTGCCCCAGCACAATCGCGTCCCACGCTTTTTTCGTTCGGTCCCAACGCCGGTCCCGGTCCATGGCGAAATAGCGGCCGATTACGGTAACGATCCGGGCACCGCTCGCCTTCAGTTGCTCGGCGCACATTTGCAGGCAGGGGGCGCCACCCGTGGGAGAATCATCCCGGCCATCGGTGAACGCGTGCACGAAGATGTCGTCCACCCCGGCTGCTTTCGCCGCGTTAGCCAATGCGATCATGTGAAGGTAGTGGCTGTGGACACCGCCTGCCGAGACGAGTCCGAGAAGGTGGAGTCGATGGCCGCGCGCCGTTGCCAGCGCTTTTTGCAAGGTCACATTCCCGGCAAGGTCGCCGTCCTCTACTGCCTTGTTGATACGGGTCAGATCCTGATAGACAACACGTCCCGCTCCCAGATTAAGATGGCCCACTTCTGAATTCCCCATCTGTCCCGCCGGCAATCCCACGTCGAGACCGCTCGCGGTTAATCGTCCGGTCGGATACCGGGCATAAAGGCTGTCGTGGAAAGGCGTGCGCGCGAGAAGTGTAGCGTCGCCGTTTTTCTCCGCCTGCGCCCGCCCGCCGGGGTTAATTCCCCAGCCGTCCCGAATCAGAAGCATCACCGGCCCGGCCATACGTGGCGCACTGTGGCGACGTTTAGGGCGGCGGACAAGAGGTTCTTTCGTTGACAACAGGGAAGACCGGCATCTACATCGCGACATGAAATGGCGGAACCAGCTGCTCGCGCTTTTTTGCCTGGTGGGTTTTGGCGCTCTGGGCATCCTCTATTTTCAGCATTGGGTGGTGCAAAAACCGTTCGGCATTATTCTCTTCGTGGGCGAGGGACTCGCGCCGGCGCGATTGGCCGCGGCACGCGTCTTTGCGGGCGGGGCCGACGCGAGACTGGCCCTCGACGCATTGCCCCATCTCGCTCTGCTCAGTAATTACTCGAAGGATTTCGCCGCGCCCGATCAGGCGGCCGCCGCCACCGCCATCGCTACCGGAGTGAAAGTGAACAACCGATCCATCTCATTCGATGAAGAGAACAAGGTTCTCAACAGTCTGGTGGCAGAGGCGCGTTCGCACGGACGCGCCACCGGTCTGGTCAGCGACGGCCGCCTAACCAATCCGACGTGCGGCGCCTTCTATGCCCATCGATCGGATGGAGCGGACGACGATCAGATTGCGCTGGAGTTGGCGGGCCCACCGCTCTTCGATGTGGCGATGGGGGGCGGGATCGCTCATCTCGTTCCTCAGGGGAAAGGCGGGGAGCGGCAGGATGATCGTGACCTGTTACTGGAATTACGCCGCAATGGATTCGATGTCGTCCGAACGAGGGCTGATCTGGAAGGCGTGCCCGCCTGGCGCAGAACAAAACTGCTGGGGGCGTTCGCCAATGCTGAAATGGCATTCACCAACCAAATGGAAGCACGGAAAGATCAGCCGGGACTGCCCGACATGGTGCGTCGCGCAATCGAGTTGCTCCAGTATAACGCGGGAGGATATCTTCTCGTGGTGGATGCGAGCCTCATGGGAAAGGCAGCCCGGGAGAATTCGGCGGAACGCACCCTCGCTGAAACGATAGAGCTGGATCGCGCGGTGGCTACGGCCCGCCGCTATGCCGGACCCCGGTCCACCATCATCGTGTGCGGAGACGTAGCCGTGGGCGGTCTCAGCCTGAATGGTTTCCCCTTTCGAAAAGATAGCGGGATTGCACTGCTCGGCCTCAATTCAGGGGGGCAGCCATGGCTGACCTGGGCCACCGGGCCGAGCGGCCTCAAGGCCTACGGCAATCCGAGAGGTATCCCCGCCGTTAACGACGGGGCCGAGCTGCCAGCGCCCGGCCAGAATCCAGAACCAGCCGCCGTTTATAACAAGGCGGCACTGAACACGGTCGAAGATGTGATGGCCTTGGGAATCGGACCCGGCACGGAGGAGTTGCAGGGTTGTCTCGATAGCACCGCGATTTTCAGAATCATTCGCGACCAACTCTGATTCGGGAAAAGAAAAGCCCGCTCGCGCGGCCAAGGCCGAGGGAGCGGGCTTCAGATTCTAACGTGCCGCGTTAAGGACTGTTCGGAAGGAGCTCCGGCACAAAAGTGAACGGAGGCGGATCGGGCAGGCTGGGAGGCGGGCCTTCGGCCGGACTATCGGGACCGGGCCCCTCTTCCGGCATGTCCTTGCTGAAATCCTTGCCACTCCCAAGATCTTTCCCATCAACCACACTCTTGCCATCCGACTCAACGCGGTTTTGCGTAGTGGCCGAGGTGTTGGCAGCAATCAGATTGCCCGGCCGACTTCCGCCAAAGGCCGCAATCTCCGCCACGGAGAAAGGTGTGTCGGAATCGGCTGCACCCGCCCATTTCACCAGGATATAGCGACCGGTCGTCTCAGGAAAATCAATGGCCGCACGGCCCGTCCCGTCATTTACAGAACCGACAGCCTTCAGATTGGCCAGGGCAGCTTCGTCCAATTTCAGAGTCTTGGAAGCATTCGGCTGATGACCTGGCAGGGACTCCAACACATAGAAATCAACATTGCCGGGACGCGGTGTGTAGAGCGCCGTAATGCGACGCAAAGTTGTTACTTTGCCGAGGTCGATAACCGCGGTCGGCTGCGGATCGCTGGAAGCGAATTTGTAGGTCGTGGCCGATTGATCGTCGATCATGTTGTTAGCTTCGCGGATTTCGTTCCCCGAACTAACGTAGAGAGCCCGAGCTTTGGCATGCACATCGGTCAGGTTATAGCTGATCAGAGCAAAGCTGCCGGAGTGTTCGAGGCTCAACTTGCGCGCTCGCGGCATGGTAAAGGCCGTCACGTTCGGCGTGGAGTAAACTCCGAGGGCCGCGATGCGGCCGGGCGCCGTGACGTTGAAAGTGAGCTTTACATATTTCGCTTCACTTGGACCGACCTTGGCGTGAACTGCGTCGCCCGCGAGCTCCTGCTCTGAGACCACGCGCCATTGCTCGCTGGCGGCTGCCAGTTTTGCATTTGACGTCGCGATGGTGACTTTGCCCTTAACACCATGGTTAAGAAATGAAACCGTATCGATGTTCTCTATTTTGGAGAGGTTAATAACCAACGTCTTGTTGCCGGCTGCAAGAGCATAGCCGGTGGTTGGATCGTCGCAGAGCAAAGCGGTGGCCGACGTATTGCGATCCTCCGTTTTTGAACTCAGCTTCAGATCGGACGTCGTGTTGCCGTCGGCGGCATCTTCCACTTCCGCACCGAAGTGATAGCGCGCCAGGTTTTCCGGATAAGCAGGTACTTGTTCCACCGTGAGGGGCGGAACTTTTTGCAGGGTCAACTGACCGGCCACCAAGCCACTCCCGCCGGCGAGGGTAAGGGTCAAAGCAAGGCTACTGATTTTGAGTAAACGAGAAGATGATGCGCTCATAATTTCCATATCCACAAGAATGAGAATAGCGACCTTGGCTCTATTTGGCAATAGAAATTTAATGGCTCCCCCAAAGTTTTCATGCCTCTCAACCAGACTCAAGCCACGGATAACGCAGGAATTTTCCCAGGGAAAGGAAAAACCGTGCGGGACTACTTTCCGCACCGTTCCCCAGCAGTGTAAAAAATTACACTGCACCTACCCAAATACTAATTGTTGGCGTAAAGCGACGAGGGGGCGGCGCGGAATTTTTCGGTGCCGGAAAATGCATACATTGGGATATAGGAACGGGCCCCGACCTTCTGCGCCTGGCAGGCCGACCAGTTAATGGTTGGATCGAGGACATAGTTGCTGCCGGCCGTGCTCCACTCCAGCCAAGCGTGGGTCTTGCTGCTCGTCCATGAACGCTTGCCTATGACGAGGCGAACATTACTGGCACCGCCAGCGTGCATCCTCTGATAGAGCGCCACCGCTTTGCCCTTGCAGTCGGCCACCGCACCGTTCGCCACTTCCGAGGGAGTTTTCCACTCCGCGCTAAAACCGTAGGGAATTCCGCGCAAATCTTGCATCCAATGATTCACAACGGCGAGAGAGACATTACTGTTCTTCACGGCGCTTTGTGAGAAGAGCACGGGCTGGATCCGGGTCATTTGCCGATCGTAAGGTGTGGAGGGCACGCTCAGGAGAAGGGCATCAGCGAAGCCAGTAACAGAGGAGAGACAGATCATCGTCGCGACGAGGCCGAAAATCTTCTTGTAATCGAACGGACAGAGACTTATGAGAATCATGGAACGTATTATTACTATAAGCAACGCCCGTGCCAAGTGGCTTACGCTGCACCTTAGGTCGTCGTTTCAGCTATCGTCTCAAAGTTCGCTTGAGAACTGGCCCTTCGCAGGAGGGGCTTTTCGACGGCCTCGCTGTTCACAAATCAGAGAGCATCCCAGGCAGGAGCCACATTGGGAATTAGGAACGGTCAATCGTCCGCCCGGATACTCGTGCTCCAGCCTAGAGGGCCCGTCGTGACTCAACAGGCTCGGGCAAAACAAAATGCGCGCGTCTTGGGGCGTCGTCTAACGCCAAACCTCTTACGCAGCCTCGTTCGTCAGCAGCCGAAATGGCTCGGACGAAACATCTAGAGAGCACCCCAAGACTGGGGGCTAGAATAATGTTAAATTCTCGCGTGAGATCCATGGCGGAATTGCCATGGAACTCGCAGTCAATTAGCCGCCGCGGATTACCGCCGACCCATCGTGATGCTAGGATCAAGGGAAAGAATCCCAATGATTGACGTAGACCCGCTGCGGAGCAAGTCCTTTCCTCCCACGATGTACATCGGGGAAGCGGTGTTGGCCTGCTGGCCCCTCACCACTACATTTTGAGGCAGGTTGCTACCGGTCAGCTGCATCAACACCTTTTGCTTCCGTGGTTTCACGACCAGGTTCCTAGTTTGATATTGTGCAGCCGATCCTTTGGCTGTGATCTTAGATTCGGTTTTATTATCCGCACCCATCGCCGTTGTGCCGAGCACGAAACCCATGCAGGCAACTGCGACGAGAGATTTCCCAACGATTGGTGTGAGTTTCATAAATCAGACGGTAACCCGAAATACTCTGCGAGACAAGAATTTGTTTCGGGTTGCCCATAGGTCCATCCAGAGGCGTTAGGTGGCCGGATTTTCGCGAGTTGGCTCCGGGCGGCTTGAAGCCAAAGTCGCTCGGGATTTCAGCCGGAAGAAACACGGCTTTGGAAGACACTCTAGTTCGTCAGGGACGTTTGCTTGGACTTGGTTCGGACCTGTATGTTTTCAAGGCGGGAGCGCCACGCACGCTAGCCCTGAGCTGACGCTCCTTCCCCACTGGGGGGAACAAGCCTTGGACTGCGCGCTAGATAAAGCTGTGGCCGCTTCTACGGCGCCCGCTTAACCCGGATTGTCGAGCTGCCTGCAATGGACATCTTGTAACTGAACCCATCCTTGGTGATCACGACGCTGGGATTTTCGACGGGAGGGCTTGTCACGACTTCGTCGTTGGTAGGTCGCCATACCTGGCCATTCTCGAGACGGAAGAGACTCCTGAAACCGTAGCCTTTATATGTACCTATCAGCTTGCTTTCGATCACCTCCGGAAGACGCACCTTGTTTTGCTTCACGGCATTTTCGACCGCCTCAGAGGCGGCGGCGTTAGCGGCAACCTTTTGCTTGCCGGCCACGTAATCTCGAATGAATCCGTCGAGGGTGGCCCGCTCTTCGCTGCTAAGCTTGTTCAATCCGGCCCGCTCATAGGTGTCGCTATCCATGGCCTGTTGCAAACCACTGAAAGCGGCATCCTGGGCCAGGGCAAGATGTGAAAGCCCGGTGGCGAGCAGAGCGGCGAGAAGGAATTGTTTCATAAGTTGATTTTCGTCGCCGAACAATGCGAATTCGCCATAGCCAGGTCAAATGCAATCGGTGGCGACTGGGCCGCCTTCTCATTATGACCAGGACATGAACGACAGATATTGTAACTAGGGACTCGAACTCTTGCGTGGGAATCGGCCAACGGGATCAGGGAATCTGCGTCGCGGGAGCTCCGGCCCCTGAAGGGCATTTGTAATATGGGAGAACGACAGGCCCTCGCCCGATAGTGAAAGGAAGGCTATTGCGGCCTTCTGGAAAAAACAGCGACGGCCGAACCTTTCGGGTTCGGCCGTCGCGTTGAATGACTTTGCTTTTAAGTCGCCTTAGAACTTGTGGGCGATTTCGAAGTAAACGAACTGGCCGTATGGATCGTAGGTCGCCAGGTTGGTGGCACTGTTTGCACCAGCCACAAAGCGCGGATCTTCATTGAGCAGGTTATTGCAGCCAACTGTGAGCTTAAGACCGTCGAGCATGCGATCGAACGGGCTATAGACTCCAGCCGAACTCGCGCTGCCAGCAACCGCCTTGGACTCTTTGGCATCTTTCGATGCGACTGCCTCGATTGATTTAGGCTGGCGCTTGAATTCATACGACAGACGTCCGTCCGCGATGAAGTAGTCTTCCACCAAGGGAAGGTTGTGTTGGTCTACGGTCTCCGGGTCGACGCCGACAATGTTTCGCATGGACGGGGTGTAGTTACCTTGTAGCGACAGAGTGAAACCCTGCACGCGATATTCCGTCAGGAAAGTAACCTTATAGTCAGGTGTGGCACCGAGTGCCTCGGAACCAACCTGGTCACCCGCGTTGTAGTAGTTGTGGAACGGGAGGGTCTTGGCATCCTGCTTGAAGAAGATAACCGAGTTAATCCCAGTTTCGAGTTCGCCGAACCGATGCAGGTCCCAGATCTTCCGGATGCTCAAATCCATGCCTTCGACACGATAGGCGCCAATGTTAACCAGAGGGTCGAGGTAGAACGTGGCCGCCAAATTGCCTGCCAGCGAGCCCGCAGGACCCGTACCCGTCGTCGCCCCCGGTTGGCCGGGGAAGTTATTAAAGGCCACTTGTCCGTAATAAGGTGAGGCCGGTCCGAGGTTTTGCACACTGTTCAAAATAACAGCTCC
This sequence comes from Chthoniobacterales bacterium, assembly GCA_038226905.1. Lineage (GTDB taxonomy): Bacteria > Verrucomicrobiota > Verrucomicrobiia > Chthoniobacterales > UBA10450 > JBBRDU01. The sequence continues at coordinate 14,367 of JBBRQE010000026.1, read as the reverse complement.
GCCGAGGTTACCGACAATCTGCTGCTGCAACACCCGGAAGTAGTCAGCCGTAATGGTCAAGCCGGAGATATAACTGGGGCTATAGACCATGCCAGCGGTCCACGTTTCTGCGGTGGAAGGTACCAAGTTCGGATTGGAGGTGACCAACACCTGAGCCTGGTCCTGCGTTTGACCATTAAACGTGAGAGTATCTGAGAATCCGGTGCTCGATGGTCCGGAGAGCTGATACAAGGTCGGCGCCACGAACGAGTTCGAGTAGGTTGTGCGCAGAGTCAGGTCCTTAATCGGCTGATAGCGAAGGGTCAGTTTCGGGACGTTTGCATCTTTTGTTACCCCTTCGTAGTGATCATGGCGACCAGAGGCAGCGAACTCGAGGCTATATACCCCGGGGACATGCATCTGCGAACCAACCAGCGGGAAGCTCGCTTCACCGTAGAAGGAACTAATACCGCGGCCTACGTCGATGTTACCAATCGGAACAGATCCGACGAAGATTTCCGGGGAGTCAGTCACCTTAAATCCTTCGTCGCGGAACTCGGCACCCGCGGAGACACCCACTGGACCGCCGGGGATCTCAAAGGGGAATCCGGTAACCTTCGCGTCGAAGGCCTTCTGATAGGAATCCAACTTGCGGAGGTTAGAACCGAAGATCGAGTTAAAGGCGGCTCCGGTCAGACCGCCTTCGCCGATAGGGTTGTGAGCAAAAAAGTCAAAAGACTGATTCGGGAAGGCGGCGGAGTTGCCTGCGATAAGACTGTTTAACTTGCCAGCGTCGACCAAGCCACCATTGACATATTCGATGGTGTAGTGGCTGTAATACGTCGCAACTTCAGCGAACCAATCCTTATTGATCTGCGAACGGAGTCCGCCGAGAAGCCGGTAGAAATTCGAATCATTGTCGAATGTCCGGGGATGAGCCTGAAAGCGATTAGCTGCGGTCAAACGGTTAGTGCCTGCCAGCGTGTTCCCGTCGATCGAGAGCTGGAACGGGTTAAACATGGCCGGGGTGCCGCGATTTTCGGCAACGAGCGCCCCGGTAATCGGGTCGACGCGCGTTGAACCGAGAATAACCACTCCAGTGGCGTTACTGAGCGGCTGTCCGTTCAGCTGCTGGAAGTTTGAGTTATGTGAATAGAGCTCGTCGCCGAAGACTTCCAGTTGTTTGCCGAATATGTCGTGGGTGAAGGAAGCAAATTCGTCTGTATTGCGCTCCTTCAGAGTGCTGGTGGGGAGCTTGGTGAGATCGAACGACGTGACCTGAGCGGTCGACGCGCGGGTGTACGCCGCTGACAGCGCATCATATTGGGGCGCGGGGGGCACAGGGACGCTTCCAGAGACAACGCCCGCGTCAAATGGGGAATTCAGGCCGGGGTTCAACAGGAACCGGCTGAGTCTATCCCGGCCGACGCCTGCATAGGTCGTGGTCACACCACCGGGTTTCTGCGAGTAGACACGCTCGTGTTGGTAGAGGGGATCGATTTCATAGTATTGAAATGCCGCCGTCACATGGGTCGTCTCATTACCCACGCCAGCGATTGCATACGCTCGACGCTCCGCGACGCCAGGCTCGACTGAGAACCCGTAGCGGAAGCCGATCTCAAGACCGGTAAAATCTGTTTTCAGAAAGATGTTAACCACACCACCAACGGCTTCAGAACCGTAGAGGGCGGAGGCACCATCCTTCAGGACTTCAATTCGGCTGAGCAGCGCTGTCGGGAAAAGGCTGACGTCAGTGAAATGCGCGCCACCCGTGGCAATGGCTGCAGAATCGGCAATACGACGGCCGTCGAGCAGAACGAGGGTTGGTAAACCGCGGATGGAAATGATGGAACCACCCAAGGTGCTACCCGAGCTGATGTTCGCGTTCGTTCCGCCGAGGTTACCGCCACCCGTGAAGTCCGGATCGCGTTTTTGCAGAACCTGCAAAACGTCCCCACCCGCGCCGGAGCGGGCCACATCGGCGGAGGTCAGTGTATCGACGTTCGAAGGAGTTACCTCTTCCGCCGTAGGAATGTTCGAGCCAGTCACGACGACGGCTGCGGCACTTGCCTCTCCCCCACCTTGCGGAGCGGGATTTGGGTCTTGAGCGCTGACGCTCATGGCCGCGAATAGCGGAATACCGGTCGCGACGACAAAGGCCGTGCGAACGGATGTTAACGTTTTCAATACGTTTTTGATCATTAGTTTCTCCATGGTTTGGTTAGGTTGGGGATAGGCATTAGTGAAGATTCGATACTCTGACAAGGCTTTTTTCGAAAAATCTTTGAACGGCCAGCCCACGGGTGTGTCCCGCCGACCTGTCGTCTGCCCTTCGTTCTATAGAACCGGCTGGACCCTGCCTAGCATAAAATTCAGTTAATTTACGGACGTTGTCTTGGGGCACGATTCTACGGGTCAGCGGGTTTTATGCCCTCTTCGGGACAAGAGGCTCATCTTTTTCCGTTTCATCCCTCCGGCTGTCCCGTTTAGGACCGGCCCCGCCAATGATTAACCGTTAGGCAGGACCGTTCTGGCCAGGACGCAGGCTGCCTGGCCTGCAGTTTCGCAATTGGCATCATCCGCCCGGCACGCGTAAAAGTGTTCCATGTTCACCGGTTTAGTGGAAGAGGTCGGCAAGGTGTGTTGGATCCGAGCGGTCGACCGGGGAACTCAACTGGAAATCGCGGCACCGCGCACCGCCCTGCCGGCCCGGGTCGGTGACAGCATCGCCATCAACGGCTGCTGTCTCACGGTGAGCGCGCACCGACCCGAGCAGATCACATTCGACCTTTTGGATGAAACCCTTAAACGCACCAACCTGGGGCAACTGCGCCGCGACTCACTCGTTAACCTGGAGCGTTCTCTCCGGGCAGATGGGACAATCGGAGGCCATTTTGTGCAGGGGCACATTGACTGCACCGCCCGGATTTTATCCTTCGAACAGGCGGGTAAAGACTACCGCCTGGAGGTGGAACTCCTCCCCACCTTTGCTCGCTACATCGTTTCGAAAGGCTCCATCGCCATTAACGGTATCAGTCTGACCGTGGCCGAAGTTTCTCCCGGGAGTTTTACCGTTTGGATTATTCCGCACACCCGGCGCGCGACCAATCTGCAGAGCGCGCAACGCGGTGAAGAGGTTAATCTCGAATTCGATATCCTCGCCAAATATGTGGAGCGCATGCTGCCAGCACGGCCCGGCTTCGTCCCGGCCTAACAAGCTCACGCTTCGCGCAAGGAAGCCACCGTGCTGAAAGGCCGGCCGCTTCAGGAAGGGCGGAGCTCCCGCGACGCCACGGACTACCCGAAGAGGGGTCTAGCTTGACCCGGTTCAGATTAACCCGGGAAGTTGTTGGGGTCCGGCAGTGGAGGGATGCCAGCCGACTGTCATTGGTCCGGTGGTGGCCGCCGCGGCGCCTAACAACGCGTAAAATGTTCGATCTTAGAATGGCCTCTCCAGGCTGCTCACGCATAACAAGGCACCCGGCCCGAATGAGGCTCCGGAGCTCGCCCCTCCATCACCAGAGGCCAATTCCGCGGCTCCGTCGCCGCGCGGACCTGTATTATATATAGAGCAAAGAGCTACTTGGCCCCAAATCCCATGAGAACCGCAGGCACCGTGCGAAGGAGAATCTTAAAGTCGAGCGTTAACGACCAGTGATCGATATAATCCAAGTCCAGTTTGACCCAGTCGGCAAAGTCGCGCACCTGATTGCGGCCGCTGATCTGCCAGAGACAGGTGAGGCCCGGCTTCACACTGAGGCGGCGGCGCTGGGCCGTGTTCTCAAATTTTTCAACCTCGTAGAGCGGGAGGGGACGCGGACCGACCAGGCTCATGTCTCCGAGGAGGACGTTAGCCAGCTGGGGAAGCTCGTCGATGCTGCTGCGGCGCAGCCAACGACCAAAGGGAGTAATACGCGGGTCGGCATCCACTTTGAAGACCGGTCCATTCATCTGGTTGAAGGGCTCCAACTCGGCCCGCCGCATTTCAGCATCGTCCGACATCGAACGAAATTTGTACATGACAAACGGCTGCCCGTGCTTCCCGGCCCGGCGTTGTTTAAAAATGATCGGCCCGGCGGAAGTGAGTCGAATGCCAATCGCAACCACCGCCATGGGCAGAGCGAAGACAAGGAGGGCCAGGAAAGCACCGACGCGGTCGATTAGACTCTTGATAAACAAGGTCCACGAAACATCCGGATTGGACCTGAAAACCAGCATGGGACGGCCGGCAAAGAAGTCGAAATCCGGCTTGGCGATGGACGTCCGAATAAAGTCCGCGGCCAACCAGGCGGGCACGCCCTCGACCTCGCAGGCCCCGATGGCCTCTTCCACGCGGTTTAGCTGGCTGTGGCCCGCCGCGAAAATGACGCGGGCAACGGAATGCCGGTGCATGGCTTCGATCAGGTCGGAGAGCGGCTGCGTTTCGATATCGATCCGATCTGCCACCTCCATGAGTAAATTCTGTTCGGGAGTGAAGGAGCGCTCCAGCGCAGTGATATCCTGGGGCGAACCAGCCAGCAAAACAGTCTCGCGCAGTTCTCCGCGCATGGCCCTTCCCCTGACGTGGTGGACAATCATCCGCTCCTTGATCAGAAGGGTGGCCATGGCAATGACCCCGAAAAGAATGGGCATGGAGCGATTAGCCAGAGGCAGTCGTAGGAAAATCACGCAGGCGCTCACGATCATCCCGAGATAAATCATGGCGCGCAAAATCTGGCTGAACGACTTGCGGCGCGTCTTATCGAGGGGAGAATTGTAAAATCCCTGCAGGTCGAGCAGAATGGGGCCGAAGAGCATGACGACAATGAGGAGCCAGGAGTAGTTGCCAAACCGGTCGATAGACTTTGTTAGATTGAACCAGACGGTGCTGTAGAGTCGCAGGGTGTGGGCAGCGAGGAGCGAGAAGGCGAGCAGAAAGGAATCAATCAGCTGCTGAACCTGGGTGCTGAGTTCCTGTTTGCGAGCAAGCATGCGAAAAAAACGTAGACTTAATGCCCCTCAAACGGCGGGGGCGATAGATAAGATATGACAGCACAACCTCCGGTCAAAACCCGGGAAACGAAGCGCTGTCAGATTGTTGGCGTGATCGCGACCAAGGCGGACCAGGAAATGGCCGCGGCCATGGACGAGCCGCCTGATTTTTTCGAGCTGCGCTTGGATCATCTGCTCCCTATCCAGAATGACCTGGAAGCAAGGATCTCGATCTTGCGCGCGCCTCTCATTGTCACCGCCCGTCATCCGGCCGAAGGCGGCGCGAGTGCGCTCTCCACCGCGCGACGGCGCGAGCTTCTGTCTCGATTTTTGCCCTTCGCCCGCTACGTGGATGTTGAATTGCGTTCGGCCGAAACTTTTCACTCGATTTTGAACTCTGCGTCCCATCGAAACGTCGCACGCATTTTTTCCCTGCACGACTTCGACTCGACGCCCACCGCGCGCAGCTTGCATGCCAAGGCCCGGACGGCCAAATCGCTCGGCGCTGCTATCTTCAAAGTAGCCACGCGGACCGATACGCCCGCCCAACTGACCCGTTTACTGGAGTTCATTTCGCACGATGAATCCGATCTGGCTGTGAGCGTAATGGGTGTCGGAAAATTGGGGGCAGTCTCACGCGTCGTCCTGGCGGGCTGTGGCTCCACCATGGCCTACGCAGCCCTCGCCGATACACAGGTGGAAGGGCAGTTGACGGTGGATGAGCTGACCAGAACGTTCCGTATCCTCGGACTGCGTTAAAACTCACTCCGCCCCGCGCTATCCAGCCGCTTGCCCGGCCCTCGTCCCTGTAGGTTATTAAGGAATCATGGACGTCTCTGCCATCCTTCCGAAGCAAGTGCCGGTCATGCCGTTGCCGGGGGCCATCCTCTTTCCCCACGCCCTGCTTCCTCTTTATATTTTCGAGTCACGCTATCGTCATATGCTCGAGCACGCCTTGAGTCATGATCGGATGTTCGCCGTAGCGTTGCTCAAGCCTCAGCAGGTGGAGTGGCAGTCGCCCGCTGATTTTTTTCCGATTGCCGGGGTCGGATTAATCCGTGCATGTGTAGAGCGCGACGATGGCACCTCCAACCTCATCCTGCAGGGTCTGGAACGGGTGCGTCTGGTCGGATTCGAACAGGAGATGCCCTTCCCCATCGCCCGGATCGAACACCTTGAGTCGGACCTTCGATCATCGGTCGAGACAGAAGCTCTTTCGGCCAAGGTCCTGGAACTCTATGCCAAGTTCAAAGGGGACGGGCGCCAGCTTCCCGCCAAGGTGGACCGCTACCTTTCGGACCTGGGCGATCCGGAAATGCTGGCCGACCTGGTAGCTTCTACTTTTGTCAGCGACGCCATGCGCCGTCAGCGCGTTCTGGAGGAACTATCGGTCAATCAGCGTCTTCGTCTCCTCATTCAATACCTGGGCGACGAGATGGGAAACGCGGCGGCCTAAGCGGGCCGCACCTAACGACGGCCCGCACCAGGCCGGTTTAGATGCGGGGACGGAGGCCGGAAAGCTCAGCCGCGGGCACGAGGCGCGCGTGTTCTTCCATAAGATAGCGATCGGTCATTCCGGCTACGTAGTCGCAGACTGTTCGGTAGAGCCCCTCGCTTTCAATCCGTTTGGTGGCGGCGTCGCCCAACTGTTCCGGGTCCAGCAACAACGCTTCAAAGACGCGCCGGAGCATCTCGCAGGCGTTTTGATTCACCTCCGCCACGCGAGGATGATAATAAACGTTTTGATAGAGAAAGCGGCGCAGCGCGCGATTGGCCTCGAGCAGCGCATCGCTGTAGCGAATAAGCGGACCACTCTGACGACGCACGTCATCGGCGCTCTGCACACCGGCCTCGGCGATGGACCGTCCGCTACTCGTGATGACATCGCGGACCTGCACATCAATGATACTGCGCACGATTAACTTGTGCAGTTCCGGCTCGCGCGCCTCCGGATAACGAGCGACCACCGCGCGGTGACTTTGCTGCCAGACAACGTTTTCTTCCAATTGCTTTCCACTCAAAATCTCGAAATCGACCGCATCATCCAGGTCGTGGCTGTAGTAGGTAATTTCGTCGGCCAGATTAGCGATCTGCGCTTCGAGGGAAGGACACCGATACCCTTCCTCGCCGGGGGTGGGAGGATCGTAGAAAGCCTGGTGCTTCTGTAAACCTTCGCGCACTTCGTAGGTTAGATTCAAACCGGGAAAGTTCGGATAGGTATTCTCGAGCAACTCGACCGCGCGCTGGCTTTGCTTGTTATGATCGAACCCGCCCTGATCCCGCATGCACTCGGCCAGCATTTCCTCTCCCGAGTGGCCAAATGGGGAATGCCCCAGATCGTGGGCCAGGGCGATGGCTTCGGCCAGGTCTTCATTGAGCGAGAGGGCGCGCGCAATCGTGCGACTGATCGACGCCACTTCGATGGAGTGCGTCAGGCGCGTGCGCAGATGATCACCCGTGCCGTTGAGAAAAACCTGCGTCTTGTACTCCAGCCGACGGAAGGCGCGCGAATGAATGATGCGAGCCCGGTCGCGCTGGAATTCCGTCCGATAGGAATGGCTGGTTTCCGGATACTTGCGGCCGCGCGAGTCGCCTGACTTCTGCGCGAAGGGGGCGAGCGTTTGCTGCTCGGTCGCCTCCATTTGTTCCCGGGTTTTCCAGTAAACCGCGGTTCCGGAGGATTCCGTTTTCTTTGTCATCTTGTAACTTCGTTAGGCGAACACGCCCGTCACTCGCTGGAATAATCGTGGCGGAGCGCTCGCCGGGCGGCCCGGCCCGCCACCCTCACCATGAGCATGTCGAACAGGGCCAGGAACAGGGCGGTCACGGTGAACCAGACGCACACGATCCAAAAAAGAAGAGCCCGGCCCAAATGCTCCCGCGGGTTCAAAAAAGAGGCTAGAAAAGTCGATCCCGAAAAAAGCAGGAGGACGGCCGCTCCCAGCAAAACACACATCGCCTTGCGACGAACTGTTTGATCGCGAATGACCCCGCGGGTCGCATGAATAACGAACGAAACAGAACGGAGCGGTTTCTCGGCAGGCGCATCTTCAGCCACAGTTCATGCTCGCCGACCGACCGAACCCGCGCAAGAAGAAGCGCGCCGGACACGCGTCGTTATGTCCGCGTTCCTAAAGGGCGCGGGCGGCGCGGCGCCTTCCAAATTTGGCGAATCAGACCAGAAGGAGAGCGGGATTCTCCAGCAAATGGCGGAGCTCCTTCAAATATTCGGCGCCCAGCGCACCATCGATGACCCGATGATCGCAGCTCATGCAAATCGACATGCGATGACCGATCACCACCTGGTCGCCCTCGCCGACCACCGGTCGTTTCGAGATGGTGCCGATGGCCAGAATGAAGCCCTGGGGCGGATTGATAATGGCGGAGAAACTGTCCACGCCGAAGCCGCCGAGATTCGAGACGGTAAACGAGCCTCCCTGGAACTCCTCCGGTTTCATCCGCTTGCTGCGGGCGCGATGCGCGAGATCTTTGATCTCCGCGCTAATCTGCGGGAGTGATTTGTCCTGGGCCTTGCGGATGACCGGCGTGATCAGTCCGTCTTCAATGGCCACCGCCACAGCCAGATCGACATCCGTGTATTGCACAATGGCGTCGCCGTCGAAAGAAGCGTTTACTTTCGGGACTTTTATCGCCGCCTGCACAGACGCCTTCAAAACAAAATCGTTTACCGTGACTTTGGCCGTCTCTGCGCCCTCTCCCCCGGATTTCAATTCTGCGCGAGCCGCCAGGAGGGGGCCGGCATCGATATCGATGTTTAGATAAAAATGAGGCACGGGCCCTTTGCTCTCGACCAGGCGCTGCGCGATCACTTTGCGCATCCCGCTCAACTGAATGCGTGCGCCTTCTCCCGGTCGGGCCGCGGGAATGGCCGCTGACGGGGCGGAGACTTGGGCGGCGGGACGACTTTGCCCTTTGCCGGCAGCTCGGACATCGCTTTCGGTGACGCGGCCTTCCGGCCCAGTTCCATTAACTTTGGAAAGGTCAACGCCAAGCTCGCCAGCCAGGCGGCGTGCCACAGGAGACGCCTTAACCCGCGCGTCATCTTCCGCGGCATTAGTCTTCGGCCTGTCGACCTTCGACTCCACCGCAGCGGGAGCCGGCTTTTCTTTTTTCGCCTCCGGCTTTGCTTCTTCTTTTTTGGCCGGCTTCGTCTCTTCCGTTTTCTCGGGCTTCGCCTCGGCCTTTTTCTCAACCGGAGCCGTCTCCCCTTCCCCGCCAATGAACGCAATCTTGTCGCCCACGTTTACTTTGCCGCCCTCTTCAATAAAAATCTCCGTCAAAGTCCCGTCCTCGGGTGACTCCCATTCCATGGTCGCCTTGTCGGTCTCGATCTCGGCCAGGACTTCTCCGGTGGTGACTTTATCGCCCTTCTTTTTTTTCCACGAAATGAGCGTCCCCTCGGTCATCGTGTCACTCAGTTTCGGCATGGTGATTTCAGGCATGAGATTCTCCTAGGCGTAACAAACACGGTGCACGGCGGCGATGAGCTTCTCCACGCTCGGCAGGACCGCCTGCTCGAGACGTTCATTGTAGGGCATGGGGACATCCTCCTGGGCTACGCGCAAAATGGGGGCATCGAGCTCATCGAAAATGTTCTGCTGAATCCGGTAACAAACCTCCGCCCCCACCCCGCAGAAGGGACGATCCTGTTCGATAATGACCACGCGATGGGTCTTGCTCACCGAAGTGAAAATGGCCTGTTCATCGAGCGGCTTGATCGAACGCAGATCGATTACTTCAGCGCTGATGTCTTCCTCCTCGAGGCGGGCGGCGGCGGCCAACGCGAGCGGCACGGTCTGGGCATAACAGATAATGGAGACGTCGCTTCCTTCCCGCTTAACCTCTGCTTCGCCTAACGGGATGAGCAGATCGTGGTCGAGCGGTTCGACCATTCCTTTCGAGCTATAGAGGAGTTCCGACTCCAAAACGAGCACGGGATTATTATCGCGCACCGCCGTCTTAAGCAGACCTTTGGCATCGCGCGGCGTGGCCGGCGTGCAAATTTTCAACCCGGGGACGTTAGCGTAAAGACATTCGGTGGCGTGGGAATGAGTGGCGCCCAATTGATGGGCCGGGCCGTTCGGTCCACGAAATGTGATCGGAATGTTGAACTGCCCACCCGACATGGTGAGCATGTTCGGCGCGTTATTCACCACCTGATCGAAGGCGACCAGGGAAAAGCTGAAAGTCATGAACTCGATGATCGGCCTCAACCCGACCATGGCGGCACCCACGCCGAGGCCGGCAAAACCGTTCTCACTGATCGGGGTGTCAATGATGCGATTGGCGCCGAAGCGCTCAAGCAATCCCTGGCTCACTTTGTAGGCGCCGTTGTACTCGGCCACTTCTTCGCCCATCAAAAAGACGTTCGCATCGCGTTCCAGTTCTTCCGCGAGCGCTTCGTTCAACGCCTGCCGGTAAGTAATCTCTCTCACGAAGCACCTCCCGGTGCGGCGGCTGCAACCTCGACTCCGCTCTCGTTGGCGTAAGTGTAATCGTAAAGCTTTTCGAGCGACGGCTCCGGGCTTTCCTCCGCGAACTTCACACTGGCCAGGGCCGTTTCTTTCGCGCGTTTATCCATTTCGTCGAATGCCTCATTGCTCAATTTCCCTTCCCGGGTGAGCTGCGCGCGCAATCGCGTAATGGGATCGTCCAAACGATATTTCTCCAACTCATCCTTGGTGCGATAACTGGCCGGATCCGACATGGAGTGTCCGCGATAACGATAGGTGCGCGCTTCGACAAAGGCCGGATGGGGATCTTTCCGAATCGAACTTACTATTTCGCCCAGGCGGTCGCGCACTTCGCGAAAATTCATTCCATCCACCACTTCGCCCGGCATGTCATAACCCTCCGCGCGATCGACAATCTGTTTCAGGGAAGTGGATCGTTTCACCGAAGTGCCCATGGCGAACAAGTTGTTCTCGCAAATAAAAACGACGGGCAATTTAAGGAGACCGGCCAGGTTCAATGCTTCATGAAAGCCGCCTTGATTAATGGCGCCATCGCCGAAGAAACAGAGGGTGACCCGATCTTCCTTGCGATATTTCGAGGCAAAAGCCATGCCCGTAGCCAGAGGCACATGCGCGCCGACGATAGCGTGCCCGCCATACATGTGGTTCTTGCGATCGAAATAATGCATGGACCCGCCCAAGCCGCGCGAGCAGCCAGTTTCCTTGCCGAAAAGTTCCGCCATGCAGGCATCGGCGCTGGTGCCGCGCACGAGGGCATGGGCGTGGTCGCGGTAGGCTGTAATGATGTAATCGTCCGCCCGAATGGCCGCTTCCGCGCCGACCACCACGGCTTCCTGTCCGATGTAAAGATGACAAAAGCCGCCGATCTTCTGCGCTTGATATTGTTGGCTGGCGCGTTCCTCAAAGCGCCGGATCAACAGCATCAGCGAGAGCATCTCGACCTCGTCGCGCTCCTCCGCAGGCTGCATGAAGTTTACGCGGCCCGCGCGAGTGCGATTTCTTTGCGTGAGGCGGATTCGGCGCTCCGGCCGAATTGCACACACATGACAAACAGGCCCGTGAAAATCAAATCGCTGACCAGCGAGTTGCGAAAGAACATCCAGGTGGGCGTGGCGCTGTATTGCGGCAGACCAACGGTCAAAGCCTGGACGAGGCCGGCCGCGCTCTTCGCGTAACCGGGATCGCTTATCCAGGAGAAGACGTTCGTGATCGCGAAAAAGACAAAAGAGGCGCCAATCGAAGCAGGCAGCAGCGTCTTAAGGGAGGCACGACCCTGTAAGAGAAGACCGATGCACCCGATAATGACCAGGGCCAGATAACGGCAGACGATATGAGCATCGAGGAGAGACGCGCCGTAAGAAAGATTCAATACCAAATCGGAAAGGAAAAGAGTGATGAGCGGCAGGGAGAATTTCAGCCTGGAAGGGAAATAGACCGCTGAACAGAGCGCAATGGCGGCGAGCGGCGCGAAATTGGAAAGCCAGGTCGCGCCGTTGTGAATAAAAAGACCTGTCGCGATTCGATAGGCGACAGCGGCAAGGACGAGGAGAAAAGCCGGGATCATCGGCAGAGAATCTATCCGTCCTGCGCGATATGCAAAGGCCATTTGGCTGGCAGGAAGCGCGGGACGAAGGAGGTTCTATTTCGGGGAAGCGCTCAGCACGCGGGCCAGACGCGCCTTTCGGCGATTAGCCGCATTGCGATGGATAATTCCCCGCTTGGCCGCCTTGTCGATGGCGGAAACGAGCGTGCGAACCTGCTTGGCATCCACTGATTCGGTCAAGGGAGTGCGCTTCTTCAAACTGCGCAGGTGACTGAGCACGCTGCGGTTGCGTAAAGAGCGCTTGGTGGTTTGACGGGAGCGTTTAGCGGCGGACTTGGTATTGGCCATGATTCGAGAAAAGTTTCGGGGCGGGGAGGGTCGCGGAGCCAGAGGCAATTGTCAAGATGAGTGAAAAGCGTCCGCGCTGTGCGCGAAGATGATGGGTAATCGGCCCTTTCGTCTTTGCGCTTAGGCAGCCGGGGCCTGCACCGGTGCCGGACCCGCCTTGGCCGCTTCACCCGGGTTATGCCGCGGCTTGCGGATTTTCGGCAGGCGATCGGGCACGATTTGCACGAGCGCTCCGATGGGGATCTGATTATACAAAGCCTCCACGTCGCGCGATTTCATGCGAATACAGCCGTAGCTGGCGGGCCGGCCGATGTACCGCTCTTCCGGCGTTCCATGGATATAAATACAGCGACTGAAAGCGTGCGCATTCTGCCGCTCCAAGCCGCGTAACCAGATGATTCGGGTGATGACCGGATCACGACCCGGGGCATTGGGCCGAAGAATCTCCCCGGTGAAACGACGATTATGAAACACCGCCCCGACGGGCGCGTGATCTCCAATCTTCTCCGCCACCTGCAGATAACCCAGCGGAGTGGTCATGTGTCCCCAGAAATCGCCCAACCCGTATTTGGAAGTAGAAACGGGATAGACCACGACCTTGGCGAAGTTCCGCACCACCATTAGTTTTTGGTCGCGCACGCTCACCACGATCCGATCCGGAGATTCCTCGATGGGCGCCGGCGTGGCCGTAGATTCGATCGGGGTGGACGTAATAGTGGAAGCGGCCCGCGCCGTCACCGAACCCAGAGCAGCCAGGATCAGCAAAGCCAGCAGGCGGCGAGACATGCGCGACCCTTTACTCAGAATGCCTCTTTGTCACGCAGGAATAGCAAGGGCGCGCGAATTCCCAAAGCTGAGACGCGACCAAAATGGCGCCAGCGAGGAGATGGAGACATAAAGAAAGCCAGCTTGAAACATGAGCAGGAAAGGGAGCGTAAGGAACTGGCGATGCGAGATCGCGTACCAAACAAAATAGGAAAAATAAAGGGCAAAGGCGATTTCCACCATGGGGAGAAGCGACTTTAACGGCATGTATTTGAGATTGCGCCAGGGCTGCGCTTTGTGCTCGATTCCGTACTTGGGCGTGCGCTCGAAATCGCTCTGGTGATTGAAAACCGCTTCAAGAACGGCGCGGGCATTATTAAGAGACAGGCCCACTCCGAGGGCCAGCAGGCAGGGAAGAAGGAGTATCTCTTTCATCCAGGTACGCGGATGCAACTCGCGTTGCGCACAGATGTAAAATACCGCCACCGAGACGGAGGCGGTCAGGAAAATCGGAACATCGATCAGGAGCGTGCGGATCAAGCCCTGGGGACCGCCCGTGGAGGGGTGCAGGAGAACGCACAAGCAGGCCAGCAGCAGATAGGCAAAATTGGAGGTAAGGTGGCCGGTCGCTTCCAGTTTGATGGTGAGCGACAGGTTACTGCGCCAGATGGTGGGCAATAGCTTCTTGCATGTTTGAATGGAGCCCTTGGTCCAGCGATGTTGCTGCGACTTGAAACCATTCATATCGACGGGCAGCTCAGCGGGTGTCACCACATCCGTTAGGAAAATAAACTTCCAGCCGGCCAACTGCGCGCGATAACTCAAATCCAGATCCTCCGTCAAGGTGTCATGCTGCCAGCCCCCGGCCTCCTCGATGCAGGACCGGCGCCAGAGTCCGGCTGTCCCGTTAAAATTGAAAAAACGTCCACTGCGGCTGCGAGCCGTTTGCTCAAGCAGCAAATGCCCATCCAGGAACATGGCCTGGACCCGCGTCAGCAGGGAGTAGCCGCGATTCAGATGTCCCCAACGGGTCTGGATCATTCCCACTTTCGGATCGGTGAAAAAATCGATGGTCTTCTTGAGCAGGTCGGGCGGCGGAACAAAATCCGCATCGAGAATGCAAACAAAGTCACCCTGAGCCGCTTCCAATCCGACGGAAAGCGCACCGGCCTTGAACCCGGTCCGGTCCACTCGCCGGATCAACTCGACATTAAAGCCGCGATTGCGAAGTTCTTCCGTGCACGTGGCGGTCAGTTCGCAGGTATC